>JBKJUQ010000197.1:0-17015 GCA_046590685.1 Hymenobacteraceae bacterium
TGCGCCGGCCGCCCCTGCCATACCCTTCGCCCCAGTCATTCCGGGCCTGCGATCCAGGCCGGCGGGACCGGTAGCGCCCGCCATGCCCGTGGCGCCTATGGTTCCAGTAGCACCGGCAATACCCGTAGCGCCCGTTTTACCGCTCACGCCGGTTCGTCCGGTGGCGCCAGCCCGGCCAGTGGTGCCGGCCCGACCAGCCGTGCCAGTGCGTCCAGTGGTGCCAGCTCGGCCCGTAGTACCGGTCCGTCCTTTCTCTCCAGCTTGACCTTTCGCACCCGCCGGACCCGTTGAGCTGGATTTACTCGCGCGCGCCGCCGCCGCTACTGGAGCAAGTTGGGCGGCGGGTGCCGCCCCATTCGATTCGGTGACCGGAGCTGCTGGAGCAGACTTGGGCGAACGTTTCTTTTCAGCAGCCATAAATCGTCGTCTGGGAACCAGGGAAGGAAGGTAAAAGTAAGGATGGATGTCAGCCAAAAGCTGCGCGGGAAGCCTCGCCACCACGAAGGTGGCATGAAGGGCGCGCCCGTACAACTTCGGGGTTAGTGCACCACCGTAAAGTCAGGATTGATTGGTTGCGATTCTACGTCGGGTAACACTACCCCCAACAACTCGTGCACGCTCACGCGGATGGAATGAGCGAGCTGTCCGGTTGAGATGTCGTTGATATCCCAGCCGAAAGGCTCTTCAATCTCTTCCGAGATCAACTCGATTCCAATGAGCACATACGCTGCAAACAGTACCGCCGGAATGGTGAAGTAGCCCCACGAATCGAGCAGCGCCACCGGCATGAACATGATGTAGGCCGAGATGAACAGCTTAATGAAGAACGAATAGCTGAAAGGGATGGGAGTCCGATAGATCCGTTCGCAGCCCCCGTTGATTTGCAGCAGCCGGTCGTGCTCAGCCTTCCAGCTCAGGAGATGAAAATCCGTAAAAACACCTGCCTGCCGCAGCTCTTCAAAGCGGACCTGCAACTCGCTGGCGATGGCAGTCGGTTTGTGGCGCTGGCGCTGCACGGCGGCGCGTACTTCTGGCTCCATCGGCTCCAATTGCCGGACATCGACGCCGCCACGCAACTGATCGCGCAAGGCACCCGCATAGTTGGTTAGCATTCGGGCAAAGAAGAGCCGATTGCGCTCATCATCCTTCGGCAATACCGAATGGACCATAATCGCGCAGTTGCGGCAGGCGGAAATGAGCGAGCCCCACAGGGTGCGGCCTTCCCAAAAGCGATCGTATGCCTTATTCGTCCGAAAAGCGATAAGTAAGGACAGCAAAATGCCCATCGTGGATAGGAACGATGGGTTGAGCGCCGGCCGCTGGGTTAGGAACTCCAGATCGATAACGGTGAAGATCGTCACGTAGATCGCTACCACTACCAGCTTACCGAACAGATCCTTGATCGTGTCGCTCTGGTGAAACTGCCGAATCAGTGCCAGCCAGTTGCCGGATTGGTAAATGATCATTCGGGGAGCTGAAGACGCGAAAGCAGAGGAAAAACGGCGAGGGATGAGACAAGCAAGAGCCTCATTCGTACTCGCGGTGCCACGGAAATACTCCGACAAATGCGTGCCAACTAAGTAGCACCATACGCACATTATTTTAGCCCGCAGCGGCCGTGTACGCAGAGAGCTTGGAGTGGTTTCAGATCATTAGTCGGCTGGGGAGGATACCATCCGGTAGGCGCTGGAACAAGCCGTACCCGAACAGTCGTTAGCTTTGCGGCCCTTTTGGCATTTCTGCCTTTTTATTCCCGCCCTCCCTGCCCTTATGGCGAAAAACCTAGTTATCGTCGAGTCACCGGCCAAAGCAAAGACGATTGAAGGTTACCTCGGTCCCGATTTCGTGGTACGTTCGAGCTTCGGTCACATTCGGGACTTGCCGAAGGATAATAACGCCATCGACATTGCCAACGGCTTTAAGCCAACCTACGTGGTGTCGGCCGACAAGCGCGAGGTGATCGCCCAGTTGAAAAAGCTGGCGAAGGAAGCAGAGATCGTCTGGCTCGCGAGCGACGATGACCGCGAGGGTGAAGCCATCTCGTGGCACCTGGCCGAAACGCTCAACCTGAACCAGGACAAGACCCGGCGCATCGTGTTTCGCGAGATTACGAAGGGCGCTATCCAGAACGCCATCGCCGCGCCGCGCTCGATTGATTATAACCTCGTCAATGCCCAGCAGGCGCGGCGGGTACTTGACCGGCTCGTGGGCTTCGAGCTATCGCCGGTGCTTTGGCGCAAGGTGAAGCCGGGTTTGAGCGCGGGCCGCGTGCAGTCGGTGGCGGTGCGCCTGGTAGTGGAGCGCGAGCGCGAAGTGGCCCGGTTTCAGGCGACCAGCGCCTTCCGGGTCATCGCGGAGCTGCGCAACACCGCCGGCCGTGCCGTGCGGGCGGAGCTACCGCAGCGCTTCAAAACGGCTGCCGAGGCACGCGAGTTTTTGCAAGGCTGCCTGGGGGCTTCTTTCCGGGTTGATACTCTGGAAAGCAAGCCCTTGCGCCGCTCGCCCGCCGCGCCTTTCACCACCTCAACGCTTCAGCAGGAAGCCGCCCGTAAGCTCGGCTTCTCGGTCAACCAGACGATGAGCGTGGCCCAGAAGCTCTACGAGGCCGGCAAGATCAGCTATATGCGGACCGACTCGGTCAACCTTTCGAATGAAGCTTTAGCCGGTGCGAAGGCGCAGATCGAGACGGCCTACGGGGCGCGCTACGCCCAAACCCGGACGTACAAAACCAAAGTTGCCAGCGCGCAGGAGGCGCACGAAGCCATTCGGCCAACTGATTTTTCGGCCCTTAAGGCCGGAAAAGATGCCTCAGAACAGCGCCTGTACGAACTGATCCGCAAGCGCGCGATCGCTTCGCAGATGACGGATGCGGAGTTTGAGAAAACCACCGCGACGATCGGCATCAGCACCCGGCCGGGGCAAACGTTCGTCGCCACCGGCGAAGTCACTACGTTCGAAGGCTTCCTGAAAGTGTACGCCGAATCGACCGACGATGAGCCCGAGCCTGACCCGGACGCCAACGAGGGCGGTTCGCGGTTGCCCGCACTGAGCGTCGGCGAGCAGCTGAGAGCTGATAACCTGCACGCCACGGAGCGCTTCAGCGCGCCGGCCGCGCGCTATACGGAGGCCGCACTCGTCAAGAAGTTGGAAGAGATGGGCATTGGTCGGCCGTCGACGTACGCCTCGACCATTAGCACGGTGCAAAAGCGCGGGTACGTGGAGAAGGACGCCCGGGAGGGGCGCGAGCGTTCTTACCAGGTGCTGACGCTCGAAAATGATCAACTCACGGAGGTCGTCAAGACCGAGATCACCGGCGCGGAGAAGGCCAAGCTTTTCCCGACCGATACGGCGATGGTCGTCAACGATTTCCTGGTCGAGCACTTCCCGATGATCGTCGACTACCAGTTCACGGCCAAAGTTGAAAGCCAGTTCGACCGCATCGCCGACGGCGAGCAGGAATGGGTAGATATGCTCAGCGGCTTCTACGGCGGCTTCCACGAAACCGTGGAGGCGGGCCAGCAGATTGAGCGTTCGACCGTAAGCGGAGCCCGCCAGATCGGTACTGACCCGATTTCGGGCAAGCCCATCTCGGCGCGGCTTGGCAAATACGGCCCCTACGTGCAACTCGGCGACAGTCAGGCGGAAGAGGAAGCCGGACGCAAGCCGGCCTTTGCGAACCTCAAGAAGGGGCAGTTTCTGGAATCCATTACCCTCGAACAGGCGCTCGATCTCCTCCGCCTCCCTCGATCAGTCGGGGAATTTGAGGAAAAGGAAATGATCGTGGGCGAAGGTCGCTTTGGCCCGTACGTGCGGCACAACAGCAAATTCTACTCACTCCGCAAGGAGCAAGACCCGTTGACACTTACCACCGAGGAGGCCACGGAGCTGATTGAGACCAAGCGTCAGACGGAAGCGGAGCGCCTCATCAAAGGCTTCGAGGAAGACGCTACGATTCAGATCGTTAATGGTCGTTTTGGCCCTTACATCACGGCGGGCGGCAAAAATGTCAAGATCCCGAAGGGAGAAGAGCCGATCGAGCTAACGTTGGAGCGGTGCCGTGAGCTCGCGGCTGCCACGCCCGACAAGCCAGCTAAAGGGCGCTTCGGGGCGAAGAAAGCCGCGCCGAAAGCCGAGGAAGGCGACACGGACGCCCCCGCCAAGGCCGCGGCCAAGAAAGCAGCCGCCAAGAAGCCAGCGGCAAAAAAGACCGCCGCTAAGAAGCCCACCGCCAAGGCGACGACGGCCAAAAAAGCTGCCACCGTCAGCAAAAAAACGTCGTAGTAACTCCGCTACCTACCCGCCACGCCCCGCCGGTCTTCGCCGACGGGGCGTTTGGCGTTCAAACGACGCGGGTATTTACAGGCCAGCCGCCGCCAGCAAGTAGGCCATTTGCGTCTGGACGCGCAGGGCGGCCGCGCGGGCAGCTTCAGCAAAGTCGGGCCCGCTCGACGCGTAGAGGATTTCGCGCGAGGAATTCACCAGCAAGCCCACCTCCGGCGTCAGGCCGTACTTCGCCACGTCGGCGAGTGAGCCCCCTTGGGCACCTACACCGGGTACGAGCAGCCACGCGGTCGGCACGTGCTTGCGCACCAGGCGCAGAGCATCCGCGCGCGTCGCGCCGACGACGTACATCAATTGGTCGGCGTGCGGCCAGCGTTGGCTCTGGGTTAGCACATGCTCGAATAGCGCCGTGCCGTTGGCAACGGGCAGAGTCTGAAAATCGTCGGCGCCGGGGTTAGAAGTCAGGGCCAGCAAAATAGCCCATTTGCCGGGCCGGTTTTCGACAAAAGGCGTCACTGAATCGCGCCCCATGTACGGCGCCACCGTGACGGCATCGAACGGCAGGGCGTCGAAAAACGCGGCGGCATAGCGCGCGCTGGTATTGCCGATATCGCCGCGCTTGGCGTCCGCAATCCGAAAACAGTCCGCGGGCAGCAGCCGGGCGGTTTCTTCCAGCGTTTGCCAGCCGGCCGCCCCGCTCGCTTCGTAAAACGCCGTATTGGGCTTGTAAGCCACGCACAGGTCGTGGGTGGCCGCAATGATGGCGCGGTTAAAGGCCAATACGGGGTTGGGCTCGTCGGCGAGGCAGGCGGGCAGGCGGGCAGGGTCGGGATCAAGGCCGACGCACAGGAAAGAGCGTTTAGCGCGGATCGTGGCGGTAAGCTGGGCAGCGGTCATTGGGGCGAAAATAGCGCGGAATGTAGCGCGGGGCGCCGGCCCGCGAGCGCGACAGCGCTTTCGCGTCAAGCTCGGCGTCGCACGACGTGTAAGCCGCCTACAGTGGCTCGCAGGCCCGCGGCTCGCCCTATAACCACAAACGCCCCATCGGCCAAAAGCCAACGGAGCGTGAAGTCAGTCAGAAGAGGGACAGAAATAGAGAGAAGCTTAGCGTAGATCAATCACCTTAACGCCTTTGTGCTTAGCCTTATCGAAGGAAAAGGTCGAAACCGTTACGGCAGGGTTAGGTACAAAATTCTTGATGACGAACGAGTAACGATTGCCGTTTTTCTTGAACATCTTCCAGCTTTTTACCGAGCGATCTTTTTTGCTCACCTGCAGGCGCACCTTGATGAGGGAGTTCGAGCGGTCTTCGGGCGCTAGCTCCACGACGTCGTACGAGATGCCGTTTTCGGTCATCTGCTCGACGTACGTGTACTTGTAGCCTTTCTGGTAGAGCGTGAAGATGGATGTCGGCGACATTTCCTCCTCGTCAGGGTCGTAGTCGGAGATGTTAACCTCGTTTTCCGCCTTCATGAAGGTCCACATCGTCTTGCCGTCGTTGACGACCTCCTGCCCTTTGGTTTGGAGGCGAAACTTGGAACCCGACACCGTGATG
Organism: Hymenobacteraceae bacterium; assembly: GCA_046590685.1. Taxonomy (GTDB): domain Bacteria; phylum Bacteroidota; class Bacteroidia; order Cytophagales; family Hymenobacteraceae; genus JANNMJ01. The sequence continues at coordinate 5,837 of JBKJUQ010000197.1, forward strand.
TCGCCCTCCATCGTTTCCCGGATCTTATTGAGTGGATTTTCGAGGGTTTGCTGAAACGAGGCCTTAAACGCTTTGAGCGCCTTATACTTCGCGCTCATTTCGTCGAGGATCTTACCGGCTTTCGGGTCTTGCTGCGCGTGCGCCACGGAAGTGGTCAGCAGCAAGCCGGCGAGCACGGAGAGGGTACGAATGGTCATTGGAGTTAGGTAGATGCAGCGTGGCTGGCAGGGCGTCTATCGCGCCGGAAGGCCTCAGAAAGGGGCTTTCTCACCGCCACTTTCCAGCCGTTTCAACAACTGTTCCAAAGCGTACTCATCCGGAATCAAAACGTCGCGGCTCTTGGAGCCCTCGAACGGCCCCACCACCCCTGCCTTCTCCAACTGATCAATAAGGCGGCCGGCGCGGTTGTAGCCGAGCTTGAGACGGCGCTGGAGCAGCGAAGTGGAGCCCTGCTGATGCGTGACGATCACTTTGGCCGCTTCGGCGAACAGGGCATCGCGGTCGCCCTCGTCGAAGTCGTCACCGCCATCATTGCCGCTGCCTTTATCGCCCACGTACTCGGGCAGCTCGTACGCTGTAGGATAGGCTTGCTGCCCGCCGATGAAATCGCAGAGCCGGTCGACTTCCGGCGTATCGACGAACGCGCACTGGACCCGAATCAGATCGGAGCCGACGGAAAAGAGCATATCGCCCTGCCCGATGAGCTGGTCGGCGCCGGACGCGTCGAGGATCGTGCGCGAGTCCACCTTCGCCGTCACCTTGAAAGAGATACGGGCCGGGAAGTTGGCCTTGATAATGCCCGTAATCACGTTCACGCTGGGGCGCTGGGTGGCGACCACCAGGTGAATCCCGATGGCGCGCGCCAGCTGCGCCAAGCGCGCGATGGGGGTTTCGACTTCCTTACCCGCCGTCATCATCAGGTCGGCGAGCTCATCGATGACCACCACGATGAACGGCATAAACTGGTGGCCTTTGGTGGGCAGCAAGCGCCGCTCGATGAATTTCTTGTTGTACTCCTTGAGGTTGCGGCAGCCCGCGTCTTTGAGCAGGGTGTAGCGCTGGTCCATCAGGATGCACAGCGAGTTGAGCGTATCGACGACCTTGCTCGTGTCGGTGATAATGGCCTCCTGCGCGCCGGGCAGCGTGGCCAGGAAGTGGCGCTCAATCTTATTAAAGAGCGAAAGCTCGACCTTCTTGGGGTCGACGAGCACAAACTTGAGCTGCGCGGGGTGACGCTTGTAGAGCAGCGACGTCAGGATCACGTTCAAACCCACCGATTTGCCTTGTCCTGTGGCCCCCGCCATCAGCAGGTGGGGCATGCGGGCAAGGTCGGCGATGAACACTTCATTGGTGATGGTGCGGCCGAAGGCAATGGGCAGATCCATCTCGGCGTTCTGGAATTTCTCCGTCGCCAGGACCGACCGCATCGACACCATTTCCTTACGCGTGTTCGGCACCTCAATGCCGATAGTGCCCTTACCGGGAATCGGCGCGATGATGCGGATACCGAGCGCCGCCAGACTCAGAGCGATGTCGTCTTCGAGGTTTTTGATCTTCGAGATGCGCACTCCCGCGTCGGGGATGATCTCGTAGAGCGTCACGGTCGGCCCGATCGTCGCTTTAATGCTGGCGATGCCGATGTTGTAGTGGCCGAGGGTTTCGACGATTCGATCTTTGTTTGCCTCCAGCTCCTCCTTACTTACCTGGACCTTGGGCGCGCCGTAGTCGTTGAGCAGATCAAGCGTCGGATAGACGTAGCGCGCCAGGTCGAGCGTTGGATCGTAGTTGGTTAGCCCCACGGGCGCAAGGCCGTCGTCGGCGTCATCCGTCAAGCCGGGAATCTCCGTTTCGAGCGGCGCGATAATCGGCACCATTGCCTCAGCCACGGGGGCGGCGATGGTCATCGGAATCGCTGCACCGGCCGTGGCGGCGGCCGTCGTGGCGGCCACGGCGGCCAGCGGCTCCGCGATGGGCAGCTCGATGGCGAACGAGGGGCCGGTGGGCTTAGCCAGTACCGGGGGAGCAACCGGGCGGGAACGGGGCGGAACCGGTTCGTCATCCGCAAAATCAGTGGAGTCCACCAGTCCGCCATTAGCCGTGTGGCCCGCAAAAGCCAGGACTTCGCCGGTTTCCTCGTCAATCTCTTCTTCTTCCTCTTCATCCACTGCCAAGGCAACGGCAGCAGTAGGATTAAGCGAGTGATTTACTCCTAAAGGCTCGCGTTCGTAGGTACCGGCTGCCGACGCTTCAACTGTAGGCTCTACCGCCCGGCGGGCCAACTTACGTCGGGCAATCTCCAGCTCCGCTTCTTCGCGGGCCTCCGCGCGGCGCTGGCGCGCATCGAGCCAGCCGGCGGCGGCCCAACTCAGGGTTGTCACGTTGAAGAAGCCAATCACGAAGCTTACCCCCAGCAGCCCCAGCAGCAGGATAGTGCCCGCGCCCAAAAAGGCGTTGAGCCACGCCGCTACCTCAAAGCCCATCGCGCCGGACAGCCACTCGGGCAACGGCCCGGCGGTGGCGGGGCGCGCCACGACCACGTAACCGAGCGCGATCGAGATCCACCCCGTCAGAAAGAAGCACAGGCCCATCATCCACGGCAGCGAAACGGGTGCGCGGCGGAAGACGATGCGGTAGCCAAGGAAGAAAATGACGGGTAACAGCACGAACGACGCGATGCCGAACCAATCGTACAAAAACGCCTGCGACACCGTGGCGCCCAATAACCCGAGCATATTCGTCGATTCAGCCCCGGCGTCGCGTACGGTACGACCGGCCAGGTTCTCAACTACGCTCTGGTCGGCGTGGCCAGTGAAGAGGTAGCTCACGAACGCCGCCGCCAGGTACAGCGCCGCCACGAGCAGCGTAAAGCCAATAAAAAGCTGAAACCGGCGATCATTCAGCCAGTCGAGCCCCGCTTTCCAGCGCCACTGCGGCCGCGGCGTGGACGGACCGTCCGGGGCGACTCGTTTGGAGCGGCGCGGCTCTTCGGCGGCGCGGCGCGAGGCGGCATCGTGCAGCTGCACTTCGCCATCGGGCGACGCTGACGCCACGGCGCGCGGCTGATTCTGCGGACGGGAAACAGGGCCAGCCGCCGGCTCGGCGGGGCCGCGCGCCGCGCGCGGGGCGCGGGGCGTATTAGCGGGTACGACGGGCTCGCGGTCGCGCGACGAGTTGTTGAAGGCCATTCAGCGGGGCCGGACGCGGGGCGGGCGTGTTCCGGTCAGCCCAAAATTACGCTTCGGGCGGGCGGTGGCGGCACGTTTCACGGCAAAATGTTTCACGCGGGACCGAAACCGCCCCCGAGCTCTCTGTGCAAGGCACCGCGCTTACTTTTCCGTCGCGCGCTTTACCTCCGTACCCCGGACGCGCACCTGCCGCATGGCGAGGGTATCGGTGAGGGTCGCGTAGATGGCCTCCAGCTCGGCGGGGCGAGCGGCATAGTAGGCATAGCTCGCGCTGAATTGCCGGGCGGTTACGTGGCGACGCTGAAAAACGGCCATCTCCTGCCGTTGGTAGAGTGCTTGGATCGTATCGGCGGCGCGGGCCGCGTGCTGGGCGCGGGCTTCGGCTACGTGCAGGTCTGCCAGGAGCGGGACGAGGCTACCCGGCAGGAGCAAATCGGGCGGAGCAGGCGGCGCACCCGCGTCAGCCGAACAAGCTGCCAGCAATAGCAGGCCCGGCAGCGCCAATATCCTCCTCCCCCACCGCGCGGCGCGGCGCAGGCGTAGCTTCGTCCGCCGGAACGCGCCCTCGCTACCCGGCCCACCGCTTTCTATTCCAGGCTTCCGTAATGGCACTTTCAGCATCTGTATCCCTTGGGTCGTCGGGCCCACCGGCCACCGAGCTCGGGGCCTTGGTGGCCCGCCTGCGAAAGTACGAGCTACGCCTGCGCCAAGCGGTCCAGACGCAGGCGCCCGGCGCGCGCCTGTCCGTATTCCGCGGCACGGGGCTGGAGTTCGCCGATGTTCGCCCGTACCAATACGGCGACGATGTACGCCTCATCGACTGGAACGTATCGGCAAAGGGGCATGGCACCTTCACGCGGACGTACCGCGAGGAGCGCGAGCAGCAGGTGGTGCTCCTGCTCGACGTGAGCGCCTCGCAGCTCCTTGGGGTACCCGGGCGGCGCAAGCTGGATGTGGCACGCGAGATCTGCGGGGTGCTCGCCCTGGTCGCGGCCCGCCAGCAGGCGCGGCTTGGGCTGGTAGCCACCTCCGATCGCCTCGAAATCTGGCTACCGCCCGACAAAGGCCTCCCCGCCGCCTATCGCCTCATCCGCTCCCTCTACGACTTACGCCCCCTGAGCGCCCGCACGCACCTGGCGACGGCGCTCCGGCGGACGCTCGGCGTCCTGCGGCGGCGGTCCCTAGTCGTGCTGCTGAGCGATCTGATCGACGCGGACTTTGAGCGTGAGCTCCGCATGCTGGCCCGCACGCACGAGCTGGTCATTTTGCACCTGCTCGATGAGGCCCGCGAACGCCGGCTGCCCAACCTGGGGATCGTGCCCGTGCGCGACCCCGAAACCGGCCGCGTAACGTGGCGCAACACGTCCGGGCCCACGTTTCGCGCCCACCTCGCCGCGGCACGCACGCAGCAGGAGCACTTAGCGCAAATTTGCCGACGGGCGGGCGCGCGCCTGCTCGCCGTGCGCGTCGAGGATGATTTTCTGCCCGTACTGGTCGAGCTGCTACTGGGCCGTAGTGGCGTGGGCAAGGCCAGTAAAGACGGCCCGCCCCCCCGATGAAGTCGGGACTTTGGCTTATGTATTCGCGGCGGATGGCGTGGTTTTGCGCAGCTTGGGTTCTGCTGCTGGCCGGACCACACGCGGTTCGGGCCCAACCCGCTGTCAAGCAGCCGATCGACTCCGGCGCAACCGTGCCAGGTGGCCGCTTCCGGGTCCCCACCGCCCGCTTGGGCGAAGCCGTTGCGTTTGAGCTGACGTGGCGCCATCCGGCCGCCGACCCGGTGATTTTTCCAGACTCTGCCGATGCTGATTTTCGCCCGTTCGAGCTCATCCGGCGCCGGGCCTACCCTACCCGCACCACCGCGGGCCAGAGCGTCGACCGCGTCCTGTATTGGGTCCGAACCTTCGCCCCGGACTCCGTCCAGACCCTGACGCTGCCGGGCCGGCGCCTTACTCCCCGCGGCGATACCGTGCTGGTGCCGGGCCGGGGGGCCACGCTGCGCGTGCGCTTCGTGACGCCGCCGCCCGATGCTACCCGCCCACCCGTTCTGACGCCCGTCCTGCGTCCCGAAACGGTGCCTCCCCGCTTCAATTGGCCGTGGTGGGTGGCGAGCGCCGGCGCCCTGGTGTTAGCCGGTCTGGCCACGTGGCTGATCTGGGGTCGGCGCGCCCGCGCCCGCTACCGGGCGTACCGGCGGCGCAAAAACCACCAATACTTCCTCGCGCAGTACGCCCGCCACATCGAGCGGTTCGAACTGTCGCGGTCAGTATCGAATCTGGAGCGGGCGATTACGCTCTGGAAAAACTATCTCACCACGCTCGAAAGCCAGCCCATCAGCTCCTTCACCACCAAGGAGCTACTCACCATTTACCAGCACGACGAGGCCGTCGCCGATGCGCTGCGCCTTGGCGACCGCGCCATCTACGGCAATCAGCTTACCGACGATATCGCCCGCGAAACCCGCGCCCTCGCCGCGCTGCGCACGTTCGCCGATACGCGCTACGCGGCCATCACCGAAACTCCGTAGCTGCTCCGACAATGGTATTTTTTTTAGGCAACCGCCTCATTTTTGCCGCCGTGCCGGCTCGCGGTTCGTTCGGTGGAGGTTCGCTCTGCCTTCGCTCAGTCGCCCATCCTTTTGTGCATCGCCCCAAATAGTACTATTACGCTACCGGCCAAGCGGCGCTAAACCCGGATAGCGCGCTGGCGCTCCCCTTACCCTCACACTAGAATCTATGTATTCCGCCGCCCTCCGCCTGCTCCGCATTCCCTTCAGCGTCTACCTGATGCCGGTCTTCTGGTTTGCGCTCGCGTTCGTACCGGTGAGCTGCACGGAATCAGCCGCCGCCATCGACCCTGCGTTTGCCTGGGATGCCGTACCCTGGCAGGCAGCAGTCGTCTTTTTGATTCTGCATCTGCTCGTTTATCCCGCCTCCAACGGCTTTAACTCGTGGCACGATCGCGACACCGGCCCCATTGGCGGGCTGGCAACGCCCCCTCCGCCCCCGCCGGTACTGCGCTGGCTTACGCTCGGGCTCGACGTGCTCGCGCTACTTATCGCCGCGTGGCTCGACCAACGTTTCTTTTGCTTGCTGCTGGGCTACATTCTCGTCTCGCGGGCGTATTCGGCGCCGCCCCTGCGGCTTAAGGCGCGGCCGATCCTGGGCACGGCGGCCGTCGTGCTCTTTCAGGGGCTGGTAACGTATCTGGCCGTGCAGGCCGGCAGCGGCGTACCGTCAGACTACCTGTTCTCGACCTTTAACCTGTTGGCCGGCGCGGGAGTCAGCTTCTTGCTGCTCGGCTCCTACCCGCTTACCCAAGTGTATCAACACGCCGAAGATGCGGCCCGCCACGATCTCACCCTGAGCCGGGTGCTCGGGGTGCGCGGCACGTTTCGGTTTGCGCGGATCCTAAGCTTCCTCGGCGCCCTCTACGTTATCGGACTCGGCTGGCTGCCCCTGCCCCGGTTCGCCGATCGGAGCCTGTCCTTGTTCTTGCAGGAAGAATCGCTCGGTATCCCTGGCTTCCGCATCATCGGGCTGTTTGGTCTCTGGATGCTGCCAACGGCCCTATACGTGGCCCGTTGGGAGCGGCGTGTCGCCGGCGGTCAGCCGCCCACCCACGCCGACGCGATGGGCCTGAATAAGTTGGCGAGCCTGAGCGTGAGCGCCTTCTTCGGCTTGATCGTGCTGTGGGAGCTGATAGCACTCAGCGACTGGCTCTGATTACTTCCCGGCCCGCTGGTGCTGGCTGAATTCATTTTCACGCTCAACTACGCTGAAGCGCCCCGGTGCGCCCGGTGTGGTTTGCGGGCTGAAATAATTGTCGGGCGTCACATTATTATGCGAAGGCCGCCGGGGCGGAGCAGGAGTAGGTTTGGTGACTCATTCAGGGCCGCCATACCCCTTGCATCAAGTTCTCTGCCCTCCCATTTCTTCCGCCTGCCGTATGTCGCTGCGCCGATTTTTCTTCTACCTCACCTGCGGCCTCACCGTGAGCGGTGGCGCGTTTCCGGCCGTGGGGCAGTCGGTCAATACCCTACAGTTTACGCCGCCCCCGAATCTTACCGCAGGCGCCCTCGTGCTGCCGACGGCCGGGGGGTGGCTCGTGAAGAGCGTGGCCTTCAACCGCGATTCGTCGCTGGTTTCGCTCCTGCGGCTGAGTCCGTCGCTCACGGTTACGCGCGAGCGGCATTACCGGCTGGCGAATACGCTGCGCGGCGCCTACGGGGCCCTTCTGCCCACGGCACACGGCCTGATCGGCGGACATTCAACGACCGGCAGCACCACCGCCCTGGTGTGCTTCGATTCCACCTTCGCCGAGCGCTGGAACGTGCGGTTCCTACCGAATCTTTTCGCGGGCATCCTGGCGATGAACGGCCCCGACCTACTCACCTGCTACGGCCCTAAGTACGGCACCGCGTTTTTCGACCACAGCTTTACGCAGGTATGGGGCCGGGCGGCTACTGGCACCAACTGGCGCGGGCGCGGCTGGATCAGCACCGTTAGGGGCTGGCAGGTCGATCAGGTGTACGCCCCCGACCAGACGGGCGTCCACTACCTGACATCTTCTGGTGCTCAACCTACGCTCATCAAGCTCGACACGACGCGGGTGCATTGGAGCTACCTGCTCAACCCTGGCGGCACCTACGCCTTCGTGGGGAAGCCGCGCCCGGCCGCCAACGGCGGTTTCTGGCTCCCAATGGCCGTGGTCCCGGCCGCTAACCAGCCCACCGTCGGCGTCGTCTGCCACTTCGATACCGCTGGCAACCTGCTGCTTGCGCGCAAGCTGAGTCACGCCCGCTACGTGGGTATCACCGACGTCCACGCGCTGCCCACCGGCGGGGTGTTGCTCGCGGCGTACCTACGGGTGGGCGGCGGCGGTAAAATTCAGCCGATGGTGGTGAAGCTCTCGGCCAGCGGCGCGCTGGAGTGGGCGCACCGCTGGAACAACGGCACCACCGGCCCGGTGGGCGGTACGCCAACTCTGGTGCCATTGCCGGGCGGCGGCTTCCGGCTGTTCGGCGACGATTTGACCTTCCTCGACCTCGATGCCAACTTCAACGGCTGCAACTTCGTGGATGAGACGGCCAACATCACCATAGCGTCGGCCACCATCACCCGGACTCCGCTACCGCTTACGCCGCTCGCCATCACCTTTACCACGGGTAGCCAGGCGCTGCTGACGCGCACCGTGCCCTACACCCGCACCGCGCTCTGCACCACCGTCGGCCTGCCTGCGGAGGCCGCCAGTACTGCTCCTCTCACCGCTTGGCCCCAGCCGCTGCCGCGCGGCGACGCCCTGCACCTGAACCTTCCCGCCGGCTGGTCGGCCGAGGCCACGCGAATGACGTTGACCTCCGCCCTGGGCCAAGTGGTGTGGAATGGACAGGGGGCAGCGGTGATAAACCTGCCCGCCCGCCTGCCCGCCGGCGTCTGGATCCTGACGGCTACCGACGACCGCGGCCGGAGAATATATCGCCGATTGGTGACTGAGTGACTGAGTGACTGAGTGACTGAGCAAAGAGCAAGCTCTCCCGGCCTGGGCGTAAACCGACGGACTGTACAACTAGCGCGCTTCTACCGGTGCCGCCGGACAGCCGCCCACGCCGACGCGATGGGGCTGCACAAGCTCGCCAGCCTGAGCGTGAGCGCCTTCTTTGGCTTGATCGTGCTGTGGGAGTTGATAGCACTCAGCGACTGGCTCTGACGGATGGTGCGTACCCGTCACATTATCGTGTGAACCGCGCGCCCGGTGCCAGAGCGTAGGTTTGGCCCTGTCATTCACCTGATTGTTGCCCTGTGCCCACTCCTGCCCTACCCCTGCGCCGCCTGGCCGCCGCGTTGCTACTGGCCCTTGTCTCGACACCAGCCAGCTTCGCCCAGCTCATCAACACCGTCCGCATCGACCCTCCCGCCGGTGAGGGGCGCCTCGCGGCGCAGTTGCTGCCCACGCGCGGCGGCTGGCTGGCGCCGGGTACGGTGCAGTGGAACTACGACTCCTCCAACATCTCCCTGGTGCGCCTCGCCCCCGGGCTCACCATTACGCGCGCCCAGCAGTACGGGTGGCGTTACCGCACTACGTTCTACACGAGCTCGGTAGCAACGCCACGCGGGCTGATAAGCAGTGGATACAGCCTCACCACCCCGCGGTGGCTCTACGTGGTGGGCTTCGATACCACCTTCAACCAGCGATGGGGGGTGCGGATTACGGCCCAGCGGAACAGCCTGGTGGCCCTGGTGATGCAGGGAGCCGATATCGTGACGGCCTACAGCACCACCTCCGTTGTAAGCGGCAACCTTCGCTTCGACCGCTTATGGGGGTCGGCCGTGACGGGTACGGGCTGGCGCGGGCGGCAGATCACCACCACGACCAATTTTCAGGTCAACGGAACCCTGGCCCACGGGCCGGCCGGTACCCACTACCTCACCGGCCGCGGCGACCCGAGTGCGTACGGAGTGCTGGTCAAGCTGGACACCACGAAAGTGTACTGGGCCCGCAAGGTGAGCGCGGGCACTGCCAACGAAGAAACACTCCTGCCCACGGCGGCCCGCGACGGCTCCGTGTGGGTGGTGCAGAAAACGCAGCCCGTCGCTGGCGGGCCGATCGAGCAGATCCTGTGTCGCTTCGATACAGCCGGCAACCTACTCACCAATCGGCGGCTGGCGGTCAGCAATCGTCACCTGGAAATATTCAGCGTGACGGAGCTGCCCACCGGCGAGCTGCTGCTGGGAGGTTCGCTGAGCGTCCTGGGAGCTACCGGCAACCGCAACCCACTACTCATCAAGCTCGCCGCTAATGGCACGGTAGAATGGGTACGCCGCTGGGGACTGCCTATGTTCAACCAGAACGGCTGGGCGAAGGTCGTGGAGCGACCGGGGGGCGGATACGTGCTGGCCATCAATGGCTTTCGCCAGAACCTGGCCCTTATGGATCTTGATGCGAACCTCACCAACTGCCAGCTCAATGATGAGCCGGCGGGCACTTTAGTGATAACTCCCGCAGCGGTGACGGTGACACCCCTTGTCCTGACTATGGCGCCCTACGCGCCCACCGTCGTGCCCGAAACCCTCCGGCCCCGTACCATTCCGCTCACGCGCTCGCTGGTGTGCTCGGTGGTAGGAACGAACGAGGACGCTCCGGCCGAGGACGCCTCCCTAACCGCCTGGCCCCAGCCGCTGCCGCGCGGTGAGGCCCTGCGCCTCACGCTCCCAACCGGCTGGCGCGAGGCCGGCACCCGCCTCACCCTCACCTCAGCACTCGGCCAGGTGGTGTGGCGCGGCCCGTGGACTGAGGCCGTGGCGCTACCGACTACCCTGCCCGCCGGCTGCTGGACGCTGACCGCCACCAGCTCGGCTGGTCACCGCCGCAGCCACCGACTGCTGACGGAGTAGCCACTTAATACGACACATCCCTGGCCAGCCGGGAGCGCGCCGTACCTCAGCGCGCGGTGAGCGAGCCGACGACGCGCGTTACAACGCGGCGAGCTGGGCTTCCAGGGAGGCGATCTTGCCGAGCGCGTCGGCCTGCTTTTTCTGCTCGGCTTCGATGATTTCGGGTTTGGCGTTCGCCACGAACTTCTCGTTCGAGAGCTTCTTCTCTACCGATAGCAGGAAGCCGCGGGCGTACTCGATATCCTTCGTGAGGCGCGCGCGCTCGGCTTCTACGTCGAAGGACCCTTCGGGCAGCACCAGCGCCAGCTCGGTGCCGCCGGCCACCACCGGCACGGCCCCGGCCGGGGCCTCCCCGACGGTGAGGGTGCTCACGTTGGCGAGCTTCTGCACCACGGGCTCCAGGCCCGCCAGGGCGGCGCCGTCCTTGGCCACGAGCGGCAGGGCGAGGTTGGGGGAGAGCCCTTTCGCGGCGCGCTGGTTGCGCACGGCCTGGACCACGTCGAGGGCGCGCTCAAAGCGCGTCAGGAAAGCCGCGTCGAGCGGGCCAGCCGTCGGCCACGCCGCCACGCAGCAGTAGTCGCGGTCGTCGCGGTCGTGGAG
>JBKJUQ010000298.1:0-1725 GCA_046590685.1 Hymenobacteraceae bacterium
ATTGCTTGATCCGGTGATCGAGGTGCGGCCGAGCATCAACCAGATTGATGACTTGCTCGATGAGGTCGATGAGCGCATCAATCTGGTTGATGCTCGGCCGCACCTCGATCACCGGATCAAGCAATCCCGTGGGCCGAATCACTTGCTCGACCACGACGCCGCCCGCGCGCTCCAGCTCGTAATCGGCCGGCGTAGCGCTCACGTACACCGACTGCCGGTACATCGACTCGAACTCGTTGAACGTGAGCGGTCGGTTATCCATCGCGCTCGGCAGCCGGAAACCGTAGTCAATGAGCTGGACTTTCCGGGCCCGGTCGCCGCCCCACATCGCCCGAATCTGCGGCATTGTCGCGTGGCTCTCGTCCACGATCAGGATATAGTCATCGGGGAAATAGTCGAGCAGACAGAACGGCCGCGCCCCCGGCGTCCGCCGGTCGAAATAACGCGAGTAGTTCTCGATGCCCGAGCAGTAGCCCAGCTCCCGAATCATCTCCAGATCAAACTCCGTCCGCTCCTTGATCCGCTTCGCTTCTACGGGTCGATCATTCCGCTCGAAATACATTTCCTGCGCGATCATATCGTGCTGAATCTCGCGCACCGCCTGTTGCAGCACATCGGGCGAAGTCACGAACAGATTCGCGGGATAGATAGCGACTTCCACCTCGTCTTTCTGCTTTTTGCCCGTCGTGGGGTCAATCTGCTGAATCGCCTCCAGCTCGTCGCCGAAGAAAATAAAGCGGTACGCGTGGTCGGCGTACGCGGGAAAAATATCTACCGTATCGCCCTTCACCCGGAACGTGCCGCGCGAAAACTCCACTTCCGTGCGCGAATACAGAATCTGCACGAACTGATGCAGCAGGTTCTGCCGACTCTGCCGCATCCCCACGCGCAGCGCCAGCACGTTCTTGCTGAACTCTTCCGGGTTGCCGATACCGTAGATGCACGACACCGACGCAATCACGATAATGTCGCGCCGCCCGCTCAACAGGGCCGACGTGCAGTGCAGCCGCAGCTTCTCGATCTCCTCGTTGATGGCGAGGTCTTTCTCGATAAACGTGTCCGACGATGCCATGTAGGCTTCGGGCTGATAGTAGTCGTAGTACGAGATGAAATACTCCACCGCGTTGTGCGGAAAGAAGCTCTTGAACTCGCCGTAGAGCTGCGCCGCGAGCGTTTTGTTGTGACACAGAATGAGCGCCGGCCGCTGGGTTTCCTGAATCACGTTCGCCATCGTGAACGTCTTGCCGGTACCTGTCGCGCCGAGCAGCACCTGGGCCGCCTCGCCGCGTCGTAACCCATCGGTAAGCTGTTGAATCGCGCGGGGCTGGTCGCCCATCGGTTGAAAGTCGGATTCGAGCTGGAAATCGGGCATAGGAAGAAGAAGGGGCTGCGCAGCGTCTGCAACCGCGAGATTACGACCCGAACGGGCAGCCTGACGAAACGCGGCTCCCGGGTGCGGGGTTCGCGCGGCCCTAAATTCGGGATGGGTAGCGCGCGTTGGGTCCGCAAGCCGCCGCCCTACCGTAAACTTGTGCGGCCCAGCCCGACTTCCCCTTTTCCTTCCCGATGGCTTTTGCGGAGCATTCCTTTGATGCGTAACGAACCGGGAGCGCGCCGCAGTCTTCGGCTAAGCCTGGTTGCCGCGTTGTGGTGCGCCACGCTGGTGAGCTACGGTCAGGCCCACCTCAGCACCGTCGAGCGCCTGCGGCAGCAGCTCCGCGGAGC
>JBKJUQ010000130.1:0-15474 GCA_046590685.1 Hymenobacteraceae bacterium
AGCGCCGGCATCCGCTAAGGCTGCCGCGCCGAAAGTATCTACCTCAAGCGCTCCTGCTTCCGCTAAGCCCAAAGCCGGTGGTAGCGCGAAGAGCGCGGGTACCAAGAAAGCCTAAAAGCTTTCGCTAGCCGAGTGGTAAAAGGCCCTGAGCGGTTAAGCTCAGGGCCTTTTTGTGCTCTATAGTGCGCATTTTTTCGGCAGCGAGTAAAGGCGCATCCCGCTTCGGATGCCACAGTAGAACGCCGGCCGGCCGCCTTCGCGACTTGTAGCAGTGGGCGCCGCGAGAAGCGCTTGATGGTCAGTAGTACGAATCAAGGAGGAGTTTTTTACTTCAGCAGTGCCGCCAATCGCGCCTCAAAGTCAGTCCGGGTGATGAGTCGCGCGCCGAGGCTCAGCAAATGCGTAGTGGCTTGCTGACAGTCGATCAGCTCTACGCCGGCCGCCGCCACGTGCTCAACCCACCGGGTAAAAGCGAATTTTGACGCGTTTGGCACGTGGCTGAACATACTCTCCCCGAAGAATACGCGTCCCAGCCACACGCCGTACAGCCCCCCAACCAAGGCCCCGTCCTGCCATGCCTCGGCCGAGTGCACCACACCCAACTCGTGGAGCTGTAGGTAGGCTTTCTTGATCTCGGGCATAATCCAGGTGCCGTCCTGCTCGGCGCGCGGGGTGGTTCGGCACGCTTCAATGACGGCGGCGCAGGCCGTGTTGTGACGAAACTCAAACGTGCCTTTGCGCAACACGCCCCGCATCGAGTGGCTCACGCGCAACTCGGCCGGCAACAGCACGCACCGTGGGTCAGGGCTCCACCACAGCAGCGGCTCGTCGTCGGACGACCACGGAAAGATGCCGCGCTGGTAGGCTGCTATCAGGCGGGCGGGTTGCAGGTCGCCGCCGTACGCGAGCAGGCCTTCAGAATCAGCCGCGCTGGTTGGCGGAAACCACGTCGGGTCGTTACGCCGAAGGGGAGAGTAGGGGAAATCCATCGGTGATCAGGCCGGAGCGTCCTTCACGGCGCGGGTCATCTCGCGCTTACCCGGCGGTCCCGGCAGTTTTTCAACTCGCCAGCCGGCGGCCCGCAGATCGCGCCGAAACTGTCCCTGCGCGCAGTACGTGACGAGTACCCCGCCGGGGGCGGTCGCCGCGAAGAGCGTCCGGAAAATGGCTGCTGTCCACAGCTCCGGTTGCTTCTGAGGCGCGAAAGCGTCGAAGTAAATCAAGTGGTAGTTGGCGGCGCCCAACGGCGCAGTGCCCGCTGGTAGGGATTCAAGGGCGCGCAGCCATTTGGTACAGCTAAACGCGGGGGCGAGCGAAAATTCAGCGTTCCAGGGAGCAGTGTGCAAAGCCCGGAGCACCGCGCCGGGTTCGGCCAATACCTGATCAGCAGGAGCGGGAGCGGCCGCCTGGGCAATCGCTTCGACCATCTCGGGTGGCAGCGGTACGGTTTCGAGGGCCGCGTAAGTCGTATCGACGCCGGCTAGCTGGCAGGCTTCAAGCGTCAGCAGGGCATTGAGGCCGGTGCCGAGGCCAATCTCCAGGATCCGGAGCGGGCCAGTGTCCGACGTGCCCCAGCCGGCCTCCAGGAGTGGCAGTAGCCCGTGGCGAATGAAGACGTGCGCCGACTCCTGCCGGGCGCCGTGCACCGAGTGGTAGTGTTCATCGAGCGCCGCCACGTAGAGCGTGGGCGAGCCATCGGCAGTCCGGTAAATTTCCATCTGAATGACAACAAAGAAACGACGTCACCGGTCTGCGAGCCATCCTTTCGGCCGCGTTACCCCGTGCCCGTAATGGGCAAGACCTCCCCGGCCGAAATTTCGCCGAGGAGGTCTTGTCTGTCCGGTGCTGGTAGCCGACTCGCTGCTACGGAAAAATGCCCAGCGTGCCGTAGCTCGACCCAATCTTCTCGATGGCGAGGTAGAAGGCGGCGGTGCGCAGGTCGCGGATGGCGGGCTTGCGGCGCATCGCGTCGCGGATGCTTTGGTAGGCGTTCACCATCGCGTCTTCGAGGCCCGAGCGCACCAGGTCTTCCTCATCGGAGCCGTGCTCGATGAGCTGGCGGCGCGTTGGATTGAGCGACTTGCCGGTCATCTCCTCGATCGTATCGAGCATCATCCGGTGGTTGGTTTCCTCGGCGCGCTTGCCCATCCGCCCGAAGCGTACGTTCGAGATGTTCTTGAGCCACTCGAAGTAGCTTACCGTCACGCCGCCGGCGTTGAGGTAGAGATCGGGCAGGATCACTACCCCCATCTTTAGCAGCACTTCCTCGCCGGTTTGGGTGATGGGGCCGTTGGCGCCTTCGGCGATCACTTTGGCTTTGATGCGCGGGGCGTTCTCGGTGGAGATCTGGTTTTCCAGGGCCGCGGGGAGCAGCACGTCGCAGTCGTGTTCCAGCAGGCTCAGGCCGTTTTCGACGAACGTGGACCCTGGAAAACCCTTCACGGAGCCGGTTTTGGCGCGGTGCTCGAAGACGGCTTTGATGTCGATGCCATCTTCCTTGATGATGCCGCCTTCGCGCTCCGCAATGCCGGTGATGAGGGCGCCGCCTTCGTTCTGGCAAATCAGCGAGGCGTAGTACCCCACGTTGCCCAAGCCCTGCACCACGATGCGCTTGCCGCGCAAACCCGGCGTGAGGCCCGTGCCGGCCAGCAGCTCCGTGTCCTGGAAAAACTCGCGCAGGCCGTAGTAGATACCGCGCCCGGTGGCTTCCGTGCGTCCCCGGATGCCGCCCTGCCCCACGGGCTTGCCCGTCACGCAGCCGAGCGCGTTGTCTTCGCCGTAGCGGAAGGTGGCGTAGGTGTCGGCGATCCACGCCATTTCGCGCGAGCCGGTACCGTAATCGGGCGCGGGCACATCGACGCCCGGCCCGATCAGATTCTTCTTGATGAGCTCGACCGCAAAGCGCCGCGTCACTTTTTCCAGCAGCTTCGGCGATGAAGTGCGCGGGTTGATCTTCACCCCGCCCTTGGCGCCTCCGAATGGCACGTCGACAATAGCGCACTTGAACGTCATCAGCGTCGCCAGGGCCTTCACTTCGTCTTCATCGACGAACATCGAGTAGCGGATGCCCCCCTTAGTGGGCATCTTGTGGTGCGAGTGCTGCACGCGAATGCCCTCGTACACTTCCACGTGCCCATCCACTTCCACCGGAAAGGAGCACTTATAGACGGAGTTGCAGACTTTGATCTGCTCCAGCACGCCCTTCTCCAGGTCAGTGTGAGCGGCGGCCTGATCGAAGTAGTGCAGGACCGAATCGAGAAAATCCTTCCCGGAGACGGTTGTAGCGTTTTCGGCCATAAACAGGTGAAAAATGAGGTGGTGTGGGGAAAAACCGGGGAAAATTAGGCAGGAATGCTCGCCCGCGCGCCGTTTGTGCTCATTTTCTCTCGATTTCCTGACCAACTACGTTTTTTGCCCTTGACCGTCAGCCACCTTTGACGCTTTGCGTCACGTAGGACCGCGGCGTGGCTACCAGCGGTAGCGCAACCCCACGCCGCCCACGCCCGGCCCAAGCGTCAGCTCACCGCGCCGGTGCTGGCGCCACGCGCCCAGACTACCGACTGGCGGCACCTCGCGGCGCCCGCGGGCGACAGCGAGCTTCGCGAAACCCCACCCAATGGCGATCCCGAGGGGGTAATCGCTCGCCCAATGCACGCCATTGTTGAGCATCGCATAGCCAAGCAGGCCCATCAGCCCGTACCCGATCGGTCGGATCCCGCGGTATTCGGGGTAGTTGTCGGCGATCACCGTCAGCGTCGCCATCGCCGTGGCCAGGTGGCCCGTGGGGTAGGCGTCGTAGTTCGGTACGTGCTGGCTGTACGTTACCTGATTGGGGAAAAACCGCCACCGACCACGTGGATACGTGGTGGTGTAGGGGCTCTCGCGGCCCGTCATGTGCTTGATCGTCTGCACGACCAGGCCCGTCACCAGAATCGACTCGGTGAGCTGGCTCGCGGTCTGGGCGGCGCGATTGTCGCGCCGGATAAGCCCGTAGGCCCAAAATCCGCTCGTGATCGAGATATGGGTCCACCCATCACCGAGGTAGTAAAACGTGCTGTTGAGGTTATCGGGCACGTTGAACTCCAGATCAAGCTGATGACCCTTTCCGTAGCGAATCGGTACCTCTACGAGCGTCTTTTGAGTAGAGCGCGCGTTGAGTTTGAGCTTTCGGCCCACCCATTTCGCCCCATCGGTGATCTCCTGATCCGCTCCCCAAAGAATAAACGAGCTACTGACTACCCCCGCAATCACCGGTAGCTGCTCGCGCCGAAAGGTGGCGCGCGGCGCCGCGCCGAGGTCGCGGGCCATGTTGGTCAGGAAGCTGAACGGCCGGGGGCGCTCATAGTGGTAAGTTCCACCGTTGGGGGCAGGGTAGTCGGTTCGGCGCGCCCGGGCCGAGTCGGTCACGCCGTCAATGGACGTGCGCGTCAGCGAATCACCCACCGCCCGTACGTCTGACATTCCCCGCGCCGCTGACGAAGCCGGGTGCGCCGCGCCCGGTATGGCGAAGTAGGCAGAAAAGCAAAGTATCGCACTCGCCACCACCTGCCAGCACGGCCCCGGCCACTTATTCGATCGTACCACTAGACAACGGGCGCTGAAGCGCGAAGAGGGAAGCGCCGACTACGGCCGAGCGCGGCGCCAAAAGTACGAACCCGATTTCGGGCGTTGCCGCCCGTTGACACCCTCTGGAAGACGGATGACCGACAACCAGAAGCTTAGCACGATAACGGGCCGTCCCTCACCCCGGGCGGCGAAGGACGGCCCGTGCGGGGCGTGCGGCACGGGTGCTTACTTGCTCGTCAGGAGCCGACGCGTGAGCGTTTCGCCGTTGAGGGTGGCGCGCAGCACGTACGTGCCGTGCGCGAGGGTTTTGGTATCGAGGCGCCAGGTATTAAGCCCGGGCTGCGCGGTGCGCGTTTCCTGCCGCACGCGGCGGCCGGTGGCGTCTACTATCTCCAAGGTGAGTGCGCCGGCCGTAGGGGCCGTCAGGTCGAGCATCAGGAACTCCCCCATCGGTACGGGATAGGCGTCGAGGGCCAGCTTAGGCGCCGTGAACTGCACGAGCTTGATATCGAAGGCCCGCGCCGAGCCATCGGTATCCACCTGCCGGAGCCGGTAATAAAAAGCCGACCCGCGCGCGCCAACGTTAGCGTCGGTCAGGGTGTAGTCGTGCCGATTGAGGCTGGTGCCGGCGGCGTCTACGCGGCCCACGGCAGTCCAGGTGCGCACGTCCGAGGCGCGCTCCACCACGAAGTAGGCCGCATTCTTCTCCGAAGCGGTTGCCCAGGTCAGCACCGCGTCGAGTTTACGCGGGCGGGCATCGAAGCTGACCAATTCGACGGGCAGTGGCGCGAGGGTGGTACTCACGGTATACCACGCGTTCAGGTCGGTAGTGGTGGCCGTTACGGTGCGGGCGGACGAGGCGTCCTGCACGCCACCCTGCTTCACCCAAGTGGCGCCTTGGTCGTTGGAGCGCCACACTTGACTCTGGTTGAGGCTGGCGGTGAGGCCGTGGTCGCTGGCGGCGAACCACGTCAAAGTCAGGCTTACAGGATTAGTGGGGTTGAGGCCACCCAGTGTGCTCAGGCGCCAGATATTGTCGATGCCCTGGCTCATCGCCCCCGTCGGGTTCTGCCCGAACGAGTAGTTGAGGGTATTCAAGCCACTCCGGCGGTCGACCTCAACGGTCAGGCTCTGACCAGCGGGGTTGAGCGTGACGCCCATTCCGCCAAAATCAACTGGTGCCGCGCCGCTTACGGGCCGCTGTTGCACGAGGCTGCCGCGCACGAAACGGGTAGAGTTCTCCCCATTGACGACGGCGCCCGGTACCAGCCGCAGCTGAAACGCGGACGTGGTGTTTAGATGACCGCTAAGCAGGTCCAGCGCGCTGATGAGTACAGCGCCTGACCCGAGTGTGGTGCCGGCGGGCACATTGAGTTGGAGGCGAAACAGAGAATCACCCGCCAACGAAACCGTACGGGCCGTACTGGCATCTTCCAGCCGGACGCGCCCGGTGCTGGGACGCGAATCGCCGGTGCTCAGAAAATCCCCGTTCTCAATGAATAACCGTCCGCCGCGCGTACGGAGTACCCCCGCGCTCTGGACGGTGCCTGGCACGTACACCACCGAATCGGCGATCGTCATGGAGGAACCGGCGCTAACGGTCAGCAACTGCGCTTGGGTGGGCCGTGCGGCGGCTAGCATCAGGAGCCCTAGCGAAAGAAATACGTGCTTACGCATCAGCGGGAGATGAATGGGAATAGATTAAGAATCAGGGCCGGGAACGGGCCGATATCGCTAAGTACCTGAACCGCAAGTACGACGCACGGGCCTGATCGACCAAAGGCTGATTCAGGTATTTAGGCACAATTCGAAATTTCTGCCACAAAAAAAGCCCATGCCGCGGGCGGCGGCATGGGCTTTTTTGTGGCTGGTGGCCCATCATTTACGATCAGAAGTCGACGCTTAACCCAAGTGTCGCGCGACGCCCTTGGTTGAAGTAAACCTCAATGGCCGACGGGTTAAACGGATCGATGCCGGTGCGGGCGGGCGCATCCGTGATAAAGTACTCGTTGAGGGCGTTGAGCACCGAGCCGTTGAGCGTGAGGCGATACGGATGGTCGGCGACGCGGACATCGTACGTGTAACCGACGTGCACATCGACGTTGCGCGTGGTCGGGAGCCGTGCGGCATCCAAGGGGTTTTCACCCTGCAAGCTGCTGGGGTCGAAGTCGGCGTAGTTTTTTGTAAAGAGGGTGAAAGTGGGCCGGATATAGAAGCCCTCGAAGGGGGCGTAGCGGAGGCCCACCATAAACTGATTCTGGGCGGCACCACCGACGTGCAGGCCCTTTGGGTTGAACGTACCGCGGCCGATCTCCTCGTTATTGACGTTGAAGGCGATGTAGTCACCTTTAGAGGCCCAGCGCCAGTCGCCGACGCTGAAAGCGGCGTTAAGCGAGAGCTGCCGGTTGATTTCCTGCGCGATATCGAGCTCGATGCCGCGGTGCACCGCGTTGAGGCCGCCAACCGTAACGGGGACCGGGTCGCCGGTGCTCGGGTCGAGGAAGGAGATAGTGGTGGCGCGGTTGTACCACATCGTGTTGTAGGCGTTGAGGGCGGCTTTAAAGCCTTCCCGCGCCACGCCGTAGCCCAACTCTACGGAGAAGATATTCTCGTTCTTAAAGTTCTTCACCGGGTCGCCGGCGAGCGTGAAGACGCGGTTGAAAAACTGGGCCCGGCTCAGGTAGCCGATATTGAAGAAGATGTTGTTGTCTTCCGTCAGGTTGTAGTTAAAGCCCGTCTTGGCCGTAAAGCCAGGTAGGCGGATAACGGCGCTCGTGTACGGCTTGGCGGCGCGGTTGTCGATAGCACGGTACGTAATGGTATCGCGGTTGGCGTCGTTGATGTACGTGACCGAGTTGCCGTAGCCAATAAAGAGCGTCGTGTCGGTGGCGAAGCCGGGGCGTAGATCAGAAGGATTCTTCGGTACCGTGACGCTCTCAAAGCGCGTGTAGTATGTGTTCTGCCCGTTGGTATTTGCGTTCTCGGTGACGAAGGCGTTACCCAGGGCCACTACTCGTCCGTTCGGCAGGGTCGCCTGTCGGGCGCGGAAGTAGTCGATGCGCTGGTACGCTACCTGCGAGACGGTGCCGCTCAGGAAGCCCGCCAGCGGGCCTTTTTTGTATTCCATCTGCCCGTAGCCACCGAGCCACTTCGTCACCCCGTCGTAGTTGTAATTGAAGCGGTCGCCTTTTCGTAGCTTGCGATACGGGTCGGAATTTTGATCACCGTTACCCGGGGTGCCCGTGTAGGAGCGCCGAAATCCGGTGGGCGTTCCCGTGTCGAAGGCATAATCGCCGCCGAGCAAGTCTGTGATTTCCTGATAGTGCTCGCCGCGGTAGTAGCGCCCGTCGATGCCGCCCGAGAGCGTTGTCGTTTCCGAGAGCTTGTAGTCCGCGGACGTGATGAAGCCGTACCACTTGTGGCTGTTGACTGACGCGCGCAGCAGATTGTTCGACAGTCGCTCGTTGTCGATTACCAACGAGTCCGTTCCGGTGCGGCGCTTGTAGGTACGCAACGACGGGAAATTACTGATGTTGTCATCGTATGCTTTCTGGAAATCGGCCCGTCCATCGTTGGGATCCAGCGCCAGAGTCGCCCGCGCGCCAGTACCGCCGCCCTGCCCGCGCGAAGCGTACACGACGTTCGAGAAGAACAGCTTATCGGTGGCGTTCCAGAAGTGATTGAGGTTGATCTGGGGCTTGTGGTAAAAGTTTTCCCGCTCGTACACGGTTTCGGGCTTGCCCTCATTGCGTGAGCCGTCTGGGTTGAGCGTGTACCGCTTCAGTGTACCCCAGTTGGCGTTGTAGCGGTAACCTCGCTCCGGGGTAGTACCCGGATCAGCGCCCAGCTCAATCGCCTTCTTCGTGCTGAACGTGGCGATCCGTTGCGCAAACGCCCGTTGCCCGTGGCGCTGCGGGGAGCCAAGCCCGGTAAGGGATATCTGGTGTTTGCCAAAGCGCTTCGAAACGGTGCCAAAGTACGTCCAGGCATCATCGTAAAGGCCATTCGCCCACCCGTTGCCCTGGCGCCGCGAACCAAAAGCGGTCACGGCCCAGCCACCGGGCAGTTGGCCGGAATTGAGCAAAATAGATGCTTTGCGGTAGCCGTTGTAGCCCCCTTCGAGCCGGGCCCGTCCGCCTTTTTTGGCGTCAAAGCCTTTCGTGAGGACGTTAATCGTGCCGCCTACGCTAGGTACGGCCAGCTTCGAGGCCGTTAGCCCGCGCTGCACCTGCAAGCTCTTGGTCACGTCGCCCAGGTCCCAATTCGACCAGAACACGGCGCCGTTCTCCATGTCGTTGACGGGTACCCCGTTGATCATGACGGCCACGTTGCGCTGGTCGAAGCCGCGAATCGAGATGCGCGAGTCGCCGGCGCCGCCCCCGGTCTGGGTGGCGTACACGCCGGGCGTCTCGTTGAGGATCATCGGCAGATCGCGGCCGGCCAGGCTTTCGCGGAGCTTTACTTCGTTGACGGCCGAGAAGGCGACGGGGGTTTCGCGCTCGACGGCTACCTGCGCCACTACCTGCACTTCGTTCAGGGTGGTGTTGTCTTCAGCGAGCCGCAGCGTCACGTTCGCGTTGGCGTTCGTAATCGTCACCTTCTGCTCCAGGTTCTGGTAGCCGATAAACGAGGCGCGCAACGTGTAAGTACCCGGGGCCACGTTGGCGATGACCACAGTCCCCGTACCATCACTTACCCCGCCCTGGGTAGTGCCCACCAGCCCAACGCTCGTGCCGGGCAGCGACTCGCCGGAGGCTTTGTCGAGCACGCGGCCGCGAATGGTGAATGTCGCTTGCGCCAGCGCAACAGACGAAGTCAGGAAGAAGAGAAACCCAAGAGTATACGTGCGCATCCGTAGCGTTGGCGGAAGGTGAAAGTTGCAGTTGCAAAGGTACGGCTCAACCCGGCGCCCCTGAACGCGCGTAACGCATTGTATAACGCCGACTCCGAACCTCTGGAACATCATCCGCCCCGTAAATTGTCTGGCTCGACGAAGACGATCGAATGCGAGGTAGCGGAATCGGACGCAGACAGCTTCTAAAGCCGCTGGCGGGCGGTACTTTGTGGCATTGAAGCGCGTGAGTTACGTCGCTGATCTCTGTACTCTCCGTGATTTCCTATAACGACAAGCAGTGGCTGCCGGCAATTTTTTCGTTTCATCGCGGCGATACCGTCCGCCGACTAGGCCCCTTACTGGTGGCGATGATCATCTACACGCAACTAGTTGCTATCGTCGTGTTAGAGGTGCAGCACCTAACCGGCCCTACCGACTGGAGCAACGTTGCGGTGATGCACTCGTTGCTCGGGTTCGCCATCTCAACGCTCCTCGTTTTTCGCACCAACACCGCCTATGACCGCTGGTGGGAAGGCCGGCGGCAGTGGGGGCAGTTAGTCAATTCCAGTCGGAGTCTGGCGCTCAAGCTGGCCGCGCTGCTGGCCACAGCCCCGGAGGTGGAGCGCGCCTACTTCCGGATTCAGATTCCCGCACTCGCCGCAGCGCTTGCCGCCCACCTGCGCGGGCAGTCGCCCGATGCGGAAGTAGTCGAGCTGCTCACCGATGCCCCCGCACCTGCGGGCACCCACTGGCCTCATCAGGTTATTAGGCGGCTATTTAGCCGACTCCAGTCGCTTCGGCAGCGCGGCGTGCTAACCGACTACGACCTGCTGCTCGTCAACCCGGAAATCGGGGCCCTTACCGATGTGGTGGGGGCGTGCGAACGCATACGCAATACGCCGATACCCTACTCTTACAGCTCGTTCCTGAAGAAATTTATTTTCATCTACTGCCTCACGCTGCCATTTGGCTACGTGATGAGCCTGCGGTACTGGGTGGTACCCGTGGTGACGTTCATTTTTTACGTCCTCGCCAGCCTTGAGCAGATTGCCGAAGAGATCGAAGAACCCTTCGGCAGTGATGCGAACGACCTGCCTACTAACGAGATCAGCGCCGGAATCCGGCGCATCGTAGCCGAAACGCTGGCTTGATAGCGCTGGGCCGGCAGATTGCCAGATTACTGAGCTACTACGCCTCGCTCGTCGAGCAACGCGACGTAACGATCGTAGGCGTCGGGTGGCAGAATTGGCGCCAGGTTGCGTTGCATCGTGGCTTGGTAACGCTGCAAAAGGAGATCAAGGGAGTAAATCTCAACGGCGGATTCCACAAATCCGGCTTCCGTATCGACTCCTAACAGATGGTCGACGCACGCCGTGATTTGCTGCGCGACCGCGCCGGACGGTAGTGCTAGCCGCGTCGTTAGCTCCGTACTGACCGTCTGGGCAAGCGCGTAGCGGTCCGTGCGTAATTGCTGCATTTCTTCGGTCGTGCGGAGCAGTGGCTGGGTGGCTGCCGACGGCGATGGCTTGGCTTTGTCGCCGGGCGCGGCTTGTGCCAAATGAGCAAAAGCTAAGGAACAGAAAACGAGTAGGGCAAAAGAGCGAGACATACTGGGGCGAACAGAAAATCGAAAAACGGCTGATCAGTTAGAACGCTGCAAAGGTGCTGGGAACAGCCAATGTTGTCCTAGAGCCATTCGATAAGTCTGTATCCTTGGCCAGTGAACGGCGCCTTTTAAGAAGTGAGTACGCCGTTGCTAGCCAAACTGGGTTAGCGGCGTGCGACGCTAACCCGCGCGGGTGTGGGTGTGCTGGTGGCGACGAGTTCGCGTACGGCCTGCGCGATGCCAGCCGCGTCGAAGCCGCATTCGTGGTACAGCTCGTCCTGGGTGCCATGCTCGACGACGCGATCGGGGATTCCCAAGCGCTTCACGGGGCGCGCGTAGCCGTTGTCAGCGAGAAATTCCAGCACGGCTGAGCCTACGCCGCCGGGGATGCAGCCGTCTTCTACGGTGACGATGCTGCGGTATGTGCGGGCCACGCGGTGCAGTAGCTCTTCGTCCAACGGCTTAGCAAAGCGCAAATCGAAATGCCCCACCTTGATATCCTCCGCCGCGAGCGTGTCAGCTGCCTGGGTGGCGTAATTGCCGATATGGCCGAGGCTCAGGATTGCCACCGAGCCATCGCCCTCGCGCAGGGTACGGCCCGTGCCGGTCACGATCTTGGTAAACGGCCGGCGCCAATCGGGCAACACGCCCTCGCCCCGCGGGTAGCGAATGGAGTAAGGGCCGGCGTTTTCGGGTAGCTGGGCCGAATACATCAAGTTGCGCAGCTCTTCTTCGTTCATCGGAGCGCTCACCACCATGTTGGGGATGCAGCGGAAATAGGCGATATCGTAGCAACCGTGGTGCGTCGGGCCGTCAGCGCCGGCGAAGCCGCCGCGGTCGAGGCAAAATACGACGTGCAGGTTCTGCAACGCCACATCGTGCACCACCTGATCGTACGCGCGCTGCATAAACGACGAGTAGATGTTGCAGAACGGCACCAGCCCCTGCGTGGCCAGGCCCGCCGAGAAGGTGACGGCGTGCTGCTCGGCAATCCCGACGTCGAACGCCCGGTCCGGCATCGCCGCCATCATCAGATTCAGCGACGAGCCGCTCGGCATCGCCGGCGTGATGCCCATAATCTTCGGGTTCGCTTCGGCGAGCTCGATGATGGTGTGGCCGAACACATCTTGGTACTTCGGCGGCTGCGGCTTGGTCGGGATTTTCTTGTAGATCTCGCCCGTAATCTTATCAAAAAGCCCTGGAGCGTGCCACTTGGTCTGGTCTTTTTCGGCCAGCGCGTATCCTTTGCCTTTCGTCGTGACGCAGTGCAGCAGCTTGGGGCCCGGAATGTCGCGCAGGTCGCGCAACACGCTCACGAGGTGGTGCACGTCGTGGCCGTCGATGGGACCGAAGTAGCGAAAATGTAGGCTCTCAAACAGGTTGCTCTGCTTGAGTAGTGAGGTTTTTAGGCCGGCTTCCACCCGCGCTACCACCTCGCGCGCGCTTTTGCCGAAGCCCGAAAGCTTGCCGAGCAGCTCCCACACCTCCGCCCGCACTTTGTTGTACGTCCGGGAGGTGGTGATATCCGTCAGATACTCCTTGAGCGCGCCCACGTTGGGGTCGATGCTCATGCAGTTGTCATTGAGGATCACCAGCAGGTTCGTATCGAGTACCCCCGCGTGGTTGAGGGCCTCGAAGGCCATCCCGGCGGTCATTGCCCCGTCGCCGATGACGGCCACGTGCTGCCGGCGGGTGTCGCCGAGGTAGTGCGACGCGGTGGCCATCCCGAGAGCCGCCGAAATGGAGGTCGAGGAGTGCCCGACGCCGAACGTATCGTACTCGCTTTCCTTGCGCTTCGGAAAGCCCGAGAGCCCACCATACACCCGCTGAGTATGGAAATTTTCGCGGCGGCCGGTCAGAATCTTGTGGCCGTACGCCTGGTGCCCGACGTCCCACACGAGCTGATCTTCCGGCGTGTTCAGCACGTAGTGCAGCGCCACGGTCAGCTCCACGACGCCGAGCGAGGCGGCAAAATGGCCGCCGAAGATGCTCACATCATCCACGATAAACTGCCGTAGCTCCTGCGCCAGCTGCGGGAGCTGGTCTTCCGTGAGCCGCTTCAAATCGGCCGGCGAGTGAATCTGGGCGAGCAGGGGGCCGGGTTCGACGAGAAGCATAAGCAGGGGAGAGGGGCGGGATGACCGAGGAAGCGGTTTGCTAACCAGTTCCCGACTAAAAAGTTACGCGGCCCGAGCCGCGCGACTAGGCTGCAAAAGTACGGCCGCCGCGGTCGGCTGGCAGGCAACTCGCGTGAAACGTAGGCGCGTGGAACGTTGCGGACCGGCACTTATCTTTACGGAGTCGCCTATGTCTTCGCTCGTTGCTCCGCCTTCCGCTCCGTTTGCCGTCCGGTTGCCCCTGTTTGAGGGGCCGTCGGACTTGCTGCTGTTTTTCATCGAGCGCGACGAGCTCGACATCCACGATATCCCGATCGCCCGTATCACGGCCGATTTTATGGCCTACCTGCGGCAGCTCGAAGCCCTCGACGTCGAGGTCGCCGCCGATTTCATCCTAACGGCCGCCACCCTGATGCGCATCAAGGCCAAGCTGCTGCTGCCGCGCCGCGACCTCGACGCCGCCACCGGACAGGAAATCGACCCCCGCCAGGACCTCATCCGGCACCTGCTCGAATACCGCCGCTTCAAAACCGCCGTCGCCGAGCTCGCCGTCCTTGAAGCCGAAATGCTCGCCCGCCACCCGCGGGGGTACGCCGCGACCGAGCAGCGCGCCATTGCGAAAAAGACCACCGCCACCCCGGAGGACGAGCTTCACGACGTCACCCTCTACAAGCTGCTGCGCACCTTCGAGCGCGCGATGGCCCGCTTCGAGCACACCCAGGAGCGCCTCACCCACACGGTCTACGCCGCCGCCTACTCCGTGCCCGAACAGAAGGAGTACCTCCGCCGCGCCGTGGCCGCCCCGGGCCAGCGCCTGCCGTTCGCCCACCTGATCGGCGCATTCGCCACCGACCGCCTCGGCCTCATCTTCACCTTCATTGCCCTGCTCGAGCTGCTCCAGCTCGGCGAGCTGCGGCTGCGGGAAGAAACCGACCCGGCCGAGTTCAACGCCTTTTGGGTGGAGGCGGCGGCGTAGCCTGTCGGCGCGACGTAGCCGGCACTGTCTCAGTGCCGGAGGAACGATCAAGTCCGCGCGGCGAATCAACCCCGGCCCTGGGCCAGGGCCGGCTACGTCGCGCCGAGCGGCCGTTCTTTGCGGCGCCAACTGCCCCTTCTTCGCTTGGAACGCCCGACCGATCTTCTCAGCCGCCTCTCGCCGCGCCGCATCATCATCCCCGTCATCATCGGCCTGACGGTGGTGGGCCTGATGTTCTGGCACTCCTACCAGCCCGGCGATCTCGCCCCCCTCGCCCAGGCCCACTGGGGCTGGCTGCTAGCCACCTTCGGGGTGCTCGCCGCGCGCGATTTTGGCTACATCTACCGTATTCGCCACCTCACGCACCGCGCGCTCTCCTGGCGCCAGAGCCTCGACGTGATCATGATCTGGGAGCTGGCCTCGTGCGTGATGCCCTCGGCCGTGGGCGGCACTACCGTCGCCACGTTCATCATCGGCAAGGAAGGCATCCCGCTCGGCAAGTCGCTCGCGTATGTGATGGTCACGGCGATGCTCGACAATCTCTACTACGTCGTACTCGTGCCGGTCGTCATCTTTTTCGCCGGCGATTCGCTCTACCCCCACGAGGCCGTCCCCGGCGCGTTTATCACCACGCTCAAGGTCTTTTTCGGCGTTTCCTACCTGCTGGTGCTGTTTTACTCCGCCCTGATGCTTTATGGTCTGTTCGTGAACCCCGTCGCCGTGCGGCGCCTGATCGTGCGGGTCTTCAGCATCAAGTGGCTCCGCAAGCGCCGCAGCTGGGCCTACCTACAAGGCCACGAGATGGTGCTCGCCTCCGACATCCTGCGCGGCGCCGGCTGGGTCTACTGGACTCGCGCCGCCCTGAGCACCGCCTTCGTCTGGACCGCCCGCTACTGCGTCATCAACACCCTCATTGCCGCCTTCGCGCCCCTCACCGCTACCGGCCACTCGATGGTCTTCGCCCGCAACCTCATCTACAAAGTCGTCCTGCTCGTCGCCATCACCCCCGGCGGCGCGGGCTTCGCCGAAGGCGCCTTCCCCACGTTCTTCAAACGCTTCATCGGCACCGATACGATGGTCAACTTCATCGTCTTCCTCTACCGCATCGTCACGTTCTACCTCTACCTCGTCCTCGGTTCCTACTTCCTGCCCCGCTGGGTGGCGCGGGTAGCGGGGAAGGGGGAGGTGAAGTAGGCTGGTAGCTTACTAGAGCCTGAGAAATTGGAAGCGGCCGATTACCAAAATTGGAGAGCCAGACTGAAATCTTCCTTGGAAGAAGTTGCTGACGTGGAGTTTCAGCGAAGCGTCTGGCTGGGGGCCAATCCGCAAGCATATTTTGTAAGCTCTTTTGTAGAGGCGATATGTACTCTTTTTG
>JBKJUQ010000360.1:0-1724 GCA_046590685.1 Hymenobacteraceae bacterium
GCACCTCACGTACGAGGCGCAGCTGCGCCACAAGCAGCAGCTCGTGGATGACGCGCTGCGGCGCATCGGCAAAGTAGTGGAGTTGCCGGAGCTCGACCCGATTCTGCCGGCGGAGCCCACCCGCTACTACCGCAACAAGCTCGAATTTTCGGCTTCTCCGAACGCGTGGCTGACCCGCGAGCAGATCGCTACGGATGAGCAGTTCGACCGCCGCGTGCTCGGCTTCCACGCGCCGGGGCGCTTCGATAAGATCGTCGATATCGAGCACTGCCACTTGCAGCCGGAGCCGTCGAACGCCATCCGGCTGCGTATTCGGGAGTACGCCCGCCAGGAGAACCTGACCTTCTACGATGCCGTCGGGCAGACCGGCTTTTTGCGCAACGTAATCGTCCGCACGGCCGAATCGACGGGCGAAGTGATGGTGATCGTGCAGGTGACGGCGCCTGAGGGCGACAACCTGAACGGCCTGCTGCGGATGCTGGAAGCAGAGTTTCCGCAGATAACGGCGCTGCATGCCGTGGTCAACTCAAAGGGCAACGATACCTTCTTCGACCTGGAAGTAGTAACCGTGAAGGGCCCCGGCTACATCCACGAGCGGATGGAAGACCTCACGTACCGCGTCGGGCCGAAGTCGTTTTACCAGACCAATGCGCGCCAGGCGCTCACGCTCTATCAGCTCACGCGCCAGCTGGCGGAGCTGACGGGCGACGAGCTCGTGTACGACCTGTATACCGGCGCGGGCACCATTGCCAATTTCGTGGCGCGCGGCGCGCGGCACGTCGTCGGGATCGAGAACGTAGCGTCGGCGATCGACGACGCGCGCATCAACTCCGCGATCAACGGCATCGAAAACACCACCTTTTACGCCGGCGATATGAAGGACGTGCTCAGCGACGCCCTCTTCGCCCACCACGGCCGGCCGGATGTGGTGATCACGGACCCGCCCCGCGCCGGGATGCACCCCGACGTAGTAGCTGCGCTGCTACGCGCCGCGCCGCGCCGCATTGTGTACGTGAGCTGCAACCCCGCTACCCAGGCACGCGACATCGAGCTGCTGCACCCCGCTTACCGCGCCGTGCGGGCCCAGCCGGTCGATATGTTTCCGCACACCCACCACGTAGAGAACATCGTGGTGCTGGAGAAGATTGGGGGAGATGAGTAGATGAGCAGGTGAGTGGATGAGTAGGTAAAAACTGTATCCTGTTTATCTACTCATCTGCTCATCTACCCACCTAACTTATCTACCCATCTGCCCAACTACTCATCTAACTTATCTAACTCAAAATGGAAAACGACCCTGAGCTCCAGGCCAAAGGCAAATTCCTCGGCACCATCACCGCCGATTTCGCCCGCGCCTCCGACGTATTACGCGATGCTTCGGAAGCGATTCGCGATCGGGCCCACTCCAAGCACCCGATTTTCGTGTTTTCGCGCGAGCCCGTCAGCCTCGGGGCGCTGCTGCTCAATGCGCCCGACCGGCTGATGCAGTGGCACGTGTTCGCTTCGTCGCTCGAAGAATTCACGCAGCGCGGGCTGGTGCAGGAAGGTGAAGGCGAGGCCACGTTTCGCGGCGCGTACAAAGACCCCGACGAATACGCCTGCCTGTTCGTGGTCGACCCGGAGTTTATGGAGTTCGTGTTCTTGCCGTATCCGGAAGACTGAGCGTAGCCGTTCGTTGACAGGTAGGGCAAGTTGCGGGTTATTCAAGCGCGCTGGCGTCCCTG
>JBKJUQ010000413.1:0-6345 GCA_046590685.1 Hymenobacteraceae bacterium
GGTTTCGTCGGATTGGTAGTCGACCGGGGTGACCCAGTAGTATTTACAGTTGTGCCAGAGGATTTCAATGGCGTTGAGTTTGGGACTGTAAGCGGGCAAAAACTGGAGTTGGATGCCGCGTTGGCGCCAGCGCGGTAGGGAGTGACGGACGAGGGCGGCGTGGTGAATGGCGGCATTGTCGAGCACCAGGACGGTGGGTCGGGTCAGCGTCAGGCTCCACTCGTCAACGGCAGCGACAAACAGTTCCGCGTTGAGCGCGCCGGGCAGGCGCCAACTCCACAGCGGCTGGGTGGGCGCGTAAGCCTGCCACAGGCCCAATACCGACCAGCCGCCGCGCTGGGCGGGGAGTTCGACGGGTGGTTGGCCGCGCCGCTGCCAAGCATAGGGCACGGGGGCATTGCGCGAAAAGCGGCACTCGTCCGCGAACACCAGGTCGAGTTCGTTGCGGGTTTGGGCTTGGCGGAGCAGGGCCAGTTCCTGCTCGAAGTGGGCAAAGAGGACCGGGTCGCGCTGGGAGCGCAGGGAGCGGCGCATGCGCTCCCTGCTGTAGCCGAGTTCTTTGCCCAGGCGCCGCAGCGTCGCCAGGCTCACGTCCGGCACACCCGCAGCGGCTAATTCGACAAGCAAGTGCCGCAGGTGCTGACGGGCATCGCCCAGCGCGGACGCTCCTTTTTTTGGGCTTCGCGGTCGAGTCTGCGTGGCCGGCCCGCGCGTACCCCTTCCGCCAAGCCGGCCAAGCCGTGCCGCTCCCACGCCTGGAGCCAGCCGTGCGCCGTCGTATAATCCACGGCGAATACGCGCGCCAGTTGTGGCAGCCCCAGCCCTCGGCTATGGGCCAGCACCGCCTGCGCCCGTCGGCGCGTACGCGCATGCGGGCCGTGTTTGGCTATACGCTTCCAGCGTGGCTATTTCTGGCCCCGTAAGCGGGGTGGCGGGGCGAAGCATCCCCAAAGCTACCGCCTCCTTGCATATGGGGTTACTTCTGAACGGGTACTTAGTGGCGGGCGGCAGACGCGGATGCGCCGCGTCGGTAGCAGACAAAAAGCGGACGAAAGGCACCTGATTAAGTGCATCAGCAGTAGCATCAGAATGCTATTGTGGCTCCCTATCAGCGCCAGGATCTTTGTATGAATGGTCGGCGCCGGTGCCGGCCTTTTTCCGTTTCCCCATGCCAAATACTTCTTCCCGACTGGGTGGTTGGAGTCTGCTGACGCTGCTGACGGCGGTCAGCTTCGGCGCCCACGCCCAAGAGCGCTCCACACCGCTCATGCCGCAGCCAAGTGCCCGCCCGAGTGGCCACCAAGGTGCCCGCGCCGGTCGTCCGCTGTCGGAGTTTCTCACCCCGGACGGCCGTCTGCGGCCCGGCGCGAGCGGCTCCTTCGACCCCACCGGCTACCGGATGGGCACCAACCCCCGTACCGGCCAGCCCACCTTCCGCACCACCGGCGCGGGCGATGAAGACTGGCAGGCCGCCACTGGTCAAGGGATCGGCGGCGGCAGCACCGTGTCTGCCCTGGCCGTGGCGAGCAACGGCGACCTGTACGTTGGGGGCAACTTCAACGACGCGGGCGGCAACCCCAACGCCGACGGCATCTTCCGCTGGGACGGTACCAGCCTGCAAACGCTCGGCACGGGCCTCAGTGGCGGCGTGAACGACATCGCGGTGGCCTCCAACGGCGACGTGTACGTCGGCGGCCAGTTCAACGACGCGGGCGGCAACCCCGACGCCGACAATATTGCGCGCTGGGACGGCACCAGCTGGCAGGCGCTCGGCACCGGCGTTAGCGGCGGCGTGTACGCGATGGCCATCCATAACAGCTCCGTGTACGTGGTGGGGCAGTTCGGTGACGCGGGCGGCACCCCCAACACTTACGCCGTGGCGCAGTGGAATGGCACCAGCTGGCAGGCGCTTGGCGGGGGGCTCAACTTCGGGGGCTTCCTGGGCTCGGTGGCCGTGAGGGCCAACGGCGACGTGTACGTGGGGGGCTTCTTCAACGATGCCAACACCGACACCAATATGGATATGATCGCCCGGTTCGACGGCAGCTTCTGGCAGTCTGTCGGCTCGGGTCTGAATGGCGCCGTCGACGCCCTGACCATCGCGGCCAACGGCGACGTGGTGGCGGCCGGCATCTTCTCTGACGCGGGCGGCAACCCTGACGCCGACCGCATCGCTCACTGGAACGGGAGCAGCTGGCAGGCCTACGGCACGGGCATCCGCGGGCAGGTTTACGACCTGCTGGGCGCCAGCAACGGCGACGTGTACGTGGCCGGGTTCTTCGTCGACAACACGAACACCATCAACGCCTACACCATGCGCTGGGACGGCACCAGCTGGCAGGCGCTCAACCCCGACGTCAGCAGCTACACCTACGCGGTGGCCGAAGCGCCCAACGGCGACATCTGGTACGGCGGCGACTTCCAGGAAGCGGGCGATATACGCGCTCCCTTCAAGGTAGCGCGCTGGAACGGCACCAGCTGGTCCGCGCCGGCCATCATCGGCCTCAACGGCCGGGTGAACGCGCTGGCCGTCGCCAGCAACGGCGATGTGTACGTGGGCGGCCTCTTCAGCAACGCGGGCGGTAACTCCGACGCCAACAACGTGGCCCGCTGGGACGGCTACCAGTGGAACTCCCTTGGCACCGGCCTCAACAACCAGGTCCACGCGCTGGCAATAGCCAGCAACGGCGACGTGCTGGTGGGCGGCGACTTCAGCGACGCGGGCGGCAACCCTGACGCCGACAAGATCGCCCGCTGGGACGGCACCGACTGGCAGGCCTTCGGTACCGGCATCGATGGGGGCGTGTACGCGCTGGCCGTGGCGGCCAATGGTGACCTGTACATCGGGGGCTTCTTCGACGACGCGGGCGGCAACGCCAACGCCGACAACGTGGCCCGCTGGGACGGCAGCAGCTTCCAGGCGCTCGGCAATGGTCTCGATAACGCCGTGGCGGCGCTGGCCGTGGCCGGCCCTGGCGAGGTGTGGGTCGGCGGCTTCTTCCAGAACGCGGGCGGCAACGCCGCCGCCGACTTCGTGACCCGCTGGAACGGCAGCAGCTTCCAGGCGCTCGGCTCGGGCGTCAATGGCCCCGTAGAGGCGCTGGCGGCGAATGGCCCCGGCCAGGTGTACGCCGGCAGCTACTTCACCGACGCGGGCGGCAACCCCAACGCCGACCACGTCGCCCTCTGGGATGGCACGAGCTGGCAGTCGCTCGGCACCGGTCTCAACGACCAGGTGAAGGCGCTGGTGGCCGGTTCGGCCGGCCAGCTCTACGCGGGCGGCGACTTCACCACCGTCGGCGACGGTTCGAAGACGCTCAACCGCTTCGCCATCCACTACGCGCAGAGCCTGATCGTGAGCAGCCCGATGCTCGTACCCGCCGGCGCGTACCACAACATCACCATCACGGGTACGGGCGACGCGACGCTCGCCGGCGATATCAGCATCAGCGGTACGCTGCTGGTGCAGGAAGGCGGCATCTTGCGCACCGGCAACGGCGGCAGCTGCGCCACCATCACCGGCCCGGGCGAGTTCTACATGGAGTACAACACGGAGCTCCATATCTGCTCGCCGGATGGCATCACCTACGACGCTCCCCTCGGCAACGTGCAGGTGACGGGGTACCGCTATTTTTACGATGCGGCGAAGTATGTCTACGACGGCACTACGGCGCAGGTCACGGGCGACGGCCTGGAGTCCAGCGTACTGGAGCTGGAAATCAACAACGCGGCGGGCGTTACGCTCACGCAGCGAGTAGGGCTGTACCGGGCGCTGCGCCTGACCAGCGGCACGCTGAACACGGCCGGCTTCCGGCTCCGGCTGTTTTCCTACGGCGACTATACGGCCTACGCCGTGCACGCCGGTGGCTCCGTCAATGGCAACGTATCGGTGCAGCGCTACATCCCCGGCGCCCAAGGCGTTGTGAGCTACCACCACCTCTCCTCGCCGGTGCAGAACAGCACGGTGAATGATCTGGCCACCAACGGCTTCGTGCCGAAGGTGAATACCACCTACAACAACCTGCCGACGCCCAAGCTCTCGGCTAGTCAGATGCCCAACGTCTTCGGTTTCAACGAAGCCCGCGGCGGCAACACGGCGGCCTACCAGGGCTTCGGCATCGGCTACTTCTCGCCCGCTACCCTGGGTACCACGCTCACGCCCGGCCGCGGCTACTCGGTGGCCATCGGCGGCGACCTGCTCCCTGATTTCGTCGGGACGCTCACGACCGGCAACGTGGACGTGGCGCTGACCCAAACCGGTCCGCTCACGGCCGCCAACAAGAACGGCTGGCATCTGCTGGGCAACTGCTACCCGCAGCCCATCGACTGGGATCTGCTCGCCACGCCGGCCAATCTGCAGGCGTCGGTGTACGTGTGGTACAGCACCGGCGGCAACAACGGTGCTTATCGCACCCGCAACGCCGGCGGCGTGGGTAACCTCACCGACGGCCTGATTGGCATCGGCCAGGGCTTCTTCGTGCGCACCAACGCGCCGACCGTTTTCCCCTTCACCAACGCGCTGCGGGTGGAGAACGACGCCGTACCGCTCGGCCGCACCGCCGCTTCCACGGCGCCGCGCCTGACCCTGACGCTGGCGCAAGCCGGCGCCCCCGCCGACCACGCTGACGCCGTGACGGTGTACGAGCAGGCCGGTGCCACCCCCGGCTTCGATGGCGCCTACGACGCCGCCCGGCCCGGCCCTAACGTGGGCCTGCCGACCCTCTCGGCCCTCATCGACGGCGAGGCCGCGCTGATCTCGGCCCTGCCCGAAGGCCGCCTGAGTGCCGGCACCACCGTGGAGCTGACGCTCACGCTGCCCGCCGCCGGCGACTACACCCTCGCCGCCGCCGCGCTCACGAACCTGCCGGGCGCTACCCTGCTCGACCGGTTGAGCGGCACGCGCCACGACCTCGCCACCCAGCCGGCCGTGGCCTTCACGGCCGCGCAAGCCGGTGAGGTAGCGGGCCGCTTCGCCCTCGTGTTCGGCGAGCGGAAAGCCACCGCCGCCACCGCCACCCTGACGTTGTGGCCCAACCCGGCCACCGCCGGTACGGTGCACCTGATGCGCCCGGCCACCGCTACGGCCACCGCCACCGACGTGCTGGTGCTCGACGCGGCCGGCCGCGTGGTGCGCCGCGCGACCCTGACCGCCGAAGGCACGCTCGACGTGCGCCACCTGACCCCCGGCGTGTACGCCGTGCGGGTGGGCGGCGCTACGGCGCGCCTCGTGATCGAGTAAGGCTTGGCCTGATCGATAGCTGACGGATCGCCCGTCCGACCTGCGGGTCGGGCGGGCGATTTGGCGTTGGGGGCCCAACGCGCGCCTGTCCCTTGCCCGGCCTTTAAAGGCCGGGCAAGGGACAGGCAGCCGGTCCGAAGCAAGATGGCGCCGGGAGATAGAATAGGACACGTTGTCAGTAGAAGCCTCGCCGGGGCGCCCCACAAGTGTCCGTTATGTCATCATGTAGCCTGCGGCCGGCCTCTCTGAGCCTGCGGCTGTCCGCCCCGAACTGGCGGGCGGCCTCTCCGAACCTGCGGCCGTCTGCCCCGAGCCTGCGGCCGGCTTCCCCGAACCCGCGGGCCGCCTCCCCGACCCAGCGGGCGGCCGCGTACGCCCTGCGGCGGGGGGCGTGGCCGTTTCCGGCCGGCGCCGGGGCTGGGCGGCCGGCCGATGTTCACGGAATATCCTGTTCCGTAACTTTTAGGTGTACTTTCGCCGGGCTGCCAGCTGCCCCTGGCGGGTCTCCGCTCATCCTTTTTCGTTTGTCGAAATGACCACTCCTGATAAACCAGAAAAGCGGCTTTCGAGCCTCGCCGACCCCGACCTGGTGCGCGACGCCACCAGCCAGGTCAGCGCCCTGCGGCGCGATCTGGCGCTGCTCGCCGACGATGGCGTGACGGCCGCGCGCATCGACGCCCACGCGGCAGAGATCAAAAAGCTCGACGCGCTGCCCTCCGACACGGTTGACCAGCAGACGCAGGCCGACGAAACGGCCGGCAAGAACGCCGCCGTCGATGCCTTGCAGGCGACGCTGCGCGCCGTGGCCGGTCCCGTGGCCGATGCCTTCGGCCAAAGCTCGCCCAAGTACAAGCGCCTCAACGTGCTCGACCTCGAACGCAAGGATGACGACGAGCTGCTGCGCGCCGCCACCGACTGCCTCGCCACGGGCACCACCTTCCTGGCCGACCCGGCGTGCGTGAAAGAAGGGTTGAGCCAAGCCCGCCTCGACGCCATCGGGCCGGCCCGCCAGGCGCTCGTCGAGCTGCTGACCTCGCGCGACAACCTCAAGATGCAGCGCTCGCTCAATGCCCAGGCGCGCGTCCGGCAGCACAACGTGGTGTACA
>JBKJUQ010000435.1:0-3726 GCA_046590685.1 Hymenobacteraceae bacterium
GTTCAACTTCACCTTCTTCAATCCCAAAGCCGGTCTGACGCTGGCCCTGCCCGGCGGCGCGGCGGCCTATGCCTCGGTGGCGGTGGCCCAGCGCGAGCCCACCCGTACCGAGGCATAGGCCGCCGCGCCGCCGGGCAGGGCCAGCGTCAGACCGGCTTTGGGATTGAAGAAGGTGAAGTTGAACGATTGGGCGCCTTTCGATCCATCCAGGTTGGGAGCCTGAAGCCGGTAGCGCACGGTGCGTACCTGCCCATCGGCAAACACACTCAGGTGGTCGGTGGCCTGCCAGGTGCCGCGCAGGTACGCGTTGACGTCGGTCTTGCGGGTGCGTTCGTTGTAATAGCGCCAGTCGTTGGTAGGCGGCGCGGCGCGCTCCGCCCAGATCACCTCGCCGAAGTGATGGCCCTGGTAGCCGGAGGCCGCCCCCCCGAGCGTGAGGGTCCAGCGCGCATCGGTCGGGGCCTGGGTGAGCGCCCAGGTCAGGCCGTAGAGGTCGGTACGGAGCCAGCGGCGGCGCACCAGATCGGTGCGGGTGATGGTATCGCCGTTCTGAATCAGCAGGCCGGGGTCGTAGCCGTATTTCCGGAACGTCTGGCTCGCCTTGAATTCCTCATAGTAGCCGCCGCCGCGGGTGTAGAACGGCGTGACGCTCAGGTTCAGCCCCGGCGTGAGCTGGTGCGAGACGAGCAGCTGGTAGTAGTCCTGCTGGTAGTTGTCGGTCTGGTTTTGATACGGCGTGGCGCGCTGGTTGCCGGCGAAGTCGTCGTAGTCGAACCCAGCGGGGTTGTAGTGGCGGGCGCCTTTCGTCACGGAATCCTGCGGGACGCCGTACCACGCCTGCCCGGTGCGCTCCTGGCCGGTGAGGACCAGCGCCCGGACGAGGGTCTTGTCCGTGAGGTAGGTGCCGGTCAGGTACAGCGAGCGCAGGCGCGAGAAGCCGCGGTCGGCGTACCCCTCGCTCTGAATCCGCGAGGCGCGGGCGTCGAGGGCAAACCGGCCGCGCGTCGAGTCGGCGCCCAGCAGGCCGGTTCCGGCCGCGATGGTCGTCCGCCATGTGCCGTACGAGCCGGCCGCGTTGGTGACGTCGGCGTAGGCAGCGCGGCGCGGCGCGGCCGTCGCGATGTTCACCGATCCCCCAAACGCGCCCGCCCCGTTGGTGCTCGTGCCCACACCGCGCTGCACCTGAATGGAGCTGACGGAGGAGCCCAGATCGGGCAGATCGACGAAGTAGACGGAGTGCGATTCCGCCTCGTTCACCGGCACGCCGTTGAGCGTCACGTTCACCCGCGTAGGATCCGTGCCGCGGATGCGCAGGCCGGTGTAGCCGATGCCGGTGCCCGCGTCGGAGGTCGTCACCACGGAGGGCGTCTGGTCGAGCAGGTAAGGTAAGTCCTGCCCAAAGTTGCGGTCCTTGATTTCCTTGGTTTCGAGGGTTTGGTAGGCCGTGCCGGTTTGCTCGTTGGCGCGAGTGGCGGTGATCTGGGCCTCGCTGAGCTGAATAGCCGCCTCGCGGACAGGCCGGGTGCGGGCGGTATCGGAGGCCGGGCGAACGGGTACTTGCTGAGCGGATACCGAAACGGCAGCCGCCACGAGGCCAAGCACCAGGGTGCCGGACCGAATTGAAGAATAAAACACGCTGAAAAGAAACCGAGTGACGGATTCGGCGCCAGGGGTTGGCACCGATTCCACTGCGTCACGAGAGCGCGGCCGCCCCCCGGCGGGCCGTTGTTTGTTCCCTGCGCCAGCATTACCTGGTTCAGGTTCAATGGGTATGATCTCAGCCGCCGAAAAACCAAGTCTTCGGCAGCACCCCTAAACGTGGCGCAAATTTAACACGCGCCGGGTGGCCGGGTGCGGTAGTTTTCGCGTATCTTCACTTCGCGTCGGGTTAGCGAGCAACCTCAGATGGTCCGTGGCCGTCACTCCCAGCAGGTTGCGCCGCGCGCCGGTGCGCTTCTTTCGCCCCTTTCATTTCCGCCCGATGCTTCCCCTGGTTTACTCCCTCCTGCTCCTGATGGTCCTGGCGTATTTCGTGGTGATGCCGGCGGTCCGGCCGTTACCGCCGCCCACGCCCGATAACCGCGACGATGGCGGCGAGCCCCTCGACGACGACCTACCCGATCTGGACTTGCCGCCGGGCATCTCGCGGCCGGTCTCCGATTTTGAGCCCGACTACCACCAGCCCCGCCGGCCGTCGCGCCCACTGCGGATTGAGTAGTCGGGTTGCTACCGAGCGATATCCCCTGACGGGGATACCGGACATCATCCGCAACCTGGATTTGCTTGTCAGCAGTTAACCGAGCAGCCCCGCCACCGCGCGGGCGGCGGCCTCATAACGGCTCTCCCCTACTCCTTTAATTTCGGTGAAGGGCAGGTGCGCGGCCTGGAGCGTCGTGCGGTACCGCTGAAAAAGCCGGTGGCGCTCCGCCGGATCAGGCGCTTCGCGCAGCGGGTCGGGCTCCCACGGCAAGTCGGGGTGCAGGAGCAGGCGCAGATCGTAGGCGACTGGGGCGAGGGCGGCGGCGCGCAGCCAAGCCGGGCAGTGGCCGAAGCGCTCCTCCGCCCAGATCAGGATTACGAGCAGGTCGGTATCGCAGAACAGCGGCGCGCCGGGCGGCAATGAAGCCGCGAGGCTGGTTTCGGTCGCGAGCTGGCCGTGGGCAATCGCTTCGAGGTCGCGGAGCGTGTAGGCGGCAGGATCGGGAAGGGTCAGCAAGTACTCCCGCGCGAACTCGGGCACCCACGCCGTGCGCCACGCGCGGGCCAGCTCCGCCGCCAGCGCCGATTTACCGCTCGATTCGGGGCCGGTGATGGCGACGAGCTTAGGGAGATGTGTTGATGTGCTGATGTGTTGATGTGTTGATGTGCTGATGTGGCGATGTAAGAGTAGTGTTACAGCGGTGGGCCGAATTTACCGGTCTGCACACGGTAACACTCATCAGCACATCCAGCACGTCGTCCATCTGCAAGTCACCACATCCTCACATCGTCACATCAACACATCACCACATCCAGCATATCGTCACATCCCCACATCTCCACATCTCCACATCAACACATCAGCACATCAGCACATCAGCACATCAGCACCCCCTACCTTTGCGCGGCAACAGGGGGCCTCGGACCATCCGCCCCTTGCCCCCGTTGCTGATGCCCGCTTCCGCCCCGAAGATTGCCTTTCAGGCCCTCACGTACGACGATGTGCTGCTGCTGCCGGCGTACTCCGAGGTGCTCCCGCGCGACACCGACACCGGTACCTGGCTCACGCGCCGCATCCGGCTCAACATTCCGTTCGTCTCGGCGGCGATGGATACAGTGACTGAAGCCGAGATGGCTATTGCCGTTGCCCGCGAGGGCGGTTTAGGCTTCATCCACAAGAATATGAGCATTCAGCGGCAGGCCGAGCAGGTGCGCCGCGTGAAACGCTCGGAATCCGGCATGATCCTCGACCCCGTGACGCTGCCCGAAACGGGCGTAGTAGCCGATGCCCACCGCCTGATGCGCGAGCTGGGCATCGGCGGCATCCCCGTGGTGGGGCCGGACCGCGTGCTGCGCGGCATCGTCACGAACCGCGACCTGCGCTTCGAGCGCGACCCCCGGCGCCCGATTACCGAAGTGATGACGGCGATGCCGCTCATTACCACCGCGCCCGGCACCACTTTGCCGCAGGCGGAGGAGATTCTGCAGGAACACAAGATCGAAAAACTGCCCGTAGTGGATGCGCAG
>JBKJUQ010000480.1:0-3063 GCA_046590685.1 Hymenobacteraceae bacterium
CCCGTGCCCCTCCTCACCGAACTTCTCCACTGCCCGCCCATCGCGTGGTTCCGCGATGCGCTGGCGGCACCCGGCGGCATCCTGCTCGAAGCCCACGAGCACTACCCGAAGCAGACGTTTCGGAATCGGGCGCTGATTCTGACCGCGCAGGGCGTGAAGCCCCTGACCGTGCCGGTGCGCGGGGGAGCGAGTCAGACAAAAAAGCGCGCGACGGAGATCGAGATTGATTACGCCCACCGGTGGGTGCTGCCGTATTGGCGGACGCTGCAAACGGCCTACAACCGCACCCCCTACTTCCTGTACTACGCCGACCCGCTGCAGGCGGTACTGGAGAGCCGGCCCGCGACGCTCTGGGAATTAAACGAGCGACTGCTGGGCGTGCTGCTGGGCTGGCTGGCGCCCCAGCTGCCTACGCGCCGAACCGACTCGTGGCAGCGGGTGCCCCCGGCGGGCGTGCTCGACCGGCGCGATTTCTACGTCCCCGGCGCCCCACCTGACAGAATGTTCGTTGGCCCGTACCCGCAAGCCTTTGGTGCAGGGTTTGTTGCCGGGCTGAGCATTCTGGACGTGCTGTTTGCCCTCGGTCCCGGTACTACGGCCTTTTTGCGCCGCGCCGCCGCTCCCGAATCCCCGCTCGCACCGGCCGCGGCCGCGTGAAGCCAAGCGACATGGCGGCTCGTCTGGTGTCCAACGGTTATTTTTCCGCTCCGTAAACTGCCTTGCGCGCGTCGGCGTTTGCCGATTATTCCCCGCGCGGGGAGGTTTTCGTGGTTCGTTGGTTCTGCAACCGTGGTCCCGGTTCCCTTCCTTTTCACCGCAAACCGCTTCGCCCGTTGTCTACTTCCCGATTTCCCGACCGAATGGAAGCCAAATTCTCCAACCGCGTGAAAGAGGTCATTTCGCTATCCCGTGAGGAAGCGATTCGCCTTGGCCACGATTACATCGGCACCGAACACCTCGTGCTCG
Source organism: Hymenobacteraceae bacterium (assembly GCA_046590685.1). Lineage (GTDB taxonomy): Bacteria > Bacteroidota > Bacteroidia > Cytophagales > Hymenobacteraceae > JANNMJ01. The sequence goes on from JBKJUQ010000480.1 coordinate 967, forward strand.
GCATCATCCGCGAGGGTGAGGGCACCGCGCTGGTGCTGCTCCGCAAGCTCGGCGTCTCCATCGAGGAGCTGAAATATGCCCTCGAACAGGCGACCCGCAACACCGCCACCCCCGGCACGAGTATTACCGGCTCGATTCCGCTGACCAAGCAGACCGAGAAGGTGCTCAAGATCACGTACCTCGAAGCGAAGATCTTCAAGTCGGAGATCATCGGCACCGAGCATCTGCTGCTCTCGATCCTGCGCGACGAGGACAACATCTCGTCGCAGACGCTGGCGCGCTTCAACGTGAACTACGAGACCGTGCGCGAGTCGCTCGACTACCACGCCTCCGGGCAGACGGGCCCCGCCCCGACGGCTCAGGCTTCGGACACGGACGACGACGACGATAAGTTTATGGGTGGCAAGGCCGGCGCCGGCGGTAGCGGCGCGGGCGCCAAAAAAGCCGGCGACAAGAGCCGGACGCCCGTGCTCGACAACTTCGGTCGCGACCTCACCAAGCTCGCCGAGGACGACAAGCTCGACCCGATCGTGGGGCGCGAGAAGGAGATCGAGCGGGTGGCGCAGATTCTGAGCCGCCGCAAGAAGAACAACCCGATTCTGATCGGCGAGCCGGGCGTGGGCAAGACGGCCATCGCAGAAGGCTTGGCGCTGCGCATCGTGCAGAAGAAGGTGAGTCGGGTGCTGTTCAACAAGCGCGTCGTGACGCTCGACCTGGCCTCGCTGGTGGCCGGCACGAAGTACCGCGGCCAGTTTGAGGAGCGGATGAAGGCGGTGATGAATGAGCTGGAGAAGTCGCCGGACGTGATCCTGTTCATCGACGAGCTGCACACCATCGTGGGCGCCGGCGGCGCTTCGGGGTCGCTGGATGCCTCCAACATGTTCAAGCCCGCCCTGGCGCGCGGCGAGATTCAGTGCATCGGCGCCACCACGTTGGACGAGTATCGCCAGTACATCGAGAAGGACGGCGCCCTGGCCCGTCGCTTCCAGATGGTGATGATTGATCCGACGACGCCCGAGGAGACGATCGAGATCCTCAACAACATCAAGGACAAGTATCAGGACCATCACCACGTGATGTACACCGACAAGGCGATTGAGGCGTGCGTGAAGCTCTCGGATCGCTACATGTCCGACCGCTTCCTGCCCGACAAAGCCATCGATATTCTCGATGAGGCCGGCGCGCGGGTGCACATCAACAACATCGTGGTGCCGGAGGATATTCTCTCGCTCGAAGAGCAGATTGAGAGCATCAAGGGCGAGAAAAACCGCGTGGTGAAATCGCAGAAGTACGAGGAAGCCGCCCAGCTCCGCGACCGCGAGAAGAAGCTCATCGAGCAGCTCGAAACGGCCAAGAAAGCCTGGGAGGAAGAAACCAAGAAGAAGCGCTACACCGTCCGGGAGGAGAACGTGGCCGAAGTCATCGCGATGATGACGGGCATTCCCGTGCAGCGCGTGGCCCAGAAGGAGGGCGTCAAGCTCCTCAACATGGGCGAGGAGCTGCGCGGCAAGGTCATCGGGCAGGATGCGGCCATCACGAAGCTCGTGAAGGCGATCCAGCGCACCCGCGTGGGCCTCAAAGACCCGAAGAAGCCCATCGGCTCGTTCGTGTTCCTCGGCCCGACGGGTGTGGGCAAGACGGAGCTGGCGAAGGTGCTCGCGATGTACCTCTTCGATAAGGAGGACGCGCTGGTGCGGGTCGATATGAGCGAGTATATGGAGAAGTTCTCCGTGAGCCGGCTCGTGGGCGCCCCTCCCGGCTACGTGGGCTACGAGGAAGGCGGTCAGCTGACGGAGAAAATCCGGCGCAAGCCCTACTCGGTGGTGCTGCTCGACGAGATCGAGAAAGCGCACCCGGACGTGTACAACCTGCTGTTGCAGGTGCTCGACGACGGCATCCTTACCGACGGCCTCGGCCGCAAGGTGGACTTCCGCAACACGATCATCATCATGACGTCGAACATCGGGGCGCGGGACATCAAGAACCTCGGAAAGGGCATCGGCTTCGCGCTCTCGGAGTCGACGTTCGACTACTCGAAGATGAAGTCGACGGTCGAGGACGCGCTGAAGCGGGTCTTCAACCCCGAATTCCTCAACC
>JBKJUQ010000132.1:0-4127 GCA_046590685.1 Hymenobacteraceae bacterium
GATGGTCACACACCGCTCGGTACGTAGGGTTGGCCCAGGCGTAGGCGCCGAACTGGGTGAGTTTCACGGCTACGATGTCTTTCGGATTGTCTCGCCCCCACGCAACGACCAGACTGGTATCGGGCAGGACGCGAACTGGCCAGCCCGCTTCGCCTCGCCCACCCGCGCCATTCGCCGAGAGGTTGACCGGCGCGGGCCAGGCGGCCGCGCCGTTGAACTGGTAGCGCCGTGCCACAATCGGCGCGCCCAGGCCGCCGGTAGTGCCAACGGCAAAAAAGCCGTTGCCGCCGTCGCTGATCGTGCTGTAGTAGCTGGTGTTGTTGAGGCTGGCGGCAAACTGATTCAGTGCCCAGCGCCGCCGGCCCGTGGGGCTGATGCGGTTGTAGCCCAGCGCCGAGGAGCCGCCGGTATAGACCAGGCCGTAGGTGATGGTGGCGCCGGAGTCGTTGGGCAGGATGTTGAGGCCGGTGCCCGAGACGTAGATCACGCTGCCGGTGCCGCGCCCGGCCACCAGCGTGGGCGTGGCCCAGCGCGCGACGCCGAGCGAGTCATACGCCTGGCAGAAAAGCGAATCGCCGCCGCCGTTACCCTGCTCCCAGGCCACCAGTAGTCCAGCGCGCCACGGAATGGCGTGCATTGCCCAGATTTTCTTGCCGCGCGCCTGCACCAGCTTCAGCCCGTTCAGGGGCCACCGAAACTGCCCGGCCGCGGTCACGCGCTGGGTGTAAATGGCCGTGCCAACGGCGGTGCCGCCGCGCTCATCCAGCCAGACCGTGTGGGAGCCGCCCCGCCCGTCAGCGAAAGCGCGCAGGTAATACTGCTCGCCGGGGGCGTTGCAGACGTAAAACGTCTGGGTGGGGGTGGAGGGGAACTGCGCGGCGGCGGGCACAGTCGCCAGCACACCCGCCAGCAGAAGGTAACGGGAAAAATGGGGCTGGGTCATTGGAATGCAGGAAATGAACGGGACGATTTGTCGCCTCAAAAATGGTCCGTTGTGCCCTCACCTCCAGTAACACGATAATGTGACAAAACTGCCGACTGGGCCGTTACTACAAGCCCACGGCCGAACTTTGCAGCCAACGGCGCGGCTTATTCCTGCCGTGCCCAGCGCCGAAGGGCCACATACCCGGCCGCCCTATTTGCTTTCCTTGCCAATGTCCGAGATTCAATCCACTTCCTTTTCCGCCGCCGACCACAAGCTCCGGCTCCGGCAGCTCAAGCAGAGCGACTACAACGCCATCCGCGACATTATGGAGCGCGTGTACACGGGCTTCGACGACAGCGCCTGGACCCGCAAGGAGTACCGCGCGCTGCTCCAGAATTTTCCCGAAGGCCAGATCTGCATCGAGGACAAGGGCCAGATCGTCGCCGTCGCGCTCGCGCTCATCGTGCAATATTCCGACTACGGCGACCGCCACACCTACGCGCAGATAACGGCGGACGGCACGTTCAAAACCCACAACCCCGAAGGCGACACGCTCTACGGCGTAGATGTATTTGTGGACCCTGATTACCGCAACCTGCGCCTCGGCCGCCGCCTCTACGACGCGCGCAAGGAGCTCTGCGAGAGCCTCAACCTGCGCGCCATCGTGGCGGGCGGGCGCATCCCCGGCTACGGGCCGCACGCCGACGAGCTCAAGCCCGCGCAGTATATCGAGCAGGTGCGCAACAAGGAGTTCAACGACCCGATCCTGACGTTTCAGCTCTCCAACGGCTTTCACGTCCGGAAAATCATCAAGGATTATCTGCCTTATGATGCCGCCTCGCGCGGGTACGCCACGCTCCTCGAATGGATCAATGTATACTACGACGAGCAGTACGAGAAGCTCATCGGTAATACCAAATCGAACGTGCGCATCGGCGTGGTGCAGTGGCAGATGCGGGCGGTGCAGAATCTGGAGGAAATGATTCAGCAGGTCGAGTTCTACGTCGACACCGTGTCGAGCTACAAGGCCGATCTGGTGATGTTTCCGGAGTTTTTTAATGCGCCGCTGATGGCGCTCTCGAAAAGCTCAAACGCGCCCGACTCCATTCGCGAAATGGCGGCGTACACGCCGCTGCTGCGCCAGAAAATGGTGGAGTTCGCGCTCTCGTACAACATCAACATTATTGCCGGCTCGATGCCGGAAATCGTGGGCGGCAAGCTCTATAACGTGGCGTATCTGTGCCGGCGCGACGGCACGTTTGAGCAGCAGTTCAAGCTGCACGTAACCCCCGACGAGGCCCACTATTGGGGGATGCGCGGCGGCAGCAAGCTCCAGACCTTCGACACTGATTTCGGCAAGATCGGCATCCTCGTGTGCTACGATGTCGAGTTCCCTGAATTAGGGCGCTTACTGAGCGAGCAGCAGATGAAAATCCTATTCGTCCCGTACTGGACCGACACCAAGAACGCCTACCAGCGGGTGCGCTGCTGCGCGATGGCGCGCGCCATCGAGAACGAGTGCTACGTGGCGATCACCGGCTCGGTGGGCAACTTACCGAAGGTGGAAAATATGGACATTCAGTACTCGCAGAGCGCCGTGTTCAGCCCCTCCGACTTCGCTTTCCCTCACGACGCGACCATCGCCGAGGCCACCCCGAATACGGAGATGACCCTGATCGCCGACCTCGACCTCGACCTGCTTAAAGACCTCAACACGGCCGGCTCGGTGCGCAACCTGCGCGACCGCCGCAAAGATCTCTACTCGCTGCGCTGGTCGGCGGCGAAAGCCATCCTGGAGGAAACCGATCCCAACACCCTCGACGACCAGGAAGTGGTACAAGCCGATCCCACTCCCCCGGAAAGTACGGCCCCGGCCGCCGCCAAGCGCGGCGCCCGCGTGAGCTCGCACCACGGCGTGGCGGCGGGATAAAATTGAATACGCGGGAAGCCTTTGGTTTCCGGCCGGAGTCTGAAACGGGTAGCGCTCTCTCCCGAGAGGGCTACCCGTTTTGGTTTTTCCGCAGTCCTCTTCAATTTCCCGGACAATGAAAAAAATCCTTCTCTCCGTTGGCTTTGTGTTGAGTGGTTTTACCGCTTGGGCCCAAAACGGCTTACCCCGTATTCAGGACGTTGACCTCAACGATGTGCGCGGGCAAGTGCAGGCGAACGGAGTTCTTTGGTGGGACTTTATCACCCGCCGGGGCCTGGAGGTGCCCAAACAGCTTGTTTCGGGCGCTCCATCCAAGCATACCGTCTTCACCGCAAACTTATGGATGGGAGGAATCGATAGTAGCGGGACCCTACGCGTAGCAGCCGAAACGTACCGCCAGCAAAACCCTTACTACATGGGCCAGACGGAATCAGGGTACAGTTCTGGACCGCTAGCGGCAAGCTACCCAACTCACGTACCGCGCGTCGGGGACCCAGCGTTCGACCACATCTGGAAAATTAACCGGTCAGAGCTACTCGATTTTCAGCAGCATTATCAGCAGGCCGGCTATGTGCCACCAGTCGCTATCGCCACGTGGCCAGCCACGGGCAATATCGCGAATGGACGAGCGCCGTTCGTAGACGTAAATCAGGATGGGCGCTATTCACCGGCCAACGGCGATTACCCCGACGTCCCCGGCGACCAGGCGCTGTACTTTATCATCAATGATGAAGCCCAAGCCAAAATCCCCTTCACGCCCGCCATCGGCGCGGAGGTGCAGGGCTTTGTCTACACGTTCGATGCGGCCGGCAGCGGCAATGCCCTTGATCAGACGGTCTTCGTGCGGTATCAGATCACTAATCGCTCACCCCGCACCTACCACGACTTCTACTTCGGCCACTGGGTGGATTTTGATTTAGGAAATTTCACGGATGACTACGTAGGCTGCGACCGAACCCGGCAGATGATCTATGCCTACAACGGCGATAGTATCGATGAAGGCCTTTTGGGTTATGGTACCAACCCACCCGCTCAAGGCGTAGTGCTGCTCAGCGATTCAATGGCTGGCTTCACCACTTACACTGACGACTTCGCCATAACGGGCAATCCCTGGACGGGAGAAGATCTCTATAACTACCTCTGGGGACATTGGAAACAGGACTTACGCAGGGGTTGGCAAGAGGACCGGAAAGGGCGGATTTAGCAGCTGCTGTCGCAAGAAGGCTGCCCAGGGCTGCTGATGGGCCTGATAGATCGTTTGGCCCACCGAGC
>JBKJUQ010000147.1:0-5418 GCA_046590685.1 Hymenobacteraceae bacterium
GGTCGCGGCGCCTTCGCTGGAGATGGACGCGCTGAGCGAGCCCAAATCGCCCAAGCGAACAATCATCCCTTCGGCGAGTAGCTCGGGGACGATCTCAATCAGGCTCTCGATGACAGCCATCGTATCGGCGGCGCTCACCGTCGAGCGGGCGCTGATCTGCTTGGCAAGCTGCCGCAAGGACACTTCGCCAGAGGTTTTGATCTGGGCGTAAAATTTCTTTGGTTCGGTGCGCCGGCTGGGATTCGCGCGCTCGACCAATACATAGGGGACCGACATGCTACAAAAGGGGGAAAAGGTGATGCCCGGCCAAGTGGCCGCGGCGCCGCAAGATATAGCCGCAACCCGAAACGTGGCTCCCCCCATCAGGCGCCGCTCACGTCGACTACCAGCACCGTCGAGCCGCCCTTATCGTCGTCGGTGACGAGGAGCAGCTCGTAGCCGGTGGCGGTCTGGCGGCGCACGGCGAGACCCTCGACTTTCTCGGGGAAGGGGTCGCCGTTGGGCCATTCGAGCTGGGCGAACTGGCCGCGGGTGGGGTCGGCGGGGTTGAGCAGACCGATGAAGGAGCCGAGGATTTCGCCGTCGAGCACCGGGTCGGAAGTGATTTCGACGGAGGCCGTCACGAAGAGCTTCTCGCCGAAGAACGTCGCGCCCGACAGGCCGCTGGGGTGGCCATCGAGGTCGGGCACGGCGTAGGGGCGGGGCCGGATGGTGGGCGGCGGCGCGTAGGGCGGGCGCAGGGCGGCGGCGGCATCAACCCAGTTGTAGCGAAAGCCGAGGCGCCCGGCCACCGTGCCCACCGGGCGGTGAAAGAGCCAAAGGTGGTCGGGGGTGGCGGCGAGGGCTTCGATGTTGAGGGCCTGCCCGCCGGGCAGATACTGGCGCAGGGCCTTGTAGAGCGCACCGAGCGACACGGGGTACACCGCGACGCCCGCGGGCGGCGGGTCGGCGGCGAGGGTCACCCGGAAGCCTTGCTCGCGGGCGGCCGTCGCGCCGGAGCCCGCTACCAGCAGGCTGGGCGGCTCGTCGGCGGCCGGCGGCAGCAGGGTAATCGCCTCCAGGTCGGGCTTGAGGGTTTTGGGGATGCGGCCGGCCGAGAAGTGGGCCGTCTCGAAGAGCCGGATAGGCTCGTTGGGCGTCAGATCGGCGGCGCGGAAGCGGTAGAGGAAGGGGGAATCGTCGGAGATGACGTAGGCGGTGTCGCCGACGAGCTCGATGCCCGAGGCCGACGGCAGCGGCAGCGGGGCCGAGGAACGGATGGTAGCGCGTAACATTGGGGCAAACGTAGTGGGTTGGCGCGGCTTGGCGGGGTTGTAAGGATCGCGTACGGCGAGCGTCTGCCCACGGCTTCTCCCCCTTTCCCCCTCCCCGTTATGGCGTATTCCTCCGTTCGCTTCGCTTTCGCCGCGCTGATTTTCGCGGGCGCCCTCACGCTCAACGCCTGTAAGAAGGACGAGAAAGTGGCCCCCACGCCGACCGATACGACCGACCGCGACCTGGCGGCGCTCGCCCAGGCCACCACCGGCTTCACGTGGTTCGGCAACGACCCGGCGCTACGGCCCAAGAGCAGCGGCAGTGGGCACGGCGAGGCCTTTTTGCGCACGCGCTACAACGCCACCGCCGCCGCCCAGCTCGACCCCGCTACCGGGCGCGTCCGGCCGGGCGCGGTGTTCGGCGCTGGTTCGCTGATCGTGAAGGAGCTGCACCAAACCGCCACCAGTGGCATTTCGCAGTACGCCGTGATGCAACGCAACCCGACCAGCCCGAATGCCGCCGCCAACGGCTGGGTGTGGGCCGAATTCCGCGCCGACGGCGCGGTGAGCTACAGCCCCACCCAGAAAGGAGCCGGCTGCGTGAGCTGCCACGGGCAGGCCGACAACGTGGATGCGACGCTGATGAACAAGTTCTTTCCGTAGCCGCGGGCTCGCTGCCTTGCCGCTCTGCCGTAGAGACGCATATATGCGTCTCTACTCTACGGCTGGCCCCCGTGCCGCGCCCGCAGGGTGGCCTCCACGTCGGCGAGGGCCACGTTCTGGCCCGTGAGCACCACCAGCAGGTGATAGAGCAGGTCGGCGGCTTCTTCGCGCAGGCGCTCGCGGTTGCCGCTGATGGCTTCGATGACCACTTCCACGGCTTCCTCGCCTACTTTCTGAGCGGCCTTGGCGGGGGTAGCGAGCAGGCGGGCCGTGTAGGAAGTGGCCGGGTCGGCGCCGCGCCGCGATTCGAGCACGGCGGCCAGCTCGGGCAGGAACGGGCCGGGCGGCACGTCGTCGAAACACGTCGGGGTGCCCCGGTGACACGTCGGGCCGGTGGGTTCGGCGAGCACGAGCACCGTGTCGCGGTCGCAGTCGGGGTGGAGGGAAACGACGCGCAGGAAATTGCCCGACGATTCGCCCTTGGTCCACAGCTGCTGCCGCGAGCGCGACCAGAACGTGACGTTCCCCGTTTCCTGGGTGAGGGCCAGGGCCTCGGCGTTGAAATAGCCCAGCATCAGCACCGCGCGGGTGCGGGCATCCTGCACCACGGCGGGCAACAGGCCATCGGGGGCTTTGGAAAAATCGAGGTCGGCGGCGAGGAGCATAGAGGAGAACTGAGAACTTAGAACTGTGAACTGATAATTGATAACTTACGAACTGAGAACTGCGAGGTGAGAAGTTCTCAGTTCTCACCTCGCAGTTCTCAGTTCTAGGCCAGGCGCACCGGCACGCCGGCTTCGTGGAGGTATTGTTTGAGAGCCGGCAGCCGCAGCGTACCGAAGTGAAAGACGCTGGCGGCAAGCGCCGCTTCGGCGCGCCCGGTAGTGAGCACATCGAGGAAATCGGCCATCGACCCGGCTCCGCCCGACGCGATCACCGGCACCGAGACGGTGGTGCTGACGGCGGCCGTCAGGTCGGTGGCAAAGCCGCGCTGGCCGCCGTCGTGGGTCATTGACGTCAGCAGCAGCTCGCCGGCGCCGAGGTCGGCGGCTTCCTGGGCCCACTCCAGGGCCGGGCGCCCCGTGGCTTGGGAGCCGGCGCGGGTGTAGACCTGCCATTGCCCATCGGCTTCGAGGCGCGCATCGACGGCGAGCACCACGCACTGCGCGCCGAAGGCATCGGCCAGCTCGCGCAAAAGCGCCGGCCGGGCCAGCGCCGCCGAGTTGACGCCCACCTTATCGGCCCCGGCGCGCAGCAGCGCCGCCGCGTCCGCTACCGACCCTACGCCACCCCCGACAGTGAACGGGATATCGAGTTCGGCCGCCACCGTCCGGACCAGCGTCAGGAGGGGCGCGCGACCGTCGGTGGTAGCCGTAATGTCGAGGAATACCAGCTCATCGGCGCCTTCATGGGCGTATTGGCGGGCTTGGGCGACGGGGTCGCCGGCATCGCGCAGGTTGCCGAACTGGACGCCCTTCACGGTGCGCCCGCCGCGCACGTCGAGGCACGGAATAAGCCGCCGCGCCAGGGGCGAAAGCGGGGATGAGTTGAGGGCTTGATTCATTGCGCAGCGAAAACATCAAGTGAGATGCGGCCTTCGTAGAGTGCCTTGCCCACGATCGCGCCCACCACGCCGGTCGCGCGCAGGGCATCGAGGTCGGCCGGGCCGCTCACCCCGCCGCTGGCGAGGATGCGGGCCGCGGGGAAAGCGGCCGTCAGGGCGGCGTATCGCGCGGTAGCCGGACCGGTGAGGGCACCGTCGCGACGCACGTCGGTGCACAAAAAGGTAGTCGCACCCGCTGCCAGCCAGTCGGCCACGAACGCATCGAGGCGCTGATCGCTCGCCTGCTGCCAGCCGTGGGTGAGGATGACGTCGTCGCGGAAATCAGCCCCGATGATCAGCCGTTCCGGCCCGAATCGGTCGAGCCATTCGCGGACCCGCGCCGGCTCCCGCACCGCTTGGCTGCCGATGGTTACCTGCGCGGCGCCCGCCGCGAGGGCTGCTTCTACGTCGTCCGTAGAAGTCAGCCCGCCGCTGAAATCGACCGTCAAGCCACTCGCCTCCACGAGGGCGCGCAGCGTGTCGAGGTGGCGCGGGGCGCGGTCGCGGGCGCCGTCGAGGTCCACGACGTGCAAGTGCCGGACGCCGGCTTCGGCGAATTGCCGGGCCAGCGCCACGGGGTCGGCCGAGTAGGTGGTGGCAGTCGCGTAATCGCCCTGCGTGAGGCGCACGGCCGCGCCGCCGAGAAGATCAATAGCCGGAATCAGCTGCATCAGAAGAAGAGGAAGAGAAATTTCAAAAAGGCAAGAGAACGGCCGGACGGAAGAACAGAAAGCAGTCCCGTAATCCGTGTAGTCCGCTAAATCCGCTGAATCGGTGGTTTAGACGGAAAGGAAGTTTTGCAGCACCCGCGCGCCCGTCGCCCCGCTTTTCTCGGGGTGAAACTGCACGGCGTGGAAGTTTCGCCACTGCACGGCCGCGCTGAACGGCAAGCCGTAATCGGCGACGGCGGTGGTGAAGCCCTCGCCGGTCGGTACGTAGTAGGAGTGCACGAAATAGACCCACGCATCCGCCGCGACGCCCACGAACAACGGCCCTTGCAGGTCGCGCAAGCGGTTCCAACCCAGGTGCGGCACCTTGAGGCCCATACCGGCCGGAAAGCGCTCAGTGCGGATATCGGGCAGGATGTTGAGGCACGGCGTATCGCGCTCGGCGCTGAAGGAAGTCAGCAACTGCTGCCCCAGGCACACGCCGAGCACCGGTTGTTGCAGCGTGGGCAGCACGGCGGCGAGGCCGGATTCGCGCAGGCGCGTCATCGCCGCGCGCGCTTCCCCGACGCCGGGCAGAATCACGCGGTCGGCGGCGCGGAGCACGGCAGGGTCGGCCGTCAGGGTCGCGTCGGCGCCGAGCCGCGCCAGCGCCAGCCGGACCGATTCGGTGTTGCCGGCGCCATAGTCAACAAGTGCGATCATCAGGAGAAGGAAGCTGAAGCGTTCGTTATAATCATCAAATGAACCCCAACGGGGTTCGGTAGAGCAGCCCAGGGTTGGCGTAGCCTACCCTGGCTTTTGCGGCGAGGTTTGCGTCAAAGCGTCCCTTTCGTGCTGGGAATCGTCTCGAAGTCCTGTTCCTCGCGCCGCAGGGCAGCACGCAGGGCGCGAGCGAAGCCTTTGAAGATGCTCTCGATCTTGTGGTGCTCGTTGTCGCCCTGCACGCGGATGTGCAGGTTGAGGGCTGCCGTATCGCACAGCGACTTGAAGAAGTGCCGGAACAGCTCGGTGGGCACATCGCCGACGCGCTCGCGCCGGAACTCCGCTTCCCAGACCAGATCCGGCCGTCCCGAAAAGTCGAGCGCAACGGTGGCGCGGGCCTCGTCCATCGGCAGCACGAAGCCGTAGCGGGTCAGGCCGCGCTTGTCGCCGAGCGCCGTTTTCAGGGCCTCGCCGAGCGCCAGCGCGGTGTCTTCGACGGTGTGGTGCTCGTCGATGTGCAAGTCGCCGG
>JBKJUQ010000369.1:0-4866 GCA_046590685.1 Hymenobacteraceae bacterium
CGTGAACATTGGTAAGCTCGTGCAGGAGCTCGACTCGACGGCCACCGCGGCGCACGCGCTCGTCGCGCAGCTCAATTCCAAGAACGGCTCGCTCGGTAAGCTGATGTACGACGACACGCACTACACCAACCTCAACCACTCGTCGAAGGCACTCGACGATCTGCTGGTTGATTTCAAAGCCAATCCGAAGCGCTACGTCAGCTTTTCGGTGTTCTCGAAGTCGCGCGTGAACGAGGCGACTTCGGTGACGGGCAACGATAAGGTGATCGTGAAGAAGGCGGGGAGCGTGGACGTGACGCCGCCGAAGAAATAAGCTCGATACCAGCCGCGCGTCGCCTACTTGGGGCGCACCTAGTACCTTCGTGAAGCCGCTTCCGCCCCCCGGTGGGGCGGCTTTTTCGTTTTTCCCGCCCCCATGACTCAACCCGCTCCCGTTCGCGACCTTGCCTTTCATCAGAACGACGACCAGAACCGTCAGCTGCTTTACCAGCTGCGCGAGCGGCTCAAAAAAGCGGCCCTTGGTGGGGGCGCCAAGCGCCTGGAGGCGCACCGCGCGAAGGGCAAGCTCACGGCGCGCGAGCGCATCGCGGGCCTGCTCGACCCCGGCACCGAGCCGATCGAAATCGCCGCTCTCGCCGGCGAGGGGATGTACGCCGAGCACGGCGGCTGCCCCGGCGGCGGCGTAGTGGTGGTGATCGGGCGCATCTGCGGCCGGCAGACGGTGGTGGTCGCGAACGACGCGACGGTGAAGGCCGGGGCGTGGTTTCCGATCACGGGCAAGAAGAACCTGCGGGCGCAGGAAATTGCCATCGAGAACCGCCTGCCGATCGTGTATCTCGTCGATTCGGCGGGGGTGTATTTGCCGATGCAGGACGAGATCTTTCCCGATAAGGAGCACTTTGGGCGCATCTTCCGCAACAACGCGGTGATGAGCGGGATGGGGCTGATTCAGATCGCCGCGATTATGGGGCCGTGCGTGGCCGGGGGGGCGTACCTGCCGATTATGAGCGATGAGGCGCTGATCGTGGATGGGTCGGGGTCGGTGTTCCTGGCGGGGTCGTATCTGGTGAAGTCGGCGATCGGCGAGACGATTGATAACGAAACGCTCGGCGGGGCGACGACGCACTCGCAGATTTCGGGGGTGACGGATTATCAGTGCAAAGACGACCACGACGCGCTGCGCCGCATTCGCGGTATTTTTGATAAGCTCGGCGAGGAGCCGAAAGCGGGGTTCAATCGGGCCGCGCCCGCTAAGCCCACGCTGGATGAGACGGAGTTGTACGGCGTCTTCCCGGCTGACCGGGTGAAGCCGTACGATATGCGCGACATCATCAGGCGGCTCGTCGACAACTCCGAGTTTGAGGAGTACAAGGAGGGCTACGGGCAGACGCTGCTGTGCGGCCTGGCGCGCATTGATGGCTGGGCGGTGGGGATCGTGGCGAATCAGCGCAAGATCGTCAAGAGTAAAAAGACGGGGATGCAGATGGGCGGCGTAATTTATTCGGACTCAGCCGATAAAGCCGCGCGGTTTATTATGAACTGCAATCAGAAGAAAATTCCGCTGGTGTTTTTGCAGGACGTGTCGGGCTTTATGGTGGGCTCGGCGTCGGAGCACAACGGCATTATTAAAGACGGGGCGAAAATGGTGTCGGCAATGGCCAATTCGGTGGTGCCGAAATTCACGATTCTCGTTGGTAATTCGTACGGGGCGGGCAATTACGCGATGTGCGGCAAGGCGTACGATCCGCGGTTGATTTACGCGTGGCCAACGGCGCAGCTGGCGGTGATGAGCGGCGCGGCGGCGGCCAATACGCTGCTCCAGATTCAGGTGGCTTCGCTTAAAGCCAAAGGCGAGGTGATTACGCCGGAAGCGGAAAAAGAATTACTCGACCGGATTAAGGCGCGGTACGATGAGCAATTATCGCCGTACTACGCGGCGGCGCGGCTGTGGGTCGATGGCATTATCGACCCGTTGGATACGCGGCGGGTGATTTCGGAGGGGATTTCGGCGGCGAACCACGCGCCGATTACGAAGGCGTATAATGTGGGCGTGATTCAGACGTGATACTATTCTCGCAAAGCTCGCAATGTGCGCAAAGTCCGCGTTGCGAGCTTTGCGTACGTTGCGAGAAATCATCCGTTCGCCATTGCTTTTTGCTCCACTATGACGACTGCTGAAATCAAAGCCCTGTTATCGCTGCTCGACGACCCGGACCCGGAGATCGCCGCGCACGTGCACCACCGGATCGCGGCGCTCGGCGAGGCGGTGATTCCGGTGGTGGAGGAAATTTGGGAAGCTTCGCTCGACCCCGAGGAGCAGCATCGGCTGGAGGAGCTGGTCCACCGGCTGCAATTTGAGGGCTTGCAGCGGCGGCTGGCGGCGTGGAAGGAAGGCGGCGGGCAAGACTTGCTCGAAGGGATGGTGCTGGTGAATCAGTATCAATACCCCGACGTGGACCGCGCGGCGCTGCACCGGGCGCTCGACGAATACTACTACGAGGCGTGGGTGATGATGCGGCCCGATCTGCACCCGTTCGATCAGGTGAAGGCGTTGAATTACGTGCTGTTTCGGCAGGCGCGGTTCGCGGCGAATACGCAGAATTTTCACTCGCCCGCGAATTCGGTGCTGAGTCGGGTGCTGGAGAGCCGGCGCGGGAATCCGCTGACGCTGTGCGTGATTTACCTGCTGCTGGCGCGGCGCCTGGGGATGCCGCTCCACGGCGTAAATCTGCCGAATCTGTTTATCCTGACGTGGAAGCCGGTGGGCGGCGCGGGTACGGGGGAGGCGCAGTTTTACGTCAATGCCTACAACCGCGGCTTGCTGCTCACGCGCGAGGACATCGCGACGTACGTGCAGCAGCTGGGCTTGCCCGAGTCGGAGATGTACTTCGAGCCGTGCTCGCATGTGGATATCGTGCGGCGGGCGTTTCGGAATCTGGCGCTCTCGTTCGAGAAGCTCAACGAGCCGGAGAAAGCCGGTGAGGTGCACCTGCTGCTCGATGTGCTCGGCGAGGAGCACGCGGCGCCGGGGGGCGACCCGGAGGAGGATGAGAACGAGGACGAAAGCGGGGACGACGCGGCGGAGGACGAATAATTGCCTACTTTCGACTAGCGGCTCACGTGCTGCCTGCCTGGTATGAACTTCCGTCGTATTCTCCTGCTGCTGGCCGTCAGCTTCCTGCCCCTGACGGCCGCCTACGCCCAAAAGGGTGCCCCCGATGTGGCGGGCGCCGAAGAGAAGGTGGTGGTGAGTCAACAAAAAGTAGCTGATCTGAAGACTGTGACCGAAGCGGCCCGCGCCGCCGCCGACCAGACGCGGATGCAGGTCCGCACCCAGGAGCGGTCGTTGAAGGATTTGGTGAAGCTGCTGGCCAAGCAGGACGGCGAGCTGCGCGTGGCTACCACCAAGCAGAAAGCGGCCGAAGCCGACGTCAAGCAGGCGCAAACGCAGGTAAAGGAGGCGAAGAAGCGCGAGAAAGAGGCGGCGAAGGCGGCGGCGAAGGGAGAGAAGAAGAAGTAGGGCGGGGCGGCGCACGCCTGCCGTAAGCCGTCACGGGGCTTCCTGGTGGTTTTGGCGCGGTGCTCGATCAGGGCGGGACGAGCCTTCGGTAAGGCGGGACGACGCTTCTTAAAGCCGGGACGGGCCTGCGATGGGCCGGGACGGACCTTTTACGCGTCCGGACGGGCCGCCGGTACGCCCGGACGGACCTTGGGTAAGCCGGGACGGGCCTGCGATGGGTTGGGACGGCGCTGCGATGGGGTGGGACGGCGCTGCGGTGAGGCGGGACGGGGGACGTAGTTGGCGGACGTGCCGTATTTTGGCAGCGGCGTTGCGCGTTGGTGCAGCGGCTATTTCCTTTTTTCACTTCACCGCTGATTCAGTATGCGACTTTCATTCATCAAGGAGGATATGTACACGGCGAGCGGCTTCGCGATCGACTCGTTCGAGGAACATCAGGCCGCGTTTGTGGACGCGACGTCGGAAGAAGATTTCGGCGCCACGTTTCTGGCCGATTTTAGGTCGGCGCGCGAAGCCGTCGGGAAGCTGACGGGGGCGGGGCTGGGCATCGGGGCCACGTCGCAGCTCACGCGGGCGCTGCACGAGCTACTGGACGCGGTGCCGCCGCTGCTCGACCGGCTGGAACTGCGGCTCGATCTGGTGGAACCGGCCAAGCTGACCGTGCCGGTGAAGGATTTCGGCCTCACGAACCTGCGCAAGCGCCTGGCCACCCGCGACGCGGAGGGCGCCGTAAAGGCGCTCGGGAAGCTCAACGCGGCCATCGCGGCGAACCTGGAGGTGCTGGCGCCGCGCGGCCACAAACCCGCCGATACCAAGGCGCTGACCGACGCCGAAACCAAGATCGACGACGCCAACCGCAAGCAGAACAAGGGGCAAAACGCCGGCACGAAGGGCACTGTGGACGAAAACGCGGTGTACAAAACCCTCGACGGCCTCCTCAAGAAGCTGCTGCGCACGGGCCGCAAGCTCTACAAGGGCAGCAAGCGGGCTTCGCCGCAGTACTTGCCAACCGCTATTCTGGCGCGGATGCACGCCGGCGAGCGCCCGAAGGTGCGCGGGGCGGACGGGAAGTAGGCTTCGGCTTGCGCCCGCTCCGGTTTGTGGGGCATTCCTGTGCTGTCATTGCGAGCGGAGCAACCCGGCGTTAGCACCCGGCGGCTGGGCGGCCGTTGGGCATTCGTCGGGTTGCTTCGCTTCGCTCGAAATGACAGGGTGGGGGGATGGGACACCTGATAGAGCGTGCCAGCTCATGCTATTACGTTAGTTTTTAAAGCAACCACATTGTTTTTATGCATGAATTTAATAAGCAACAACTTATAGCATTAGCTATTTTGGCTGGACTCAAC
>JBKJUQ010000245.1:0-7658 GCA_046590685.1 Hymenobacteraceae bacterium
CAGGGCGGCGTTTTTGTGCTGGCGCATCGGCACGGAGTATAAACGAAAACGTGCGCTAATTTAATTGAGCCATACACCGGAGGGACTACCCATTTCGACCAGTGCGTAAGTCCTGTTCGTAATTCAAACCAAGCCAGCCAGCAAGGCTTCCAGCGTCAGGAGCTCGGCTTCGAGCGCCGCTACCCGCACCAGCAGCAGCGCCAGCGCGGTGCGCGTATCGGGGCGGAGGGCCGGGGGCGGGGGCTCGGCGGCGGCCAGCTCGGCGAGCCAGCCGCGGACCCGGGCCTGCTCGGCGGGATAGGCGGCGGTGAAGTCGGCGGGGTGCGGCACGAGGAGGGCGGCCAGCACCTGCCCCGTCCAGCGGCGCAGCTCGTACCGGCCGGCGCGGCCCACGAGGGCGTGCCAGTCGCGGCGCAGCACCACGAGACTCCGCCTACACTGCCGCTGGCGCTTCCGCAACGGCGCGGCCGCCAGGGGGCCCGGCACGGCGGGGGCCGGCCCTAGCAGCTCCGTCGGCACCACCGGCGGCACCCACGACAGCGGCGCGGGCCGGGGCGGGCCCTCCCCTTCCGGCGGTGGCAGCAGGCGCGCCAGCCGCACGAGGCGCAGATTGAGCAGGGGCGGCAGCCGCCGCTGGCCGGCTTCGGCGTGGGCGAGCTGCGGACGCGAAACGCCCAGGTAGCGGCTCAACTCGGTCTGCGTGAGCCCGAAGTGCGTCCGAACGGCGGCCGCGAGGGTAGTAGAATACAAGGCGCGCGGCATAGGCGGCGAACGCGGACCGAAAAGAGGCACACGTCCACAGATATAACGCACGAGTGTGCCCAAATCGGCACAGGGGGCGAAAATTTTTCTACTCGTGTGCCGGAATCAGCACACGAGTAGAAAAAAAAATGAAGGTGTGCCGATTTGGGCACCCTTTCAGAAAAAAAGTGTGCGTGTGTGCCGGGTTCGCGCGGGGACTTTCTACTCGCCCAGGCGCGCCACCCCGCCGCTTACCACGAACTTCATCAGCTCCGTAGCCGACGCGTTGAGGTACGTGATGCGCTGGCGCGGCAGCAGGAGCACGTCGCCGGAGAATTGGTAGGCCGACGGCACGTACACGGCCGCCATGTCGGGCAGGTTGAGGTAGGCGAGGCTCTCTTGCGTCACGAAGCCGATCTGGTAGCCGTCTTCGGTGGTGGAAGCGTCGTTGTCGGTCAGCCGGATGAGGACGGGCCGGTTGAACTTCGAGTTATCGCCGACGAGCGCATCGAACAGATCGCGCGTACTCGTGTAAAACAGCCCAATAACGGGGATGGGGTAGATCAGCTTTTCCAGCTGTTGAAACAACGGCCGCACTTCGCCCGCCGAGCCCACCCAGCCGAGGGCCGTCAGTCCGATCAGCACCGCGCCGGCCCCCGCCCCGGGAATGCCCACGTCGAAGGTGGCGTCGAGCCACCTGACCGCCATTAGCATCAGGTAAATAGTGAGAGTAGCCGGCCCGACGAGCAGCAACCCCCGAAAGAAATAGCGAATCAGCCGACGAATCATCGGTTCGCCCGGCGCGGAAAGTGCCTCACGCCAAAGCGGCGGGAAGGTAGGCGAGAATCGGGAGAATTGAGTGAAATGAGCGCCCGCCGAATGAGTCGACGTGCCCGTTGCTCCCCCGCTTCTCCCCCGTTGCTCCCCTGCTCGCCCCGGCGCGCGTCTTACCCCACGGTGGGTCGGGTGGCGTCGGGCACGTCCGCGGCTTTGCGAGCGGTGATCACGTTGGCCACCCCGCCGGAGACAATAAACTTCATTACCTCCGCGCTCGGCACGTTCAGGGGCGTGATGTGGCGGCGGGGCACGAGCAGCAGCTCGCCGGAGAAGTTGTAGGAGTCGGGGAAATACACGGCCGCCATCTCGGCCAGGCCGAACATCGCCAGCGTGGGCTGCGTGACGAACCCAATCTTGTACGACTCCGAGTCTTCGGTGAGCTTGACCATGACGGGCTGATTGAATTTCTGGTTATCGCCCACGAACGCGTCGAACAAGTCGCGCAGGCTCGTGTAGACGATGCCCACCAGGGGCATCCGGTGAATGATGCGCTCGGCGAGGGCCAGCAGGGGCCGCACGACGACCGCCGACCCCACCCAGCCCACCAGCGCGATGACCACCACCATCAGCAGGATCCCGAGGCCGGGAATGCCGAGGTCGAACGTGGAGTTGAGCGACCGCACCAACCCGACCGCCAGGTAGACCGTGAGCGTGGCCGGCGCCAGAATCAACAGACCGCGCAGGAAAAACCGCACGAACAGCCGCGTGGGCGAAGGAGAAGCAAGCGGAACAGCCACGGGGAGCGGACTAGAGAGTGAAACGCCTTAGGCGGGCTGCAAGGCGGGCAGGCTTTCGAGGTGGTCGGCGACGCGGCGCATCAGCCACAGGGGCGTACTGGTGGCGCCGCAAATGCCGACGGACGTCATCTCCGCGAACCACTCGGGCAACAGATCCGCTTCGTTCTCGATGAAGTAGGCGCGCGGATTCGCCGCGCTCACCACCTCGAAGAGGGCTTTGCCATTCGACGACTTACGCCCGCTCACGAACAGAATCACGTCGTGCTCCCCCGCGAAGCGGCGCAGCGCGGGCTCGCGGTTCGAGACCTGCCGGCAGATCGAATCGTTGGCATCGAAGGTGGCCAGATCGCCGCCCGCCGCCACAATGCGCTCCTCGATGCGCGTCTTCATGTGGTAGAAGCCGGCGGTGCTCTTGGTCGTTTGACTGAAAAGCGTGACGGGCCGCTCAAAATCAATCTTGTCCAGATCGGCCTCCGTCGTGATCACAATCGCCTGATCGCCGGTTTGGCCCGTGATGCCCACCACTTCCGCGTGGCCGGGCTGGCCGTAAAGCACGAGCTGGCCGCCGAGGGGGGCCGTATCATCCCAGGCGTGCTTGACGCGGTTTTGGAGCTTGAGCACCACCGGGCACGAGGCATCGATAAGCTCAATACGATTGGCGAGCGCGAGGGCGTAGGTGGCGGGGGGCTCGCCGTGGGCGCGAATCAGCACGCGGCAGTCGAAGAGGTTGGGCAGATCGGCCCGGTCGATCACCTGCAGGCCCAGCTGGTGCAGCCGCTCGACCTCCATCCGGTTGTGCACGATGTCGCCGAGGCAGTACAGCGGGCCGGCACCGGGGCGCGCCAGCTCATCTTCGGCCATCTGGATGGCGTACTCCACGCCGAAGCAGTACCCGGAGCCGGGGTCAATGGTGACAGTAAGCATACGCAGAGGGCCGCCGCGCGAAGGCGGACCCGCCTCCCCGCGCCGCGCGGGGGGCAAAGGTCGGCAGCCGGCTGGGAAACGCGCGCGGCCAACCAGAAAGTTTAAGCCCGCGAGCCTAACGGGAATAGCCGCGCGCTACCCGCACACGGAAGTCGCGGAGGATGAGGAGCAGCAACGACGCAACGCGCGAGCGCCAGGTGGAATCATTGTATCTTCGCCAGCCGTTGGCCGGCGCCCTCACCTACTCCCAGATCGCGGGCCGTCACCACCTGCTGCCCGCACTCGCCGCACAGTTTTCTTCTATTATTCGCAGCTTTACTTTCTTTCGCTGATGTCGTTTCGTTTTTCGCCGCGCCGCCGGGTCGCGCTGCTCGCCTTGGCGGCTGGTTTGCCCCTGACTGCCGCGCATGCCCAGCAGCGGGCCGCTGCAATTACCCCTTGGGCCGATGATGCGGCCGCCCGCTTTGCCGCTACCAGCGGCGAGTACGCGTCGTGGCTCCATCACTACCGCGCCGTCTCGCTCGATCTGGCGGCGCTGCGTCCGGTGCTAGCTAGTGCGCCACTGGCCGGTACGGCGGCCGCGCGCGGCACCGGGGCCGCGGTGCTCGCAGTTCCGCTGCCCGACGGCACCACTGGCCGCTTCCGGCTCGTGGAGGCCCCAGTGATGGCGCCGGCGCTGGCCGCCCGCTATCCGCAGATCAAGACGTACGCCGGCGTGGGCCTCGACGACCCGACTGCCTCCATCCGCTGCGACCTCACGCCGCTCGGTTTCCACGCCCAGATTCTCTCGCGGACGATGGGCACGATCTACATCGATCCAGTCTCGATCGCGGACCCGGCGCACTACCTGAGCTTTTACCGCCACGACATGAACCGGGCGGCCCGGAGTGAGCGGCAGGCTTGCGGCTTCGTGTCGCCGGTGGCTGATCCGGCCTTTGCCGCCCCAGCGGACCAGGCGGTGCCGACCGGCAGCGCAGCCGCCGCGCAGCGCCCGCAGATCGCCGTCGGTGGTACGTTGCGCTCTTACCGGCTGGCCCTCGCCGCGACCCGCGAGTATGTAGTGGCCCGCGGCGGAACCCGCGTCAGCGCGCTGGCCTCGATGACGACCAGCGTAAACCGCGTGACCGGCGTGTACGAAAAAGAGCTGGCCGTACAGCTGATTCTGGTGCTGAATACCGACACGCTGATCGCCACGAGCACCTCTACCTACTCCAATAACAATGGGGGGGCGATGCTCAGCCAGAACCAGCGGCGGGTTGACCTCCTCATCGGCTCGGCCAACTACGATATTGGCCACGTCTTCAGCACCGGCGGTGGCGGGGTGGCGTACCTCGGGTGCGTGTGCCAGAACGGCCAGAAAGCTAGCGGCGTAACCGGCCTCGGCAACCCCACCGGCGACGCATTCGACATCGACTACGTCGCCCACGAGATGGGCCACCAGTACGGCGGCAACCACCCGTTCAACTCCGAAAGCGGCGCCTGCGGTGGCGGCAACCGCAACCCCAGCACGTCGTGGGAGCCCGGCTCGGGCTCGACGATTATGGCCTACGCGGGCATCTGCGGCTCCGACGACCTGCAACGCAACTCCGACGCCTACTTCCACTCGGGCAATTTTCAGGAGATGCAGAACGAGATCAACTCGACCTCGTGCTTCACCAGCCAGCCAACGGGCAATACGCCCCCTACCGTGGTGGTGCCAGCATCGGGCAAGGTGCTCCCGAAGAGTACCCCTTTCCGCCTTACGGCCGTGGGTACTGATGCTGACGGCGACACGCTGACCTACAGCTGGGAGGATATGGACAACGGCGGCTCAACCGGCCGCGCGCCCTCCAATGCCAACAACCAGGTCAATAACCAGCGGGATCCGCTGTTCCGCTCATTTACGGCCACGCCGAACCCGACCCGCTATTTCCCGCAGCTTACCCGCCTGCTCAACAACGCCACTCCCGTGAAGGGCGAGGCCCTGCCGACGGTCAACCGCACGCTCAAATTCCGGTGCACCGTGCGCGATGAGCACGTCAGCTCCTCGCTCGGCTTTATCGTCGGCGGCGTCAATTACAGCCCCCTGGTGACGATGACCGTGACCAACACGGCGGGGCCTTTCGTGGTCCAGGAGCCCAATGGGCCCAGCGGCCCGGCCTGGTACGTCGACTCGCCCACGACCGTCACCTGGGACGTAGCCAACACCACCGCCGCGCCGGTGAGCTGCACCAACGTCGACATTCTGCTTTCCAGCGATGGCGGCCTGACGTACCCCGACACCCTCGCCGCCAACGTGCCCAACTCGGGCTCGGCCGCTTTCACGGTGCCCACCACCATCGTGCCTACCAATACGGCTCGCGTGATGGTGCACGCCCGCGACAACTACTTCTTCGACATCTCCAACGCGAACTTCACGATCCAGGCGCCCCAGGCCCCGGACTTCGCGCTGAGCGTGAACCCCGCGACCCTCACCGTGTGCCTCGGCGCCCCGGCGGCACTGACCGTCGACGTGGCGAGCATCTCCGGCTACACCACTCCCGTCGACCTGACCGTGGACGGCACCCCTGCCGGCGCGACCGCGACGTTCAGCCAGACGACCGTGACGCCCGGCACCGCCGGCGCCGCTCTGACCGTGACGACCACCGCCGCCACCCTGCCCGGCACCTACACCCTGACGATCACGGCCGCCGCCGGCGCCAACGTGAAGACCACGACCGTGATGCTCACCGTCGCACCGCTCGTGGTGGCCGCTACCGGGCTGAATGGCCCCGCCAACGGCGCGCTGGCGCAGCCGCTGATGCCGGTCTTCACCTGGACCAGCGCGCCCGCCGCCGCCACGTACACGTTTGAGCTGAGCGCCGACACCGCCTTCACCGCGCCGCTCGTGCTCACGGTCCCGAACCTCACCGACACCACGTACGCCCTGACCGGGGTGGCCCTCTCGCCCCTTACCACCTACTACTGGCGCGTGCGCGGCGAGAACGGCTGCGGCGCTGGCCCCAGCTCGGTGGTGTTCTCGTTCACGACGGCCGACCCGACGGGCCTCGCGCCCGACGCCCTCGGCGATCAGCTCACGGTCGCGCCGAACCCCTCGTCGGATGGCGCCTTCGTGGTGCGGCTGACGAATGCGCCCGCGGGTCGCGGCGTCCTGACGGTGCTCGATGCCCTGGGCCGCACCGTGCGCACCGCCCCGTTGGTCATTGGCGCCGCCCCGCTCACCCATAGCCTCGACCTGCACGCGCAGACCGAAGGTGTGTACGTGCTCCGCCTGACGCTGCCCGATGGCCGCACCGCCGTCCGCCGGCTCCTGAAGCTGTAACCGCCCGCGCGGCCACCCCGCGCGCTGCGGTTACTCCCTCTCATCGCCCACTCTCCTTCCCGAGAGTGGGCGATCTGGTGTACGGGGGTTCGGGACAGGCGCTACCTTGCGGACGAATTCCCGGGTCACGTTCTTATCCTCTTATTGCTGATGATGTCTCTGTTTCGCGCCGGCGCGCTGGCGGCCGGCTTACTGCTTTTCGCGGGTGGAGCCGTGGTGGGCCAAACCATCACCCGGGTAGACCCGACGAACTGGTGGGTGGGGATGAAAAACCCCGACGTGCAGCTGCTCGTGAACGGGCCGCAGATCGGGGCGGCCACCGTGGGACTGAGCGCGTACCCCGGCGTGACGCTGACGGGCACCACGAAGCTGACTAACCCGAACTACCTGCTCGTCAACCTGAAAGTAGGCCCGACGGCCAAGCCCGGGAAGCTGAAGCTGCTGTTTAAGGGCGCGAAGCCCCTGACCTACGCCTACGAGCTCAAGGCGCGGCGCGACGCCAAGACGACCGGCGCGGGTGTGACAGCCGCCGACGTGGTGTACCTCATCATGCCCGATCGCTTCGCCAACGGCGACCCGGCGAACGACGTGGTGAAGGGGACGCAGGATACGCGCATCGCCCGCGACTCGCTCCGGAGCCGGCACGGGGGCGATCTGGCGGGCATTCGCCAGCACCTCGACTACTTGCAGGACCTTGGAATAACGACGCTGTGGATGTGCCCGGTGGTGGAGAACGACCAGCCGAAGGAAAGCTACCACGGCTACGCCTTCACGGACCATTACCGCGTAGACCCGCGCCTGGGCACCAATCAGGAGTACATCGAGCTGGTGCAGGACTGCCACAAGCGCGGCCTGAAGGTGATTCACGACGTGGTGCTCAACCACGTCGGCAACCGCCACTACCTGTTCCGCGATGCGCCCGACAAGACGTGGTTTCATCAGTGGCCAACCTACACGCGCACCACCTACCGCGACCCGGTGCTCACCGACCCCTACGCGTCAAAGGCCGACAAGCAGCGGATGAGCGATGGCTGGTTCGATACGCACATGCCCGACGTCAACCAGCAGAACCCTACGGTGGCGCGCTACCTGACGCAGAACAGCATCTGGTGGATCGA
>JBKJUQ010000497.1:0-5757 GCA_046590685.1 Hymenobacteraceae bacterium
GCTCGGTGATGTCGGAGATGTTGGGCGTGAGCTTGACGATGACGGGCGTCTTGGCCACTTCCATCACCCACTCAACAATGCGTTGCAGCACTTCGGGCTCCTGCCCAACGGCCGAGCCCATGCCGCGCTCGCACATCCCGTGCGGGCAGCCGAAGTTGAGCTCCAGGCCGTCGGCGCCGGCGTCTTCCGACGCCCGCACGATGTCGTGCCACTGCTGGCGGCTTTCCACCATCAGCGACGCGATCACGGCGTGGTTGGGAAAGCGCTTCTTGACTTCGGAGATCTCGCGCAGGTTGTCGGCGAGCGGGCGGTCGGAAATCAGCTCGATGTTGTTGAAGCCGACCATCCGCTTGTCGCGGTAGTTGGTGGCGCCGTAGCGGCTCGACACGTTCACGACGGGCACGCCGAGCGTCTTCCACACGGCCCCGCCCCAGCCCGCGTCGAAGGCTTTCATCACCTGATAGCCCGAGTTGGTGGGCGGCGCCGAGGCCAGCCAGAAGGGGTTCGGCGATTTAATGCCGGCGAAATTTATGGAGAGATCGGGCATTTAAGTAGTTGATAGTTGGTGGTTGATCGTTGATGGTTCTGCGGTTTTGGGTTGATAGCGCACCTGGCGAGCCTATCAACCAACAACCATCAACCAGCAACCAAAAAACGATGCATCGCCCGCGCCGTGGCTTTGGCTTCGGCAGCGGCGTTCACCACCTCCGCGCCGCCATTCAGGGCGTCGCCGGCGGCGAAGTATTTCGGGTTAGTCGTTTGGCCGGTGCGGGCATCGGCGACGATGCGGCCACCGCCGTCGAGCTGCAAGCCCGGAATCAAACTCAGGAAACCGCGCTGCTTGGCCTGTCCCGTGGCTTTGATCACCATATCGCACGGCACCACGAACTCGGAGCCCGCGACCGACTGCACCTGCCCGTCGGCGATGGCGGTGCGCACGAAACGGACGCCTTCGACGTGGCCATTGCCGAGGATTTCGACGGGCGCCGCGTTGAACAGGCCCTTCACGCCGACGGCTTTCGCCAGATCGTACTCGAACTCGTAGGCACCCATCTCTTCCTTGCCGCGGCGGTACGCCAGCGTCACGTGCTCCGCGCCGAGGCGGGCTGATTCGGAAGCGGCGTCGCAGGCGGTGTTGCCACCGCCAAGCACAACTACCCGCCGGCCGACCGTGGTGGTAAGATGGCCCATCCGCAGCTGCTCGATAAACTCCGTTGCTCCCACGCAGCCCGCGCGCTCCTCGCCGGGCAAACGCAGCGCGTTGGTGCCGCCCAGCCCGATGCCGAGGAAGATGGCGTCGTATTCAGCTTCCATCTTTTCCAGCTCGGCGCGATCTTTAATCGGTCGGTTGTAGAAGACGGTGTAGCCGAACTGATTACGCAGGTACTCCATCTCCGCCAACGCTTCTTCGTTGGTGATTTTGTAAGGGGCGACGCCGTACACGGTCAGGCCCGACGGCTGCGACTTGGCCTCAAACACGTCGACCGCGTGGCCGAGGGAACGCAGCTCGCAGGCCGCCGAAATACCGGCGGGGCCGGCGCCAATCACTGCTACGCGCTTGCCAGTTGTTTCCCCCGGCTTCATCAGCGGTTTGGCGTGATCGATCGCGTCCTGGGTAGCGAAGCTCTGCAGACGCCCAATCTCGATCGGCTTGACGTCTTGCAGATTGTACACGCACGCGCCCTCACAGAGCACTTCCGTGGGACACACTTTGCCGCAGGCATTGCCGAAGTAGTTGGCCGCGTAGATCGTGCGGGCCGCGCCCGTCACGTTGCCATCGTTGATCTGGCGAATGAACTGCGGAATGTCGATGCCCGACGGGCACGCCTGAATGCACGGCGCGTCGAAGCAGAACAGGCACCGCGAGCTTTCGTAGAGCGCCTCGGTGCGGTTCATCCGCGGCTTGAGCTGAGCGAAATTCGCCTCGAATTCCGGCTCAGTGGTGGGGTAGGAGAATTCGGCCATGGGTATTTAGTTGATGGTTGTTGGTTGATAGTTGATGGTTGTGAATAAACAAGCCGAGCATAGCGGCCTATCAACCATCAACCATCAACCAGCAACTAAAAAGACCTACAATTCCACCAGCTTGCCGTACGTCTCCGGCCGGCGGTCGCGGAAGAACTGCCAGGTGGCGCGCACTTCGTCGATCATATCGAGGTCGAACTCGGAGATCAGCAGCTCATCCTTGTACTCGTCGGCCTGCGCGATAATCTGCCCGCGCGGGTCGACGAAATACGACGTGCCGTAGAAGCGCCCCAGGTTCCAGGGCTTCTCTTCGCCCACGCGGTTGATGCAGCCCATAAAGTAGCCGTTGGCGGCGGCGTGCGCCGGCTGCTCCAGCTTCCAGAGATACTGCGAGAGACCCGCGACGGTGGCAGAAGGGTTATAGACGATCTCAGCGCCGTTGAGGCCGAGTACCCGCGCGCCGTCGGGGAAGTGGCGGTCGTAGCAGATATACACGCCCACTTTCGCGTAGCGCGTCTGAAATACCGGGTAGCCGAGGTTGCCGGGCTTGAAGAAGAATTTCTCCCAGAAACCGGTGGTCTGCGGAATGTGATTCTTGCGGTACTTGCCGAGGTACGTGCCGTCGGCATCAATTACCGCCGCCGTATTGTAGAGGAAACCGGCTTGTTCGCGCTCGTAAATCGGCACGATGATCACCATGTTGTATTTCTTGGCGTATTCCGCCATCCGCTCGGTGGTGGGGCCGGGCACCGATTCGGCCGACGCGTACCACGCTTTATCCTGACCGGGGCAGAAATACGGGGTGTTGAAGATTTCCTGCAAGCACAGAATCTGCACGCCCTGGCGGCCAGCTTCTTCAATGAGCGGAATGTGCTTCTGCACCATCGCTTCCATGATTTCCGCGATGGAGCCTTCGCCTTCGGTCATCGGCAGGCTCATCTGGATGAGGCCGGATTTTATAATTCTCGACATGTTTTGGGTGAAGGGGTGTGATTTGTTAAGTCTCGCAACGCGCGCAAAGAGCACAAAGGGTTTTATTTAAACACGCTTCGCGACCTTCGCAGGCGTTGCGAGAAATCCAGGGGGAGCCTACAGCTCCATAATGTCTTCGTTCCAGAGCTCGGGCTTGGCGGCGATGAATTCCTCCATCATCGTTACGCACTCGGGCAAGTCCAGATCGACTACTTCCACGCCGTGGCTTTCCATGAATTCGCGGGCGCCGTCAAACGTGCGGCTCTCGCCGACGATGACTTTGGGAATTTTGAACTGCACGATGGTGCCCGCGCACATAAAGCATGGCATCAGCGTCGAGTAAATGACGGTGTCGCGATAGGTGCGCTGGCGGCCGGCGTTGGTCAGGCAATCCATCTCGCCGTGCTTGATGGCGTTGTCTTCCTGCACGCGCTTGTTGTGGCCGGCGGCCACGAGCTTGCCGTCGCGCACGAGCACGGAGCCGATCGGAATACCACCTTCCGCGAGCCCCAGACGGGCTTCGGCGATGGCGGCTTGCATGAATTCGTCCATTGAAATGAGTTGGTTGGTTGTAGCCGGCACTGTCTCAGTGCCGGGGTGATAGCGAGTACTCGGCGGCGAATCAACACCGGCACTGAGACAGTGCCGGCTACGTCAAATCGCCGTCTTGCCGCGCTTGATGAACTGGCCGTAGCCTTTTTGCACCTTGGCCTTGCCACCGTCGATGGCCACCTGGCCGCGCAGCAGCACGGTTTCGATTTTGCCCGTCAACTCCCAGCCTTCGTAGCCGGAGTAGTTGCAATTCATGTGGTGAGTAGCGGCGGAGATTTGATGTTTTTTCTGCGGATCGAAGATCACCAGATCCGCGTCGGCGCCAATGCTGATGGTGCCCTTACGCGGAAACATGCCGAATATTTTCGCCGCGTTTGTCGACGTTACTTCCACGAATTTCTGCGGAGTAATTCGGCCTTTGTTTACGCCCTCCGAAAACAATAATTCCATCCGGTGCTCAATGGCGGGATGTCCGTTGGGGATTTTCGAGAAGTCGTCTTTCCCCATCAGTTTTTGCTCCCACATAAACGGGCAGTGGTCGGTGCCGACTACCTGCACCAGACCCTGGTTCAAGCCGGCCCAGAGCGTCGCCTGGTCCTTTTTTTCGCGCAACGGCGGCGACATCACCCACTTGGCGCCCTCGGCTTCGTTTTCGTACAGCGAGGCGTCGAGCAGCAAATATTGGATGCACGTTTCGACCAGCATCCGCTGGTTGCGCTCGGTAGCGCGCCGAACCTGATTGAGGGCCGCCTCGCACGTCAGGTGCACAATGTAGGCGTTGACGCCGGTGTAGTTGGCGATGTCGGTGAAGCGGCCGGAGGCTTCGCCTTCCGTGACTTCGGGCTGCGAGAGGTAGTGGTAGAGCGGCGTCAATTTACCCGCCGCGCGGTGCTGCGCGATGAGCGTGTCGATCATATCGCCGTTGGTGGCGTGCGCCGTCACCAGGCCGCCGTGCTTTTTGACTTCCTGCATCAGCCCCACCATCTGCGCGTCATCGATCATCAGCGCGCCCTTGTAGGCCATAAACGTCTTGAACGACGTGATGCCCTCGGCGACCATCTCCTTTATCTCCTCCTTTGTGCTCGGGTTAAAATCCGTCACGGCCATATGAAAGGAGTAATCGCCGACGGCGTTGCCAGTCGCGCGTCCGCTCCATTCCTCAAACGCCGACCGCAGGGAGTTTCCCTGCTTTTGCAGAATGAAATCGATGACCGTGGTCGTGCCGCCGTGCAGCGCCGCGCGGGTGCCGGTTTCGTACGTATCGGAGCTGAAGGTGCCCATAAATGGCATCTCCAGGTGGACGTGCGGGTCGATGCCGCCGGGGACGATCAGCTTGCTGGTGCAGTCAATGACTTCGGCGTTGCCGGCGGGTAGATTGCGGCCAATAGCAGCGATAGTTTCCCCGTCGATGAGAATATCGCAGACGGCCTCGGAGTCAGCCGTCACGACGCGGCCGTTTTTGAGCAGGATCACAGGTTTTGCAGAGATATTTAACGGTTTGTCATTGCGAGGAGGAGGCTTTGCGACGACGAAGCAATCCTCGTTTTATCGGTGCGCCTTCCTCAGTGATGCTTGACCGCATTGCCAAGCAAACGAGGATTGCTTCGTCGCAAAGCCTCCTCGCAATGACAAACTGATGGCTTAGTGCGTGTGGGCGTCCGCGATTTTAAGGGCCTCGGAAATGATGGCCAGGCCTTCGTCCATCTCTTCTTTCGTGATGGTTAGCGGCGGCACGATGAAGACGTAGCTCCAGCGCACGAACGTGTACATGCCGAGCTCGCGGATCTTGGCGGCCACTTTGTTCATGACCTCCATCTGGGCGGGGGCGGCGTTCCAAGGAGCCATCGGTTCCTTGGTGTCGCGGTTTTTGACCAGCTCCAGCACGCCGAAGAGGCCCGTATTACGCCAGTCGCCGATGCAGGGGTGGCGCTCCATCATCTCCGCCACGCGAGCGTTGACGTAGCCTTCCATCTCGCGCGTGTTTTCGAGCAGGCCGTCGGTTTCGTAGATGTCGATTACGGCCAGCGCGGCGGCGCAGCTTACCGGGTGGGCCGAGTAGGTGAGGCCGAGCGGGAGGGGCTTATCGTCAAAAAACTTCGCGATGGCGTCGTCGACCATCACCGCGCCGAGCGGTAGATAGCCGGCCGTAATGCCTTTGGCCATGCACATCAGATCGACCTTCACGCCGTGGTGGTCGGAGCCGAACCACTTGCCGGTGCGACCGAA
The DNA here is from genome assembly GCA_046590685.1 of Hymenobacteraceae bacterium. Lineage (GTDB taxonomy): Bacteria > Bacteroidota > Bacteroidia > Cytophagales > Hymenobacteraceae > JANNMJ01. The sequence goes on from JBKJUQ010000497.1 coordinate 5,716, forward strand.
GCCGCTCATCACTTCGTCGGCGATGAGCAGCACGTCGCGTTC
>JBKJUQ010000554.1:0-1797 GCA_046590685.1 Hymenobacteraceae bacterium
GGGTGGCCGGTGGTGGCAAGCGGCAGACGCAAGCCGTGGCGCACGGCGGCACGGGAAGCGCCAACCGTACAACGCTCGCCGCCGATTACTTCGCGCGGGTTCGCGAGCTGCTCACGCCGCTCCCGACCGATAGTGCCCGCACCGGAGCCATCGCGACGGACGCGGACCTGCGAGCGGAGCTCTTCGCGATGGCCGACGACTCGCTGACGTGGGGCACCTACGCGGCGCGTGCGGCCCTCAACCTCTACGCCGGTACCCACTACACTACGTGGTCGGCCGAAGAGGTCACGCCGGACGGCGACGCGGTGGTGACGGGTACCCTGGGGACTAGCCATTCCGCCAATCGACTGGCCGCCCCGCCCGCCAGCCGAGTCGCGCCCGACGCGGCGCTTTCGCTGGTGCCTAATCCCAGCGACGGGCATGTGAGTGCGCGCTACGTGCTGCCCGTGGGCACCCGCGCGGCGGTGCTGGTGGTGTACGACGCGTGGGGCACGGAAGTGGCCCGGCGCACCGTCAGGACCGACAGCGGTGAGCCAGCCCCGGAGGCCGAGCTGACGCTGGGGCTGCGTGCCGGCTTCTACCAAGCGGTGCTGGTAGCCGACGGGGCACGCGAGGCCGCCGAACGGCTGTTCATTGAGGCGCGTTAACGCGATCTGGCTCCTTACTCTCCGCGTCGGTTGGCGTGCCTTCGGGTGCGGCGGCCGGCGCGGAGGTTTTGGCTTCTCTAACGCTTGGCACCATGCGTTTTCCTTACCTTCTTCGAGGATGGCTGCTGGCCATCGGGATGGCGCGACTGGCACTGCCGGCCGCCGGGCAAACCTATTTCAATACGCGTTATACCACCCCCCCTAAAATTGCATTCTGCCAATTGCTGACCGACGGTGGCACGGGTTGGTGGACGGCGGGCGCCTGTGACGACGCCCGGTTTCCAGGGCGCATCGTGCTAAGTATGGCACATCTGGACGCGGTGGGTCAGCCAATCAGTACACCTCGGCTGTTTGGGGCCACGCAGACCGATTTCTATCCCGGCGCCAGTGGCTTTTTGCCGCTGCCCGACGGGGGAAGGGCGCTGATCGCGAGCCGTCGAGACATCGGGTACGCCAGCCGAGGGGTTCTGTGGCGCTTCACGGCCCAAGGCGATACGCTCTGGACGCGGACCTATCAGGATGATAGCGCTGGCATCGTGCCGCGCGGGGGCTGCCGGCTGGCCGATGGCGGCTTTGCGCTGGTAGGCCAATACTATGTGCCCAACTCGTCAGCGGCCAATACCAGCGATGTGCTGCTGATCCGCACCGATTCGCTCGGCCGCGAACTCTGGCGCCGCACCTACGACCAAGGATACTCGGATGGAGCCCTATACTTAGTGCCTAACCCTGATGGCAGCTTGCTGCTCTGCGGCGGCACCGTGGCCTTTTCGAGTGGCCCCGATGGCGACGGTCAGGTGCTGCTGCTCAAAGTCGCCGCCGACGGCCGCGAGCTGTGGCGCAGCACGTTCCGCGGCCGGCCCTGGACCGATGGGGGCGGGCCGGTGTACCGCACCGCCGACGGCGGCTACGTGGTCGGGGCGACCGTGAGCGATACCGTGCTCAGCTTCGAGATCGTGCAGAGCCGGCCGGCGCTGATGTGGTTCGATTCGGTCGGCACCCTGCTGCGCAAGCGCGCCTACGGGCCGGCGCGTGGCAACGCGGGTATTGGCAATATGTTGCAGCTGGCCGACGGCGGCTTTTTGCTCTCCGGCCAGACCACCGACCCCACCAACGGGCAAGTGCCGGGCGACGGGCTGCCGATCGGCTTTAT
>JBKJUQ010000170.1:0-4189 GCA_046590685.1 Hymenobacteraceae bacterium
GAACGGTAACCAATGCTCGCTCTGCGACCGCTGTGCCAGCCCTTGCCAATTGAAGGCGCTGGTCGAGCCGGAGCTACGTTGCGCCCACCACACCCTCGACCTCGTGTTCGAGCACCAGCCCGACCTGCTGACATATGTGGAGGAGCCGGCGGCGGGGCCACCCGGCAGCACCCCGCAGTAGGCGCCGGCCGCGGGCCTGCTCATCACCCTCGAACTGGTTGGGGCGCTCCGGCAGTGAGACCGCAAGCAGAAGGACTTCCGGCTCGAGGGCGCCGAGTTTCTCGGCCAGATCGCGCACGGTCAGCTCAGCCTCTCCAACGCCCAGGTTGCTGGTAAGGTCCGGTGGATGGTCGGGCGGGCGATGCAGAAAGGCTTCCATTTTCAGGAGGTAACCAGTCGGTAGCGAGGCTCAGCAGGGTACGCGCCACTTGTCAACTGCACGCTGTTGATACACGCTGAAGGCACCCCCAAAAACTGCTGAAACGGCGTTTTTTCAGCCCATAACGGGGGGTGACGGACAGGTGCTGCTCGACGCTGAAATCGCGCCTAACTCAACCTCATTAGTGTGCTGTGGAGCGGTGGGTGTACTCCCAAGCAAGGTTCAGCAGCTCACACGCTGATCGTCACTTGCACGCTACGGATAAACGCTAAGGATTGCGCTTAGGGCAGCGTACATAGCATTTGCTAGCCTACCACCAACTTGTCAGTTTTGGTAGGTTGGTGCGCTGAAATGGACCCTGATCTTCACACTCAGCAGGGGCGTCGGTGGTTCAGCGGTACCCCTTTCTAGGCCGCTCCTGCTGGCGGCCACTTCGGTTTCCGGCGCCGGCCGCACACTGCACTGCGCTTTACCAGTTAACTTGGTCGCGGGGGATGCCGCGCAGGTAGTGGACGTACTTGCCGACGATATCCTCTATGACCTCTTGATTCTGCCGCTCGTCATCGGCTTCGTCGTAGGTGCCGATGAACTCATAGACCTCCAGTACCAGCAGGGCGAAGAAGGTCTGTAAGGTCGAATTATCCGTCTCCAGCGCCGATTCCTGAACCTGCGGGTGCGATTCGAGCAGACTCCGCACGTGGTTGGGCAGCGTGCCGCCGTGCCAGCCCTTTTGGAGCTGAAAGCGGGCATCCTGGCCGGAGAAGATAGCGATGAGTTGGTGGCAGGCGGCGACGTCAGCCTCGCTGTTCTGGCGGTTCGAGAGATTGCCCTCGGCCCGTTGGCCCGCGCGCACGAGCAGATCGCCTACCAGCCCGCGCACCAGAAAGTCCAGCACAGCATCGTCGCACAGGTCGGGGCGCCTGGGCGGATCGGCGGGCAGGGTGGCGAGGAAGTGGTCGAGGCCCAACTCCGGCGTGTCGGGTTGCCAGTCAGATCGGTATGCTATCATCTGGTGTGGGAAATTACATAGCCTGGAAGTGTTCGGATATGGCCAAGAAGAGGCCGCGGGCCAGCAGCCTCAAGGCTCGATGTCGATTCCTTTCCTTTTATCCTCCTTCTGTGGGGTAGCGTCATACAAGCCGTCGTCAACAGATGGAGGGGGAGGCAGCACAGCCCGCCGCATCCGTTCCTGTAGATCGTCGTTGAATCCGGCATCCCATTCCAGCGTACCCAAAGCTTCCTGTGGGAGGATGCCTTGTTCGTCAATCAAGAACCGCTGATACAAGCCAACTCCTTTGAGGTAGAACAGAACCTCTGTAACACCTGGATAATCGGGGCTGTGCTTCACCACGCGGATGGCTTGCCGAGGCTTCCCCTTGTAAGTGATGGCAGTCAGCGAGGCCAAGCAATTCCAGTGTTCCTGCGAGATGCTTAAGTAGCTCCATTTTGCTGTTTTGCCGGCCGCCGGTAGCATCAGGAGTACGGGTGAGACCTCGTACTTCTTTCGTTCGGTCTGCCCATAGAGGTTGGTGACCGTAGAATTGAACAGTAGCACCTTGTTGCCCGAGTAGCGGCAGATCAGGCTGCTGCTGCCGGTAGGCACCGTATGCCCTGACGCGAAGTCTTCAAACGTACGCACATCCACTACAGCCACCGTGTCGTGTTGTCGCGCGTAAAGCAGCGTTCTATGGATCCTGCCTTTCGGTGTTTTGCTCTTAGATTCAGGCCACTGGAATTTGGCAACGTTGCGCCCCGCTACGGGCTGAAAGAAGTCGCGAATGGTCTGGGCGTAGCCGGAGTTCACCTTCAAGCCGAGCCAGAAGGCGGTTAATAGAAGACAACGGAGGCGGTGTCGTAGCATACAGAGGCGATTTGCGACAAACATAACACCAAGGCCCGTATTTGAGGCCACGCCTCTGTACCGCTTAGGGGCAGCTTGCTCCCGTGAAAAACGGGACTGTCATCGTCGCCTTCGGGCGGCACCTGCGCGAGGTGCGGGAAGCACGTGGGTGGTCGCAGCAGGCGCTGGGTGATTACGCCAACGTGGCAAAGGCCACGATCCAGCGAATCGAGCACGGCGAGTCTGCCCCGTCGCTCGATGTACTGGCATCGTTAGCCAATGCGCTCGGTACGTCCTTGCCGGTGTTGCTTGATTTTCCAGTGGCAGGTGAGCTCCCCGTCTAATCGCTGCTATCGCGCCGCCGCCCAAGCCCGGCACAACAAAATCGTCGCTCGCGATCAGATTGAACGGCCCACTCTCCTGCGCGATGCTATGCCCAGAAACATGGCTTCGTCTACCCCGTAGTGGTTTTCTCGCCTACTGGGCTGGCAAAACCAGCACTGGCAGCCGGCAGTGAAGCAGCACCTCAGCCGTGACGCTGTGATGAAACAGTTCTCCCAGAAAACTGCGCGGACGGGCGATCAGGACGATCAGGTCGAATTTGCCGGTCGCAGCCGCCTCCAAAATGCCGTCGGCCGCGACTGGATTAACCAAGTGGGATGTTTCCACCAGATGCAGATCCGCGAGCAGGCTCAGTTGCATAATCGGGTCGAAGGCGGCCGACGCCGCGGCTTCATCAGCTACGGAACTGACGTGTAGCAACGTTAGTCGGGCGTGCAGGCCGCTAAAAAATGGCGGACCACTTCGTTGGACTCCGCCAGGGTGAAGGGCTCCGCATCGATGGCGAGCAGGACGCGGTGGGGAGGGTTGGTCGCGGGCGCTTCGTGCGGCACAATCAGCATTGTGTGGGGATCGGCGCGTAGCAGGTCCAGCGCGGCCGCCGTAATCAACTCGTCGGGGATAGATTCTTCATCCGGGCGGCCCAACACGATCAGGGCAGATGGATGGTGGGTTAGCGCGTCGGCGACGGCGGCCGCTATCTGGCCGTGCCCTGTTTCGGTGACGACGGGGACGGTCAGGTCGCGCACGGCGCGGGCCAGCGCGGTGTCGACCGCCCGCTGGCTTCGATGGGACAGCTGGCCGGTGAACAGCGCCGGGTCGAGGAGGGAATCGCGGCGCACGTGGAGCAGCACCAAGTGCGCATCGATGGCGCCGGCCAGACTATTGGCGTACATCAGCGCGCGGTGGGCGGCGGGATTAAAGTCGGTGAGGACGAGCAGGGAAGTATGCACTGAGAAGGAAGGAGGAGGGCGGACGTGAGCGGCAAGGGACCGGAATAAAGCAGAAGGCCGCCCTGAGAAAAATCTCGGTCGCGGTTGATTTATGTCAGCCTTTCGACTGGGTTGTTTGCCGTACACCCGACTGTTAGGCACTGCCATCAGGGCCTTTGACGAACGGGCGCGGTGGTGGCGGGTTCGATTAATAGCGAGTTACTGGCGGGCCTGACTTCACTATTCCTTACATGAGCGATGATGTTAGCACTGCCGACGAAAACTTCATACTGGCTATTGGCCGCCGCCGCACTCCCGTTCGGGGCATTGCTGGTGGGGCGATGGGTGGCCCGGCGCACCGTCCGCCGTCAGGTGGATGTCTTGTTTGCCGAAGCCGCGCCTGAGGCGCCCGAGCGAGTGTACCAGCCGGAGCAACTGGCGGGGCTGCCAGCGCCGGTGCAACGCTATTTTCGGCGGGTATTGCGGCCGGGCCAACCGTATCTGCGCAGCGCCCGACTGCGGCACGATGGGCAGTTCAAAGCCGGTTTAGATAAAGCTTGGACTCCCATCACCGGCGAGCAATATTTCCGGGCCGATGCACCGGGCTTTGTCTGGGTGGGCACCACCTCCTGGTTTACCGCTTCCGATCAGTACGTCGGCAGGCGCGGCGCCCTGACGGTGTGGTTGTTGGGCGCGTTC
>JBKJUQ010000084.1:0-2704 GCA_046590685.1 Hymenobacteraceae bacterium
TGCGCCACCGATTCGCACGGTGTAGAGGCCAGTCGGCAGCCCGCGCACGTCGAGCGTGCCGGCCCCAGCCGCGTCGAGGTTCGTGCGGCGCCCCGCGCGGCCGAGCCCGTCGAGGACGGCCACGGCCGCGCGGGGCGCGCCCGTGAGCCGCACCAGCGCGTGAGCCGGATTGGGCCAGAGAGCCGCTGCGGCAGTCCGGCTGCTGCCGAGGCCCGCCGGCACCGGCCCGACGCTCAAGATACCGGGCTGCACGAGCAGCGCCAGCGGCGCGAGGGCCGAGTCGAGCGCGAGTAGCGCGGTGCGCGGCCCATCCACGAGCGTAACGCTACCGGGAGCCGCGCCGGGGTGCGCCTCAAACTCTACTTCCACCAGCGTGGCGGGGCCGTGGAGCGGCTGGCCGGCGGGGTCAGTCCACAGCATCGGCAGATGGCCGGCGGCGGTATCGGGCACGCCCAGCACCAGACCCGGGCGGGTAGAGGTGGTGCCGATAAGGCGCAGCGCGGTCGGATCCCAGCTGATTTCGCCCTGCAAGCCGCCGCAGGCCGGGCCGGCCTCTACGACCAGCGGCAGCCGAAAGCGCCCGGCTGGCGCTACCGTCATCGACGGGAAGCCGACGCGCAGCGTATCGGGTGCCACACCGCTGGGCCGCGCAATAGCCGGGTTCCAGCTATCGTTGACGTCGCCAAGCTTGCAGCCCACGAAATCCTGACCGGTGCTGGTGGCGAGGCTGGCGTAGGTACGCGTTTGCGTGAGCGGCCAGGGACTGTTTGGGTTAGCGCCAGCCGCCGAGTAAAAGCGCCACAGCGCGCCGCCTGTGAAGCTGCTGGTATTGCCCACGATGAAGCCCTGCAAGGTGGCCACGTCGGCCACGGTGATGGTAGCGTCGTTGTTGACGTCGGCCGACACCACCTTGTAGGTCGCGCCCAGCAGCGTGGTACCAAGGATGTGGCGCTGAATCAGGGCGACATCAGCCACGGTGACGCCGTTGGTCACGGTCACATCGTTGGCTTTAACCGGCGTAAGGGTGTAGGCACCCGTACTCACCAGCCCGGCCTGGCTGAACGTACCATCAGCAGGTGTCAGCGAAGCGGGGGGCACCAACGGACCGCTCACGGCTAAGGTTACGCCCGGCACCGGCGTGCCGTTTCCGGTGCGCACCGTACCACTCAGTACCGCCGCTCCGGGCACTTGCGCCTTGCCGTGCTTAGTGGTGAAAGTGAGCGTGGTGAAAGCGCTATTGATGATCTCGACCGGCGTGCCCGCATTCGTGAAGCGCACGTAAAGCGCCGTACCCAGCGGCACGGTAGGCGCCACATTGAAGCTTAGCGTAAAAAGTATACCGTTCGCCGCGACGTTCACGGGGGCGTTGCTGCCGGAGTTCCAGGCGAAGGTCAGCCGGCCCGTGGCAGCGCCAGTGGTGCCGAAGGAGCCAGCCGTCAGCCCGCTCAACCCGAAGCTGCTGACGGAAGCAAAGCTCAGCCCGCCGGCCACGTCGAAGTCCAGCGCGCCTTGCAGGGCAATGAGGCTGGATAATGCCGTAGTAGCCCGCACGGGCACTGTAACTACCTGACCCGGAATGGCCCTTACGGAGTCGACAGCTAGCCCTACGGCGCCCGTGACGGTGAACTTACCGGCAGCCGTGGCTGTGCCGCCTGACGTGGTCAGGCTGACCGTAGCCGGGCCGGCGCCGAGGTTGGCGCCCACCGGTACCGTGCCCGTAGCCTCGGTAATCGTGCTACTCATATTCGTACACGCTACTCCATTTATCGTCAGGGCCGTAGCGAAACGCAGGTTCGTGCCTGTTAACGTCACTACTGTGCCTACCGGGCCACTGGTGGGAGAAAAGCTGGAGATCGTAGGCACCGCCACGATACTGAAGGAAGGCCCCGTGCCTGTCGCAGCGCCTTTCACCACTTTGACCGTGCCACTAGTAGCGCCCACGGGCACGATAGCCGTGAGCTGCGTGTCGGAATTGACGGTAAAGGTGGCGTCCGTCAGGTTGAATTTGACCGCCGTGGCACCCGTGAAGTTGCTGCCCGTGAATACCACGCTCATCCCCGTGCCGCCCGCGCCGGGCGAAATACTGGTGATGAAGGGGGTAGTCGAGACTGTAAAGCTGCCCGCGCTCTGGCCCGTGCCGGTCGGACTTGTCACGCTTACCTTGCCCGTGACCGCACCCGTCGGCACCGTCGTCACGATCTGCGCGTCGGAGTTAACCGTGAAGCCCGTTGCGCTGACAAGGCCAAATTTAACATCGGTAGCACCAGTGAAGTTGACGCCCGTGATGGTTACAGTTGTCCCGGAGGGGCCGCTGGTGGGCGAGAAAGACGAAACCGTCGTCACGACGGGCGACGTGACAGTGTAGAGTGCCGCGCTGGTAACCAAGCCCCCAGGCGTGACGATGCTAAGTGGCCCGGTGGTGGCCGTGGCAGGCACGATTGCGGTGATTTGCGTGGCCGAATTGATGGTAGAGGTGGCCGTCACGGAATTGAACTTCACGCTCAGCGCGCCGGTCAGGTTTGCGCCGTTGATGACTACGCTCGTGCCGGGAGGACCACTGATGGGTGTGAAGCTCAGGATGCTCGGTGGTCCGTAAACCGTGAAGCTGCCCGTGCTGGTAGCGGTACCGTAGGCATTGCTCACTACAATCGGCCCCGTCACGGCGCCGGCCGGAACGACGACATTCATATTGGTGGGCGAAACC
>JBKJUQ010000098.1:0-31283 GCA_046590685.1 Hymenobacteraceae bacterium
CGAAGATTCCATCCGCGTTCGGATTTACAATCAGGCCGATTCGCTGCTGACCGTGCCGGTGGCAACGATCGATGCGGAAGGCCGGGTGCTCGCGCAACGCTGGACGCCGCTTTTTCGCGAGCAAGGGACCGTGAGCCTGCCCCTCAATCCGGCGGCGGTAAGTGTCGTGATTGATCCCAATTACGTAGTGCCTACCGTTCGCCGCTCCGACGACCGTCTGCGCCTCCACGGACCGTTCCGCGCTTGGAACCCGCTTCGGCTACAGCCGCTCCTGGGCTTCGAGCGGTGGGACCGCACCGCTCTTACCTGGGCGCCATTAGTGGGTGCCAATACGTCGGATAAGTTTATGGCGGGCGTATACCTGAGTAATTCGAGTTTGCTGCAGCGACGGGTGCGGTTTCAACTGGCCCCGCTTTACTCTTTCGCCCGCAATGAGGTGAACGGCTACGGAGAGATCGCCTATTCCGTACTCGGTACGGGCCGGCTAGCCGAAACCGTGACGGCGGTTCAGATAGCGCGGTTTCAGGAGTATCTCAAGCTGGAGCCCTCGCTGCTCCTGCGCTTCCGGGCTACCTCACCGCAGGCAGCACGCCAGACGGCGCAGCTAGGCATTACGCTGGTGCGACGTGATCCGGGTACTGGTCTGGACCCCACTGGTAGCGCTACGATCGATGACGGCTTTGGTGGCGCCCGCTGGTTGCGTTATGAGCTGCGCTATGGCAACGCCCTGAATCAGTTGACGGTATCATCGCGCTTCGAAAACTTCTATGCCAGCGCCCTCACGGATCGGATGGGGTCCATTACCCGTTTCGACGGAGCCAACGTGGGCAAGCTCGCCGTACGGTATGAGCGCTACTATTCCAAGAAAAAATCGATCTCGCTGCGGGTATTCGGGGGCGGGATTCTCAACCGCCGGCAAGACTATTTCTTCTTGGGGATGAGTGGTTCACCTGATTACCTGCGGGAGACGATCTTCCTCGACCGCTCGCAGATTTCGCGGGCGCTGCAAGCGGGTCCGCGCCAGACCGACGATCGCGACGGCGGCTTTCACGCGTGGATACCGGTGGTGAGCAATCGCTGGCTCGCGGCGGCGAACCTGGAAGCCCAGCTACCGAAAGTCCCGCTCAGCGTGTATGGGGATCTTGGTACGACGCCCGGCACCGGCAATGGCGCTACCGCTACCTACTACGGCACGGGCGTAGTTGCTTCGTTATTGAGCAACGCGCTCCGCGTGTACTTCCCCATTGCTGGCTCAAACTACGCTCAGGATACGCCCGTTTCGTGGCGCGATTTTTCCTCAAACATTCGCTTCGCGCTGCACCTCGAGAACCTGCTGCCCGAACGCCAGATTCGGACCGTATTGGAAAAATAACTCCTGATCACCCCACCCCTTATCCGTAGGACGGACGATATGACAACCGATATCCTGACGCCGCGATTGCGGCTCCGGCCTTTCACCATAGCTGATTACGAGGCTGCTGTGGCTGGCGATGCAGCGTTGACCCGGCAGCTAGGGGTTCCAATAGCAGCCGGGTGGATGGACTTTCCCGAAGCACTGACCTTCTGGCTCCAGCAGGTGCAGGCCGACCCCGGACTGCTACCCTGGGGCCTGTACGGATATTTCGACCGGGAATCGGGTGAGATGCTGGGGGGTGGCGGCTTTAAGGGCCGGCCAGTTGGGCCTACCGGCACAGTTGAGATTGGCTATGGCCTTGCTCCCGGAGCGCGCGGGCGGGGGCTAGCGATCGAGGGCGCTGCCGCACTAGTGGACTGGGCCCATCAGCAGGCGGGCGTTGGGCTGATAATGGCGCACACGATGCCCAATGAAAATGCCTCAACTGGAGTCCTGCGCCGCACGGGTTTCGTACACACCGGCGAAGAAGTAGACCCCGACGATGGCCCCGTCTGGCGCTGGGAGTACCGCCCGGTCAGATGACCAACTGTTTACCCGTTGCCTGCACAACGACCAGCGGCCGCCCACTCCCGGGAGAGTAGGCGGCCGCTGGTCGTTTGAAGTTGCGCTAGAGCGAATAACTATTCTATCTTATTGACTTTTTCCTTAACTGCCTCCAGCGCCACTCGCTTGGCGACGATGTCGGCACGGGCGGCCTCCTGCTTCTTGAGATTGTCCTCCAAAGCGTTGTTGAGCTGGAGGAGCTCGGCTTGGTTCTGCGCCATCAAGGCGTCAATCTCCGCTTTTCTTATCTTGTTGCGCTCGACGGCCTTCTTGGTTTCGTCAGCCTCCCGGATAACGGAGATATGGTTATCCTGCGAGATTTTCTGGGCTTTATCGGCTTCCAGCACCTGCAAAGCGATGTCGTCGCGATAAAGCTGCCGCGCAAAATCTTTCAGGTATTTTTCCGCCTCCCGATACTGTACCGGCGTGGCGTCCTTACCGAGATAGGCATTACCGAGGTCCAGCGACCACCACACGGCGGTACCGGTAGCGGTCGGATCGACACGGGAAATCAAACGCATAGGCGTTTTCGCTATAGCATCAATCATGGCAGAGTTGATGTAATAAACGCCCTTTTTGTTTGTGACCTTGCCAACCCGATCATTAAGCTGTTTCAACCAAGCCGTTTCTACGGCTTTTGCGTCGAGCTGAATGACAACCCGCTGACCCTTGCGCGGGATAGCGTCGATTGACATATCCATCTCGTCAACGGGCGATTTTTGGGCCGCGACCGGCTGGGCAATCAACAAGCCGCTAGCCAGCAGCAAAGAAAGAGTAACGTTTTTCATCCGAAAGAACCGAAAGAGAGAAGTTGATAGAAGGAACGTGAGAAAAGTGACCCGGAGTGAAGGTAAGAATTAGCTCTTAGCTGCGGGATGCGGTGAGGCGCTTCGCCACAACCAGCGTGCCTAAAACAAAAGGCGCGCCACGGGAGTTAAGGTAGCCCCACGCGAGTACCCATATGCAAATAACTGTTGGCCGACGCGAACACTTCAATGCCGCCCACCGGCTCTACCGTCCGGATTGGTCTGACGAGCGAAATGCTGAGGTATTCGGCGTTTGTGCGAATCCTAACTACCACGGACACAATTACGAGCTTGAAGTACGCCTGACGGGCGAGCCCGACCCCGAAACCGGGTACTTAATCGATCTCAAAGTGCTTAGCAACTTGATCAAGGCAGAAATCCTTGACCGCTATGACCACCGCAACCTGAACCTTGATACGGAAGACTTTCGCGCGCTGAACCCGACGGCCGAGTATATCGCGGCGGTCATCTGGCGCCGGCTGCGGTCAGTACTTCCCCCGACGCTACGGTTACACGTGACGCTTTTTGAAACGCCCCGCAACTTTGTTGAATACGACGGCGCCTAACAACCCGCGCTTGGCACTTGGCTAGCCGAGCATCTGGGCTCCGGCATATTTTTACGGAGAGCCGTAGCTGCGGCTCCCACTTTCTGTTTTTCTGTTGAACGATCTCGCTACCTCTGTTCCGACTGTCGCAGTTTCCGCTGCCACTCTGCCCGATGGCCATTTGCCCGCTCCGTTACGGACGCCTTTGCGCCCCGATGCCTTTGGGCAGTCTGACGATGAAAAGATTGCCGCCATTGAGGTTCATATGGCGGCCGTGATGGAGATTATCGGCCTTGATCTCACGGATGACTCGCTGCGCGGCACGCCGCGGCGCGTGGCGAAGATGTTCGTGCAGGAGTGGTTTCGGGGCCTCGATCCCGCCAACCGGCCGGCGGTCAAGCTCTTCGCTAACCAGTATCAGTATGGACAGCTACTCGTGGAGCGCGACATTACCCTATTCTCCTGCTGCGAGCATCATTTAGTGCCCATCATTGGGAAGGCTCACGTCGCGTACCTCCCAACCGACCGGGTGGTGGGGCTCTCGAAGCTCAACCGCGTGGTGCAGTATTACGCTCGTCGTCCGCAGGTGCAGGAACGCCTCACGCGCCAGATCGGCGAAGAGTTGCGCCAGACCCTGGGCACGCCCGACGTCGCGATCCTCATCGAAGCCGATCACCTGTGCGTAATGAGCCGCGGGGTAAACGATACTACTTCCTCCACCATCACGACCGATTTTGGGGGCGTATTCAGCGAGCCCGGCAGCCCGATGCGGCTGGAGTTCCTGCGGATGATCGGGAAGTGATTTGGTTGATAGTTGATGGTCGATGGTTGATGGTTGTTAGAGCAAATCCAGAGTCGATGTACGTGTGCCGTACCATCGTGGAGCGCAAGGATGCGGGAAACGCAAGAATGCGTCTCTACAGTCCTACGAGCCGTACGCAGATGACAAATCTGCTCTGATTAATGGGTAGCCTGTCAGGGCTGATGCTTTGCCTTTCGTGTCCTTACAGGGCCCATCAACGATTAACGGTTACCCAACAACTACCTAAATGAACATCCTCATCACCGGCGGTACGGGTCTGGTGGGCACCCGCCTTTCGCGGCGGCTGGCCGAAGCTGGGCACACCATCGCGCACCTCTCGCGCGGCGGCACGGCCACAGAGTACCGCGCCTTTCGGTGGAACCCGGCGGGCGGCCAGCTCGACGCTGCCGCCGTGCCGTGGGCCGATGCCATCGTGCACCTGGCCGGTGCGGGCGTGATGGATGCCCGCTGGACCCCGGCGCGCAAGCAGGAGATTCTCGAATCGCGGGTGCGCGGCTTGCATTTGCTGCGCGACGCGCTCGCCCGGCGCGATCATCAGGTGCAGACGCTGGTATCGGCTGCCGCCATCGGGATTTACGGCGACCGCGGCGACGCGTGGCTCACCGAAAACACGCCCGCACCCGCGCCGGGCCAAGATTTTCTTGCCGATGTCTGCCGTCAGTGGGAAGCAGCCGCGCTACAGATCCGCGCGACCGGCCTACGGGTGCCCATCATGCGCATCGGCATCGTGCTCAGCGCCGACGGCGGCGCGCTGCCCGAGATGGCCCGGCCCGTGCGCCTCGGGGCGGGCGCCGCGCTCGGCTCGGGCAAGCAGTGGACGAGCTGGATTCACATCGATGACCTGTGCCGGGCCTTCGAAGCGGCTCTCACGGATGCGCGCTACACCGGCGTCTACAACCTCGTGGGGCCGGCGCCCGTGACCAACGCCGCCCTCACCCGCGCGATTGCCGACGTGCTGCACCGGCCCCTGGTGCTGCCCAACGTGCCGGGCTTCGTATTGCGGCTGGCCTTGGGCGAACGCGCCCAGGCCGTGCTCGGCTCGCAGCGGGTGCGGCCCGACGGTCTGACGGGACTCTATTTTTCCTTCGAATACCCCGAGCTGAGCACCGCGTTGGCCAATCTCTACGCGGCCTGATCGCTCACCGGCGGCCCTGATGCGCGCCACCACGCGTGCCTTCTTAATCGTCCAGCCGTGACGTTCAGCCTCAACCTTCATTCTGCGCTGCTGCTACCGTTTGCCGTGCAGGGGGTGCTGGCAGGCGGCACCCTGTGGGGGCGCGGGCGGCGCGACGAATCCCTCGCTGACCGGCTGCTGGGCGCCTTGCTGCTGGTCTTGACCCTGAGCGTGAGCCAGTGGCTGCTGGGGTACGCCGGCTGGTACGATTCGCACGATGGCCTCACGACCACGATGTTTTACGTACCCTGGATGAATGGACTGGCGTTTGGGCCGCTCACGTTCTTCTACTTCCGGGCGCTCACCGACCAATCGTTCCGGTTGCGCGGGCACGATTGGGCGCACTTCGCGCCGGCTCTCGGCACCGCCGCGCTTTATCTGACGGCGTGGCTCGTAGACGTGGGCTGGCACCATCTGGTGCGTGGCGAGGCTCTGACCGGTCATTTCGGCACCAAGGGCGCGCTGGCCGATTGGCTGCAAAGCCTGAACTGGCTGGGCCCGCTCACCTATGTTTCGCTGGGCTGGTACGGTACACAGACGCTGCGCTCCTACCGCGCCTACCAGCAGTACCTCAACGCCCATTTCTCGGATACGGCGCAGCTGCGGTTTCAGTGGGTGCGACGCGCGCTGCTGGCTACGCTGGCAGCTTCAGTGATATGGCTGGGTTTTGATGTGGTGCAATGGGTGGGGGTATCGCTAAGCTTCGATGAGCTGTGGTTTGCGTATTTCGGGACGGGTGCCCTGCTCTATTATCTGAGCTTCGCGGGTCTGCAGGCGGGTAGCGGCGGGCACCCAGCGCTGCTGTTTTCAGCAGTGGAACCAGAAAAAATCAGCCCTTCTGTGCCGGCGACCGCACCATCCACCGACAGGTTCCCTGAAGCTACCACCACGACTCCCGTGGTCTTGACCACCGAACCGACCGCGCCACTGCCCGATGTAGCCGAATGGCTGCCGCGTCTGTTGGCGCTGATGGAATCCGATCAGCCCTGGCGGGAGCCTGAGCTGACTATGGCCGACCTTGCCAACCGATTGCGCGTGGCGCCGGGCGTCCTCTCGCGAGTCATCAACGCGGGTAGCGGGCAGCACTTCAACGACTTCGTGAACGCTTACCGAGTGGCCGAAGCCGCCCGGCGATTGCGCGATCCGGCGTTCCGGCACTACACTTTGTTGGCTATTGCGCTCGAAGCGGGCTTCAATTCTAAGTCAACGTTCAATCGGGTGTTCAAAAAACTAAACGGCCTGACTCCCAGCGAGTTTTTGGCCGAAATCAGCAACTAAGGGCGGCTCAATTCATACGTTGGGACGTGCCAATTTGCGATAGTTTGAAGTTGGGGCGATTAGCGGCAGGGGGTTGTCGGTGCTTTGTCGCATCGATTCACCAAAACCCATTCGAAAGTTGATGCATGTTCCCCTCACTTCCGCCGCCCGGGCGCTCGACCGTTTTTTCGTCCACAGCGCCGCTTTTGCTGCCGCCGGCCTTCTCTTACTCGTGAGTCTGCCGGGTGCCGCCCAACCCGGCTCTGCTCCCGGCCACTTACAAGCGCACCTTCCGCTGCGTCGGCTTGCGGTCGTTGATCTCGGCGCGGGGCGCCCGACGGGTTTTCTCCTTCGGGCGCACAACGTCGGGCGCCGGTGCGTGGCCCTGTTCGAGCGGACGACCGCCGGCGACACCATCAACCGCGGCCTGCTCGGTCCCGGTGCTACCGTAACCCTGGCGCTGGCTCCCGGTTCGGCGGCCTACGTGCAAAACCCACCCAAGCGGCATGAGCTACGCAACTCGCTGCTCGGGCACGCGGTGATCGAGTTTGAAGTCATCAATGGCACCGATGACGAGTTGCAATCGCAGTTTGCGCATCAGGTAGCAGCAACGGCGGCCCCAACGACCACCCCAAACCGCTAAGGCGCCGCCCTCGCCGGTTGTTCCACATTTTCCAGTTCCTTCATTTTCGTTTCTCTCCCCCATTTTCATGTCCGCTTCTTTCAATTTTCGCCGCTCCCTCGCTTCCTCTTTTTGCTTGCTGTTGGCCCTGCCGATGCTGGCGTTTACGTTCGGCCCCATCACGTCGCACCTGCTCATCGAACCGGGCAAACAGTTCGTGCTCGGCGGCGGGCAGCGCGGGGCCTTCCGGGTGAAAGGCACGAATTCCGGGTCGGTGACCGTGCGCGTAGTCGAGCGCTTCGCCGCTGGCGATACGCTGGGTCGGGGCGTTTTGCCGCCAGGCGCCAAGGCCGATCTTACGTTCACGACCGGCTCGGCGGCGCTGATCGTCAACCTGAGCGCCACGCGGCAGGCCGAACTCGACCTGCGCATCACCGGCGCCACCGGTGCGCTGGGAATGACCTACGAAGGCTGGCCTGCGCCGCAGACACCACAGAAGTAGCGGGACGGCCCATTGTTCCGCCACCCCCAAAGCAACGTTTTTCTATTCGCAGGAATCAGCACCGGACGGCCAGCCGGCCGACGATGATTCCGCGCGCTTTTCCTCTTTCGCTGATGCGCACATCCTACTCCTTATCGCTGGTGCGGCCGGGCTTTTGGTCGCTGATGCTGGTGCTGCTGGCGCCTGCCGCCGGAGCCCAAACGGCTGCGCCAGCGGTCGCTGCTTCACCCAACGGCCTCACGGCAACGTTTTTCAACGACCGGGAGCTGACGAAGGTGCTGCGAACGCGCGTCGATCCGACCATCGATTTCAACTGGGACGGCCGCGCGCCCGGCCAAGGGCTGCCCGCTGAAAACTACGCCGTGCGCTGGACCGGCTGGCTGCGCCCGCCCGAGCCTGGCGAGTACACCTTCGTGATCAGCACCGACGATGGCATGCGCGTCTGGGTCGATGAGAAGCTGATCCTCGACGTATGGAAGTTGCAGACTCCTACCGATTACCGCCGGCGCGTAACGCTCAAGGCGGACCAAGCGGTGGCGCTGCGAGTCGAGTATTTTCAAGAGCGCTACCAAGCCCGCGCGCAGCTGCGGTGGCTGCTGCCCGACGACGACCACGACTTGGCCGAGCGCCCTAAACTGCCCGGCTTGCAAGAGCCAGTGGCGCGGCAGATCGCGGCCCGCTACCTGTTTCAGCGAAACCCGGACGCGCCGGGAACGGGGATTCCTCCGTCGCCCGAGCCTATCCCCACCCCGACGGTCATCGCCGTACCCGTCGCCCCGGATACGCTGGCCCCGATGCCCGTCCTGAAAAGCGGGGTGCAGTTCGACCTGCCAAATGTGTACTTCGAAACCGCCAAAGCCCGCCTACTGCCCCAGTCGGCCCGCACTCTCGACCGCCTCGCGGAGGCGTTACTGGCCCAGCCCGCGCTGCAAATTCAGATTAGCGGCCACACCGACATCATTGGCGACCCCGATCTCAACCAGCGCCTCTCCGAAGCGCGCGCCGAGTGCGTACTCGACTATTTGGCGATGCGCGGCGTGACGCCCGAGCGCCTGAGCGCCCTCGGCTACGGTTCGACGCGACCAATCGCGCGGAACAACTCGGCCGCCGAGCGGGCCCGCAACCGGCGGGTGGAGGTGATAGTACGGTAAAAAACGCCTACTTCTACCACTGTCCTTACTCAGTCGGCGGCACCGGCACGTTCTCAATCGACGGGGGCGGAGCGGTGCCGTTGTTGAGCTGTTCCAGCAGCGCGTCCGTGGCCACGGTGTCCACTTTGGGTTTGCGCGGGGCGGCGGTGTAGCAGTTGAGCTTAGGCATGTTCAGTCCCTTGGGGCGGTCGAAGGGCTTGCGCTCGGCGAGTCCCGCATCGTAGAGCTTACTCATATAGCGCCCGAAAACGGGCAGCGCCGTTTTGCCGCCTTCCCCGGTGCTGGAGGTGCGGAAGTGGACGGCCCGGTCTTCCGCGCCCACCCACGTGCCCGTCACCAGCTCCTGCGTGACGCCCATGTACCAGCCATCGGAGTAGTTGGAGGTAGTGCCGGTTTTGCCGCCGATCTCGTTGTCCTGCCGGCGGCTGGTGCGTTTCCAGAGCGTCGGATAGTCCCAGAGGCTTTGGGAAGTACCGCCGGGCTCCTGCATCGTGCCGAGGAGCATGTGTTGCATCAGGTAAGCGGTTTCGGCGCGCAGGACGCGTTTCTGGCGCGGCTGGGGCGCGTCGATGATATTGCCGTTGCGGTCTTCGACGCGCGCCAGCAGCTGCGGCTCGTTGCGGAAGCCGCCGTTGGCGAAGGTGGAGTAGGCGTTGACCATCTCGTAGACGCTCACGTCGCCGCCCGAGCCGAGCCCAATGCTCGGCACGGCGAGCAGGGGGCTCGTGATGCCGACCTTCTTCGCGTACTTCGCCACCTCGCCCCACCCCACTTTTTCGGTGAGCTGCGCCGTCACGGAGTTCACGGAGCGCCCCATGGCGTAGCGCAGGGTCATGTTGGAGCCGGTGTAGGAGCGCGTCACGTTGTTGGGCTGCCACTCCATCGGCTGCCCGTTCTCCTCGTACTTGATGGTGATGCGCTGGTCGCGGATGCGGTCGCAGGGCGAGTAGCCCTTGTCGATGGCCGTCAGGTACACGAACGGCTTGAACGTGGAGCCCGGCTGGCGGCGCGCCTGCCGAACGTGGTCGAACTTAAAGAAATTGAAATCGGCGCCTCCCACCCACGCCAGAATCTGGCCGGTATTAGGGTTCATCGTCATCATCCCGCACCGCAGCATCCGCTTGTAGTAGGCGAGCGAGTCGAGGGGCGAGAGAATCATTTCCTTCGGCCCCTTCCACGAAAACACGGTCATCGGACGAGGGCGCCGCAGCTCCTCGCCGATGCGGGTAGTGTCGGAGCCAAAGCGTTTTTTGAGCTGCTGGTAATAGGGCGTCCGCCGCATCGCGTCGGCGATGAACCCGGGAATCTCCTTGCCTTTCTCGTCGGCCCAGGGCGCCCCGCGCGAGCGCCAGTAGTTGTCGAAGCGCGGCTGGAGCAGCTTGAGTTGCTCGCGGACGGCCTCCTCCGCAAGGGCTTGGTAGCGGGTGTCGAGGGTCGAGTAGAAGCGCAGGCCGTCGGCGTAGAGGTCGAGCTCGTGGGCCGCGCACCAAGCTTCGAGGGTCTGACCGACGGCCGTGCGGTAGTACGCCTGCGGGCCGTCGATGTGCAGGTCGGGCTGGTAGTGCAGCTCCAGCGGCATGGCTTGCAGACTCGTGACGTCGGCAGGCATCAGAAACTTATACTTTCCCATCTGCTCCAGCACCACGTTGCGGCGGGCGAGCGCGGCTTTAGGCTGAAACCGCGGCGAGTAGGCCGTAGGCGCCTTGAGCATGCCGATGAGCATGGCCGCTTCCTGCGGCTTGAGCGCGAGCGGCGTAGTGCCGAAAAACGTCCGCGCGGCCACCTTCACCCCAAAGGAGTTCGACGCGAAGTCGACGGTATTGAGGTAGAGCTGCAGGATCTCGGGCTTCGTGAAGGTGCGTTCGAGCTGGACGGCGACGATCCACTCCTTCACCTTCGCGACGAGCGTTTTCAGGCCCGGCACGTGATTGAGCGGCCCCTTCGCGCTCACGCCGCGCGTTTTGAAGAGGTTCTTGGCGAGCTGCTGGGTGACGGTGGAGGCCCCGCGCTTGTCGCCGCGCGCCCCGGCGGCCACGGCCGAAAAGAGCGCGGTGAGGTCAATCCCCGAGTGTTCCTCGAACCGGGCGTCCTCGGTGGCACGCAGCGCCTGAATGAGGACTGGCGCCATTGAGTCGAGCGGCACGGGCGCGCGGTTCTCGCGGTAGTAGCGGCCCAGCTCCACGCCGTCGGCGGAGTAGAGGATGCTTGGCACCGGCGGACGCGGGTTTTCGAGACGCTCCAGGCTCGGCAGCGGGCCGAAAAGGTACAGAAAATTAACCGACACGGCCCATCCGAAGAACAGCACCGCTCCTACCCCGATGGCAAACCCCGTCCAGATCAGCCGAATCCAGCGGCGCGAGCCCCGGCCCGGGCGGGGGCCAGCGGGAGCGGCGGCAGGAGAAGACGACGGGGCAGGGACGATGGTCGGGGGCATTCAGCGCGGGCGGGGAGCGCCGCAAAACTACGCCACGTGGCGCGGGGTATCGCGGTGCGGGCAGCCGGCGTCCTATTAGCGACCCGGCGCGCAGATAGACTTGGGACGCGCATCCCAACGTTACCCGGCGCGCAGGTAGTGTCATGACGCGCGTCCCGACACTACCTGCCACGCAGATAGGCTTAGGACAAGCGTCCGAAGGCTACCCGACGCCCAGGTAGCCTTCGGACGCTTGTCCGGAAGCTACCCGAGGTTCCGGCAGGTTTCACTTCCCAACTCCTACTTTGCCCCTGCGTAGGTATCGTTCGCACCCTGACGACACCTGCCAGTACGTTACTCTCCCGAAATTTCTGCAAACGCGCCTCAACGTTCCCGAGCTTGAAGACCAGCCGTGGCTGCCGAACGCGATCCGCAGCGGGATGCTCGACGCGCTGACGTGGTCCATTGAGCGCGCCGGCGTCTACGAGGCCATCGTACCGCAACTGGCCGACGCGCTGCGGCGCACGGGCGCGTTGGGGCTGCTCGACCTGGGCTCGGGCGGCGGCGGCGGCATCCGCGCCGTGCAACGCGGCTTGGGCCAGCGGCTGGGTCGCCCCGTACCCGTCACGCTCACCGATCTCTACCCCAACCTGCCCGCTTTCGCCCGGCTCGCGGCGGAGTCGGAAGGCGCTCTCGCGTTTCGGGTTGAATCGGTTGACGCCACCGCCGTGCCGGCCGATCTGCCGGGCTTCCGCACACTCTTTTCCGCCTTCCACCACTTCCCCGAGCCGCTCGCGCGGCACATTCTGACTGATGCGGTGACGGCCGGCACAGGCATCGGTGTGTTCGAAGGCGCCGGCAAGCGTTGGTGGGAATGGCTGGCGCTCTGGCTTGGCGCACCATTGATTCTGCTCGCCATAACGCCTTTTTTGCGGCCGTTCCGGTGGAGTCGCCTGGTGTTCACGTACCTCGTGCCGCTGATTCCGCTCGGGGTGCTGTGGGACGGCACGGCGTCGTTATTTCGCCTCTACCCCCCCGCCGATCTGCGGCGCCTCGCCCGAGAAGCCGATCCCGGGAATCGCTACGACTGGACGTGCGGGGTACAAGCGGCCGGTTTCGCGCGCAGCGTGACGTACTTAGTAGGCGTACCGAAGACTTAATTGTGAAATGTGACGTGTGAGATGTGAACGGCAGCCCGATAACTGCCGCATAGCTCCATCTCACACTTCACATCACATCTCACACTTCACATCTCAGCCCCGTGCATCTTAATACCTTTTTCCTGCGCCAGCTGGCCCCGGCGCTGGCGGCCCGGCTCGCGGGCAGCACGGCGGCCACGGCGTTTTCGCAGGAAAAGGATGAGCTGGTGCTGGGCTTCGCCGACGCGGCGGCCCAGCGCGAAACGTGGGTCCGAGCGGTGCTCACCGGCGCGCCGACGGCGCTGGGGTTCCCGGGGGAATATCGGCGGGCGCGGGCTAACTCAGTTGATTTGCTGCCGGAGATCATCGGCGTAGTCGTCCGCGGTGCCCACGCGCATTTCGGCGAGCGCAGCTTTCACCTCTCGCTGGCCAATGGGGCGGCGCTGTACTTCAAGCTCCACGGCCCGCGGGCCAACGTGGTGTGGGTGCCGGCCGCGGGCTCGGCGCGCGCACCGGTACTGTTCCGCCGAAAGCTGAAAGACGATACCGACCTGAAAGCACCCACGCTGCTGGCGCTGGCGGCCCCGGATGCCCAAGCCGTCCTCGCCGCGCTGCCCGTGCCGACCAGCCTTCGCGACCTCCCCCGCTACTTTGGCGACGTGCCCGCCCGCTGGTTGCGCGAACGCGCCTACGACACCGCCCCGCCCGATGCGCAGGCCGCGCACTGGGGGGAGCTGACGGTCGCGCTGCTCAACCCCACCGCGTTTTACCTGACTGAGATCGCTGGGGCGCTGCGGCTCTCGCTGCTGCCCGTCGGTGAGGTGCAGTTTACCTTTTCTGACCCGCTGATTGCCGCCGAGGAGTACGTCCGGCGCTACCGCTCTACTACCGCCTTCGCGGATCTCTACGCCCGCGCGCACCGGTTCCTCACCCGCCGCCAGGACGGTGCGCTCCGCGCCGCCGCCGAAGTGCAGAAACGTCTGCATCACCTCGCCACCGACGCGTCGTATCGCCAGACCGCCGACGTGATTATGGCGAACCTGACGCAGATTCCGCCCGGCGCGACGGAAGTGGAGCTGTTTGACTTCTACACCGACACCACGCGCGTCGTGAAGCTGCGCGGCCGCGAAACCACGCCCCAGCGCGTGGCCGAAAACCTGTATCGCAAAGCCAAAAACCAGCAGCGCGAAGTGCAGGAGCTAACCGAGCGCCTCGCCCGCTACGAAGACACGGCCTTGCGAACCCTCGATCAGCTCCCCGCCTTAGAGGCGATGCAGGACAACGCCGAATTCAAAACGCTCCGCAACTGGCTCCGCGACCAAAACCTCACCGACGAGCTAAATCAAACCAAAGCCGACGCCGCCCTGCCGGCCACGCCGTTCAAGGAGTTCGAGAGCCACGGCTGGCGCATCCTCGTCGGCCGCTCCGCCGCCAACAACGACGAGCTGACCCTGCGCCACGCCCGCAAAGACGATCTCTGGCTCCATGCCAAAGACGTCCCCGGCTCGCACGTTATCATCCGTCGCCCCAATCCCACGCAGCCCGTCCCGCGCCCGGTCATCGAGCAGGCCGCCGCGCTCGCCGCGTGGTACTCCAAACGCAAAGCCGATTCGCTCTGCCCCGTCATTGTCACGCCCCGCAAGTACGTGCGCAAGCCGCGCGGCGCGGCGCCGGGTAGTGTGCGGGTGGAACGCGAAGAGCAGGTGTTACTGGTGAGGCCGGCGAACCCGTTTGAGCGGGAGTGAAAGGTTGCTTCGGCTAACAAATGACTACAAGCTGTTACTGGTCGCACTGTCTGATACTGCGCAGTCGAAAAGGAAGACACGTTTTACGGCTGTGTCTTGCTTTATTTCCCACGATGGAAGGTGACAATCTTCTATGCAGGCTCTCCCTTTGACAAAAATTATTGCACAAAACATCTTCTCTTTTTCAGTCCAATAAGAGAACGAGAACTTGCCTGATGCATCGGTTCGGATGTCAGCCACGTCCACTAAAGTATCAGCGCTGATTCCTGGATTTCGGCTATGCATGAGTGTAATCCGAAGTCTTGGCACTGGCTCCTTACTGTCAAGGTGCAATACTTCCCCATTCACAAAAACTTGGTGCGAAGTAAAATGCTCTGCGGGTGGAGCCAGCAGCCAACCCGCTCCCGCGAAGAGCCCAAGAAAACCTGACACCATCACGAGCAGGGCGAACAACTGTTTTAGCACACTCTTCATTACGGGGTGATCAAGCTCAACCGCGGCTCCGGACTCAAGAAAGCATCGGCGAAATCACCCGCCAGAAACTGAAAGTGCGCCGCCATCGCCACCATCGCGGCGTTGTCGGTGCAGTACTCGAAGGCGGGGATGTAGAGGCCGGCCCACTGATCCTGAGTGGCGGTTTCGGCGAGGGCAGCGCGCAACGCGGAGTTGGCCGCTACGCCTCCGGCGATGGCCACGTGCTGGATGCCCGTCTCGCGCACGGCCCGCCGCAGCTTGCGAATAAGCGCCCCGACGAGCGCGGCCTGGATGGCAGCGGCGAGCGCAGGCCGGTTTTCGTCGACGAAGGCGGGGTTGAGCTTCGTTTGATCGCGCAGGAAGTAGAGAATCTGGGTTTTGATGCCCGAGAACGAGAACTCGAAGCCGGCCTGGTCGGTGACGCGGAAGGCGGTGGCAAAGGCGCCGGGTTCGGCCGTTTGGGCCAGCTTATCGAGCGCGGGGCCGCCGGGGTAAGGCAAGCCGAGGAGCTTGGCGGCCTTGTCGAAGGCTTCGCCGACGGCATCGTCCATCGTCTGCCCCAGCAGCTCGAAGTCGGCGGGCGCGCGCACCACCAGCAGCTGCGTGTGGCCGCCGCTCACGGTAAGGCACAGAAACGGGAACGGCGGACGCGGCTCCTCAATAAAATGCGCCAACACGTGCGCCCGCATATGATTAACGCCGATAACCGGCACTCCCAATCCGGCCGCGAACCCTTTGGCGAACGACGTGCCCACCAGGAGCGAGCCGAGCAGGCCGGGGCCGCGCGTGACGGCGACGGCGTCGAGCTGCGCGGGCTCGATGCCCGCTTCTTGCAGCGTAGCCCGTACGAGCGGCACGATATGCTGTTCGTGAGCGCGCGAGGCCAGCTCGGGCACTACGCCGCCGTAGCGCGCGTGAATTTCCTGACCAGCCGTGCGGTTCACCAGCACCCGGCCGCCGCAGATAACGGCCGCGCCTGTATCATCGCAGGAAGATTCGAGGGCCAGGATAACCGGTCCGGCCGGGTTTTTCGTATGCGGTGGGGTGAGCGAATTTTGGGGTAGCATGCCGGCTTCGTGTACCTTTAGTTTATCACAACTTGCTGGGCGCGTTGGTTACAGCCGCGCCCGACGCCTATTTATCTATTGTATCCGCAGTATCCGTGGCCGAACCAACAACCGATAACGTCTCTCCTTCTCCTCCACCGTTGGCTCCGCCCCCGCGCCGGGGCTGGCCGCGCTGGGCCAAGTGGCTCGTAGGCGTACCGCTGACGCTGGTGTTGCTGGCGCTGCTGCT
Organism: Hymenobacteraceae bacterium; assembly: GCA_046590685.1. Lineage (GTDB taxonomy): Bacteria > Bacteroidota > Bacteroidia > Cytophagales > Hymenobacteraceae > JANNMJ01. Next base: position 15,905 of record JBKJUQ010000098.1, read on the forward strand.
GGTCGGCGGCGCGCTGGTAGCCCTGCGAATGCCGAGCGTCCAGACGTGGGCCGCGCACAAGGCGGCGACGACGCTTACGCAGAAGCTGGGCCACGAAGTTACCATTGGCCGAGTCGACGTGCGGCCGTTCTCGCGGGTGCTGCTCGACCAGGTGCGGGTGCTCGATTACAAGAAGAAAGAGCTCTTCAACATCGGCCGGCTCGACGCCAATATCTCGCTTTTTTCCATCTTCCACCCCGACAAGCTTCACATCTCCACGCTACGACTCGTGGAGCCGCGCTTTCGGATGGTGACCTACGCCGGCACCGATTCGACCAACCTCGATACGTTCATCGGCGCCGTGAAGCGGTTGATCGGTCCGGCCTCGGATACGACTGCCTCCTCGTTCGAGTTTAAGATTGAGGCCGTGGCGCTCGAAAACGGCCGCTTCATCCTCGACAACGAGAATGTGCCGCGCCAAAAGGAGCCGGGCTTCGATTACGCGCACATGCGCCTCGATTCGCTCTACGGCGACCTGACGAAGCTCAACCTCGGCACCGATTCGATCGGCGCGCAAGTGACGAACCTGCGCACCGTGGACCGCGCCGGCAACGCGAACCTGCGCGGCCTGACGGCCGACGTAACGTGGAGCCCGCAGCGCTGGAGCTTCCGGCAAACGGACCTGCGCTTCAACGACTCGCACGTGCGGGCCCCGCTGATCCGGTTCGACTACCCGTCGATGGGTGCGTTCGGCTACTTCAACGACTCCGTCCGGATGGCGCTACGGCTCGATTCGTCGCGCGTGCTGGGGCGCGACGTAGCCGTCTTCGCTCCCGTGCTCAACGAGCTGTTTGAAAAAGACGTGGTGACGCTGAGCGGGCAGTTCGACGGCAAGGTCAACAACTTCCGGACGCGCAACCTGCTGCTGGCCGTGAATGGCACCACGCGCCTGCACGGCTCATTCGCGATGGATGGTCTGCCGGGCTGGCAAGAGACGTTCTTCGATTTGAATTTCCAGCCGTCCGTGGTCGACCCGCGCGATATCAAGCGCTTTCTGCCGGCTGAGGCGTACACGTACGTCGAGCGCCTAGGCACGACGAAGCTCCGCGGGCAGTTCTCGGGTTATTACGACGATTTCGTGGCCAACGGAACGCTCGCCACCCGACTCGGTACGCTCACCAGCGACATCAACCTCAAGCTGAAGCCCGACGCGCGCCTCTCCACTTATTCGGGCACGGTGCGCACCGATAACTTCCAGCTCGGACGCCTGATTGGCCAGACCGACCTGGTGCAAACGGTGAGTCTTAACGGTCGGGTAAAGGGCCAGAGCTTCGACCTGAAAACGATCCGCCTCGAAACCGACGTGCGCGTGCAGCGCATCGACCTGCTGGGCTACACGTACCGGGGGCTGGCCGCGCGCGGCACCTTGCGCGGGCAAAGCTTTTCGGGGCGCCTCACAGCCGACGACCCCAATCTGAAGCTCACGGCCGACGGCGACGTTACGTTCGACCCCAAGCGGCCGGCTTTCGACCTCAAGGCCGATCTCAAGCACGCCGACCTGCGCGCGCTCGGCTACTCGAAGGTGCCCTTCACTCTCGCGACCCGCGCCGACGTCGATTTTCAGGGCCTGACGCTCGACGCCCTGGTGGGACGGATGAAATTCCGCGACACGCGCTTTCTGTACGATACGGCGCGCGGCCACCTCGATACGCTCGACGTCGTCTCGACGCTGGTGGCCGATCAGCGCACCTTGACCGTTCACTCCGAGGCGCTTGACGTCCGGCTCGCGGGCGACTTCCGCTACTCCGAGCTACTCCGCGACGTGCGGACGCTGGCGAGCGAATACACGCTTGAGTTCGAGGCCGACCCCATCGCGACGGCCGCTTACTATCGCCGCAAGGCGCAACGCGCGCTGCCTGACTACCGGGTGGAGCTGGCCGTTCAGCTCACGCACGTAAATCCGCTGTTGCGGGTCTTCGTGCCGGGCCTCGAAGTAGCCGACTCGACCAAGCTCGACGGCTTTTTCCGGACGGGTAAGACGTCCATCTTTCAGCTCGGCGGCAACGTGGCCTACGTGCGCTACGGCAAGGAGGTAGAGCTGACGCAAAACGCGGTCGAATTCAACACTTCAAAGCTCCCGTACGCCAGTGAGGTCCTCGCCGGCGCGTTCATCACGAGCCGCCAGCAGCGGCTGCCGGGGCTCGGCCTGACTGAGAACCTACGCGTAGAAGCGCTCTGGAACAAAGGCCTCATCGATTTCACGAGTGCTATCAAACAGCAGAAGTCGACGAACGCCGCGCAGCTCAACGGCTCCCTCGCCTTCCTGACGAATGCGATTGAAGTGCGGCTTACCCCCGAATCGGGCGTGAACCTGCTGGCTACGCCGTGGCGCTTCCAGGCGAATAATCGCATCGTCATCGGCGGTGCCGGCAAGGAAATCAGCGTCGAAAACCTGTTTCTGCGCAGTGGCGACCAGACGGTGGGCGCCACCGGGCGGTTATCGCAATCTGACCCGCGCGCGCCCCTGGCGGTCACGGTCGACTCCTTTCAGCTCGCTTCGCTTAACCCGCTGTTCGGCACGGCCCCCGATGCGATCAAGCTCGGCGGCCTCATTCGCGACACGCACTTCGATATTAGCCAGGTTTTCGCGCCCCAGCCCGCGTTCAGCGGGGAGCTTCGCGTCGACTCGCTGGCTCTCGACTCGGTACTGCTCGGCGACGTCGCCGGCAATCTGCGTTCGGCGGGTAACGGGCGCCTCGGGCTCGACCTGAATCTGGCGCGCGGCGGCCAGCGCCTGTTGACGATTGACGGCGGCATCTCGCCCAATGCGGCGCCCGACCAGCAGCTTTCCCTACAAGCGGCGCTCACCGACGCGCCACTTAAGCTCGTGGAGCCCTTTCTGGATTTCCTGATGGATGATCTGCGCGGCACGATGGAAGGCCAGCTCGACATTCTCGGCCCCATGGCCGCGCCCATCCTGCGGGGTGGCGTAGACGTACACCAGGGGCGTTTCCGCTTTGGCTACCTCAACACGTCGTATCGCCTCAGCGGCCCCCTGGCGCCCGGCGACACCTCGCTCACCAACGCGCGCATTGGCTTCGACAAAGAAGGTATCCGCCTGCGGAACCTGGTGCTGCGCGACCAGTTTGCCAACAACGCGACGTTTGACGGCACCATCTACGAGCAAGGATTCCAGAATATGTCGCTCGACCTGCGCGCGTCGTTCCGGCGCTTTATGGTGCTCAACACCACGCGCAAGGAAAATAACCTCTACTACGGCACGGCCTTTAGCTCGGGCCGGCTCTCGGTGAGTGGCACTCCGGAGGACCTCACGGTCCGGATCGACGCCAAGACCGATCCCGGCACGCGGCTTTCTATCCCGCTCGACAACCAGGCGGAAGTATCGCGCTCCTCATTCATCAAATTCGTGAGCTACGCGCCGAGTGGCGACACGCTCATTACGAGCCGGCCGGACTCGCTCACCGCTACCGGCCCCGACTTAAGTGGCCTGCGACTCGATATGAACCTCGACGTAACGCCCGACGCCCAGCTCGAAGTCATTTTCGATGAAAGCACCGGCGATATCATTCGCGGCACGGGCCAGGGGCGGGTGGCACTCGCGATTGACACGCGCGGCAACTTCAACATGTACGGCAACGTGGAGATCGTGCGCGGGCTCTACAACTTTACCCTGCTCGGGGTAGTCAACAAAGAATTCGTCGTGCGTCCCGGCGGCACTATCTCCTGGAATGGCGACCCCTACGGCGGCACGCTCAACCTGACGGCTACCTACACCCAGAAAACGTCGCTCCAGCCCATCCTCGGCGCATTAGCCGACATCGTGGGCAATACCAACGTGGTAGTACCCGTGGTAGCTCTAATGGACCTGAAAGGCTCACTGCTGGCGCCCGAGATTCAGCTGGGCCTCGACTTCTCGACCGCCCAGCAGAGCAGCGGAACCCTGACGTCGGCCCTCGATGCCTACGCCAACAACATCCGTAACGACGCCCAGGAACTCAACCGGCAGGTATTCTCGCTGTTGGTACTCAAGCGGCTCTCGGCGCAGAACGAGTTTAACATTGGCGCCAACGTGGGAAATAACGCCTTTTCCAATTCGGTCGGGGAGCTTCTGAGTACCCAGCTTTCGTACTGGATTTCGCAGATCGACTCCAATCTGGAAATAGACCTGGGTCTGGCGGGCTTCGATCAGACGGCCTTGCAGGCGATGCAGGTGCGGGTCTCGTACTCCTTTATGCAGGGCCGCCTCCGCCTAACCCGCGAGGGCGGCGTGAGCAACGGCGCCGGCAACAGCACGGTGGCCCCGCAGGCCGGCACTGCCCCGACCAACAATGCCAACCAGGCGCTCGGCGACATCAGCTTGGAGTATTACATCCGGCCCGATGGCCACCTGCGCCTCAAGCTGGCCTATGAGACAACCTCGCGCGATATTCAGCGCGCCAACACCGCCCGGCAGGCAGGTTCGCTGGTCCACACGCAGCAGTTCGACTCCTTCGATGAGCTTTTCCGCCGTCGGCGGTTGCGGAAGCAGGAGGCTCAACGGCTTAATAATATTAAAAATAATCCGCCCGTGACGAACGACGACGGGACAACGCAGCTGTAATCGCGTTTCATTCACGCGGAATTCAGCGCCTTTAAGGCAAATTAAGTTAGCCCGTCACCCGAATTAATTGCGATTTAATCTATTTGCTTTCGGACGGCCGTAACGCAAAAAAACTTCATTCGTAGCGGTTTTTTCGCAGTATTTCTGGCAGGAACGTTGAAATGTGGTTTGGGCAAGCGGATAATTGTCCGCCGATTTTTTCCAACCAATTCTTTTATTTCCTGATGAAGTTCATCGTAGCACCCCTCGCTCTCGCGGCCGCCCTGCTGGCTGCTCCCTCGGTTCAGGCACAAGTTGCCAGCCTTACTCCTACGACCGTGATGGTCGGGGGCGAGGCGATGTACCCAACCAAGGACATCGTATCGAACGCGGTCAATTCCAAGAATCACACGACACTCGTGGCAGCCGTAAAAGCGGCCGGCCTCGTGGAAACGCTGCAAGGCAAAGGCCCTTTCACGGTGTTCGCGCCAACCGATGACGCGTTCGAAAACCTGCCAGCCGGCACGGTGGAGACCCTGGTGAAGCCTGAGAATAAAGCGACGCTCACCAAAATCCTCACCTACCACGTGGTAGCGGGTAAAATCACCAGCGATAAGCTGATGAGCGACATCAAAGCCGGTAAAGGCACTGCTTCTTACAAAACCGTGAGCGGCGGCACGCTCAAGGCGATGATGAACGGCCCGAAAAACATCGTGCTCGTTGATGAGAAAGGCAATGTCGCCTCCATCACCACCTGCGACGTGATCCAGAGCAACGGCGTCATCCACGTCCTCGACAAGGTAGTAATGCCGAACTAACTCGTTCTGCTTTCTCGAATTACTCTGTTCGACTACCCCCCGTTGCTGACTGGCAACGGGGGGTTTGTTTTTGGCCGCTTTCAGCCCGCAAACCCGAAACGCTGCCGTACTTGCAGGCTCGATTGTGATTTTATGCCTGAGCTTGCTTTTACGCCCGAACACGAGTTCGACGCCGTCCTGGAACTGGAGTCTGAAAATGGCGGTGTGTATTTTCTGGTGCCGTTCGCGGTAGCGGACGTGTATGGCACCCGGGGCCAACTACCGGTGCGCGTCACCATCGACGGCTTCCCGTACCAGGGCTCCCTGTTTCCCATCGGCGACGGCACCCACGGGCTGATCGTTATTCGGCAGGTTCGTGGCGCCATTGGCAAAACGTGGGGCCACACCGTACATGTGCGCCTCGCCCACGACAAAGCCCCGCGGCAGGTGGAGATGCCCGAAGACTTCGCCGAAGCACTGCTGCTCACGCCCGGCGCGCGCGAAAAATTCGCGCTTCTGAGCTACTCCCACCAGCGCGAATACGTGCGGTGGGTCGAGGGCGCCAAGAAAGACGACTCCCGGCGCAAGCGCGTGGTGGAAGCCGCCGAGATGATCGCGGCGGGCAAAAAGCGTAGCTGATCGCCTACCCCGCCTAGCCGCTCACCAGCTCCGGCACGGTAGCGGATTCCACGAAATACATTCCCATCGCGCCCTTATTCTTGGCTTGCACCATGCCGCGCGGCGTACAGGCAAACTGATCTTTGACGCGTTCGTAGGTGGCCTGCGAGAGGTTAATGCGGCCCGCCTCGCTCGTTTGCTCCAGGCGGGCGGCGATATTGACGGTATCACCCCAGATATCGTAAGCGAATTTTTTGGTCCCCACTACCCCCGCTACCAGCGGGCCGGTATGAATACCGATGCGGACCTCGAACCACGGCCGGCCCTGCGTTTGTCGCTCGGCCCGGAGCTGACTCATTACGCCCAGCATACCGATCGCGGCCGCCACGACGCGCGCGGGCTCGTGGGTATCGGGGTTGGGCAAGCCGCCAACGCAGAGGTACGCGTCGCCAATCGTTTTGATCTTCTCGATCTGATACCGGTCCATCAGCGCGTCGAAGCGCGAAAAGCAGGTATCGAGCTCGGCCACCAGATCCGCCGGGCTTAGCTGCTCGGCAATGTGCGTGAAGTTTTGAATGTCGGCAAAGAGCACCGTAACGTCCGGATACGAGCGGGCCTGGGCGCGGCCTTCCCGACGCAGCTCCTGCGCGGTTTCGGCGGGCAAAATATTGAGCAGCAGGCTTTCAATCTCTTCCTTCTGGCGGTGCACTTCGAGCGTCCGTTCCTCGATGCGCACTTCCAGGTCGTCGTTCGCTTCCTGTAACTCCCGAATCAATTCTTTATTCGACCGCCGCAGCTGAAAGGCTTCGAGGGCGTTGTCGATCGTGATCTTGAGGTCGCTTCGTTCCCACGGCTTCGTGATGTAGCGGTACACGGACCCGGAATTGATGGCATCGATAATAGCCTGCACATCGGAAAAGCCCGTCAGGATCATCCGAACCGAATCGTCGGTGGGTGGCAGATGGCGCAGGAACTCTACGCCCGTCATCGCCGGCATCCGCTGATCGGTGATGATCAGTGCGATGTCCGGATGCTCGCGCAGGATCGTAAGCCCTTCTTCGCCGGACAGGGCGGTGAAAACTGTATACTCGCGTCGAAAAGCCGATTTAAACACCAACAGATTATCGGCTTCATCGTCGATGTAGAGAATGGTGGGCTTAACGGGAGCGTCCATAACTTAGGAAGAAACAGGAAGGCAGAGGAGATGGAAAGAAGCCAGCGCAGCGGTAGCGAGTGACCGGAGCGCTAAGCAGCGCCGACGGCCGGTTCGAGGGGAATCTGGATGATAAACTCGGTGCCTTCGCCGGGAGCCGACTCGACGCGGATGCGGCCGTGGTGACGCTCCATAATCCCGAAAGTAATCGAGAGCCCCAGACCGGTGCCGGTACCCACATCTTTCGTGGTGAAGAAGGGGTCAAAAATGCGAGCCTGGACCTCCGGGGGCATGCCTGGCCCGTCGTCGCGGATGCGAACCGTCGCCCAGCGGTCCTCGATGGCCGTGGTGATGCGAATCAGGCCGCTCCCATCCGTGCCGGCCGCGCCCTGAATGGCCTGAATGGCGTTGTTGAGCACGTTCATGAACACCTGATTGAGCGGCCCGGGGTAGCACGGCACGGGTGGCAGCGGCGCGTAGGCCCGCTCCAGCCGAATGCGGTCCTTGAACTGGTTGTGCAGGATGGTGAGCGTGGAATCGAGGCCTTCTTCCAGCCGCACCGGCTTGAGGGTGTCTTCGTCGAGGCGCGAGAAATTGCGTAGGCTCTTGACGATCTCCGTCGTACGGCGCGCGCCATTCCTGATGGAGGCGAAGAGCTCGTCGGCTTCCTCGATCAGCTCGGGCAGCTCCAGCTGCGCTTCCAGCGACCGAATCGTGAGAAGCCGCGCGCGCAGATCATCGGCGGGCTCGTCGGGGCCGAGCTGGCGGTACGCGTCGAGCACGCTGCGGATCTCGGCCACGTTGTGGCGGAGCGATTCGATCCCGACCGACACAAAGTTGATCGGGTTGTTGATCTCGTGGGCCACCCCAGCGGTCATCTGACCCAACGACGCCATTTTTTCGGAGTGCACCAACTGACTCTGAGTCATTTTAAGGTCCGCGAGGGTATGCGCCAACTCGTCGCGGTTGAGCTCGATGACGCGATTTTGCTCAAACAGATCCCGACTTTTCTGCTGCTCGCGGGTTTCGGCGGACGCCAGATCACTCACCATCCGGTTGAAGGCAATCGTCAGCTCGCCGATCTCATCGCTGGAATTGGCGCGCACCTGTTGCGCGCGGTCGCCCGCCCCGACCCGGATGGCCGCGTCGCGCAGGGCCAGCACCGGCTGCGAGATGGTACGCGCCAGCCACCAGCCCACGCCGATCCCAAGCGCCAACACGAGCGCGCTCACCAGCAACGCCTGCTGGCGGATCTCGCGCATCTGGCGCGCAATCTCCTCCGTGGTGAAGCCGACGATCACCTCCCCGGGTAGTGAAGGAGACGTGATGGAGGCGCGCTTGACGATAACAACTTCCGTGGATGCGGTAGTAGCCGTCACTTTCGCGGTGGCCGGGTACGTATTCAGCACGGTGCGCGTCACGCGCCAGCGGCCCGTTACCGCGTTCCGCACCGAATCTACCTGCACCAGCGCCACGAACTCGAGCCGGGGGTCCGCCTTCGCGAAATCGAGGGCCATCTGCACGCCTTCGAAGTTCTGCTCCGTCATGGCGATCTTCACCCCGAGCGCCACCGTCCGCGCGAGGTTCTCCACCTCTCCGTTGTACTTGCGCAGGAAGTACCGCTCCTGCTGGGCGGGGAAAAACAGCAGCAAAAACGCCGTAAAGACGCTCACGATAACCCCGATCGTCAGCCAGATTTTGGTCTTGACGGTGAGGGCGACGGGGAGGATATGTTCGAGCTGGAAAAGGATAGCGGCGGCGGTTTGAAGGGCAACAGGAATCAGGGCGCGGACGCCCTCAACTTATAACGTCTCTTTGCCGTCGACCGCGGCGGTGCGCTGGCCGGCGGCGGCCGTCTGGCTCACGATCCCGATCGCGCCGGGCGTGTCGCGCACGTAGGCGGCCAGCTCGGCTTCGGACGTGAAGAACTGCGGCGCTTTGGCGCGCCCCTGAAACACGAGCGCGAGCCAGTACTTGTTGAGCTCATTGCCCGTCATCCGAAACACGCGCTGCGCGGTCGCCTCCCCCACCGGGTTGGTGGTTTTCATGAGAGCGATCGACACCTTCGCGCCGTCTTTCCAGCGTTGCCGCTCGCCCATGACGAGTTTGCGAAAATCGGCGGCCGACAAGTCGGTCGTCGTGCCCTGTTGGCTCACGATGGCTACCAGGCGCTGGTCAGGCGCACCCTGGCCGGGGGTGGAAGCAGGCGGTGGCGCGGCCGCGCCGGGCTGGCCAGCCGTCAGCACCAGCGCGGCGCCGAGCAGGAAGTAGTAAAGCGAGCGTTTCATAGAGCTGCGCATCAGAAACCAACGGCAAATTGAAACGTCACCGCGTTGGTGGCCCGCTTGCCCCCCACTAGCCGCGTGCGCTCGTCGTGCTGAAACTCCAGCTTGGCCACGGCCAGGTAACTGAACTCGTACCGTACTCCGCCGACCGCGCTTTGCAGCCCATCGGTGGTGAAGTAGGTGGTGTGCGCGTGGTCTTCGCCACTGCTGATGGCGTGAGGATGGCGAATGAGGTCGTAGCGCCCGTAGGCCACTACTTTAGGCGCTATACGCCACCCCGCGTAGGCGTAGAGCGCGTTGGTGGCGTCGGTGGCGGAATCGGTCCGATTGAAGAAGAAGGAGTTCTCGACCAAAGCCTCCAGCCGCGGCCGGAAGTAAGCGACCGACGCCGTGTACACCTGCTGCCGCACGGGTGTCTTGAGCGGAGTGGGTGCCGATGTGCCGTGCGAATGACCGGCCGCGCCCGGCGCGATGCGATCGAAATACGCCGAGCCGCCAATCCGCAGCCCTTCCAACGGCTTAACGTGCGCGGCGAGCGTAACCGACTTGGCAAGGTCGTTATCCGCCGCGTCGCCCGAGCCGAGCCCGTTACCGACCATCACGTCGTACCCGAAACGCAGGTCGGTGAGGTTTTGGCCCTGCACGCCCGCCCCGAGGGTGTGGAGTGGGAGTAAGCCCTCGGTGAAGACCGCCGGGCGAAAGATCGTTGGAAAGAAGACCCGCCCGTGGTGGTAGGTATCGTTCCAGTAGTTGATGGGCGTATGCACCTTGCCGAGCAGCAGGTTGTGATTGCCCTTGATATTGTACTTGAAGATAATGCGCTCGACGCTGGCTCCAAAGCGGGTGCCCGATGCAGCGTCATATTTAAAGACCGTTTCGCCGAGAAACGAAATGCGGTCGGTTAAATCGGAGGTGATGAACAGGTCCCACTCGCCGAGGCCGAAGGAGACTTTGCCGGTTTCGGTATTCGCGGTACTAGTGACGTCGGCGAACCCGAGGATGCGGGTATCCTGCGCGTGGGCGTGCTGACTGTTGAGCAGAAACACGCCCAGCACCAGCGCCCCACCTAAGCGGAAAAGGTGCCTCAAGGAAAAACGAGAAAAAGATGGAAGGAATGGATAAGCAGCCTGCCACGCCTAGCTCAGTTGCAAGCGTGAGGGTGCGCGAAGATACAAGCAACGATAGCGCGCGCAGGCGAAGCCAATAGCTAAAACTACGGGCCCGAGCCGGCGGTGGCTCTACTGTCGCACCCCAATGCCGAGTCCGCTATTCGCGGGCCTGCACCAGCTCGCCGCTCAAGCGGCGCAGCGCAGTTTCGGCCTGCTTGGCCTCGTACCGAATGTCGAGCAGACGGGTGGCTGCCTGGAGCTGGCTGCGCTGGGCTTCGCGCAACACCAGGGGCGTGAGCAGTCCGAGGCGGTAGCGCTCCAACGCAATCTGCACGTTCTGATCGGCCAGTTTCTGGTTGGCTTCTTCCAGCGTCAGCAGGCGCAGGCGGTTCTGGTAGCGCGCCCAGGCCTGCTCAGCTTCGGCATCAAGTTGCAGGCTGGTCTGGTCGAGGGCGAGCTGGCTTTGCTCTACTACCACGCGGGCGTTCTGCTCCTGGCGCCGCCGCAGGAACCCGTCGAAGAGCGGCAGCGACGCGACGATGCCGTAGTTGAAGCCCTGCTGGCGGTTGACGTTGGTCGTGAGCTGGGAGGTGCCTGGCAGAAAGGCCGCGCCATTCGAATTGCGCGTAAGCCCGTAGCCGCCCGTCAGCCCCACTGTCGGGTATCGGCTGGCCCGAATCAGCCGCCGCCCCTGCTCGGCTACCTCTACGCGGAGACGCGCGGCGGCGAGACTGGGGTTGGCCGTCCGCACGCGGTCACCAATAGTGGCGCGCGCGAGACCACGGGCGACAACGATAGAATCGGTCGCGCTGAAAACCGTGGCGGGGGCGCGGGAGAGCAGCTCGTTGAGGCGGATCTGGGCCGACGTCAGCGTCTCCTGCTGTTGCAGCCACGCGGACGAATCGGCGTTGTAGTCCACCTGGGCCGTCAGGAGCTCAACTTTCGCTTTCACGCCCACTTCTACCTGCGCCTGGGTAAGCTGAATCCGTTCGCGACCGATGCGCAACGCCGCTTCAAGCGCCCGGAACTGACCGGTGGCGCGCACGACGTCGAAATATGCATCCGTCACGTTAGCGACCGTCTGCTCGATGGCGGCGCGGGTGACTTGCCGCTGTTGCCCTTCGAGGGTTTTGAGACGGTCATAGGCGACGAACATGCCGAGGCCATCAAAGACCGTCCACGTCAATGCCACATTAGCGTTGAGCAAGCTGGTCGGGACGTTATTGGTGATGCGCGGGTCGCGTCCCGTAAACTGCTGCTGCAGGTTGACGCGATTGTTCGACTGCGTGAGGTTGAGGTCGGCGAACGGGAGTTGTCCGGCATTCGCGCGGCTCACGTTGCGGGTCGCGATATCGATGTCGCGCTGCGCGATCAGGATACCGTAATTCTGACTCAGCGCCAGCTCAACGGCCTGCCGCAGCGTGAGCGCGGGCCCGGTCGTCAGCGCCCCTGCTGGCGCGTCGGCGATGCTTTGCCCACGCACGGTGCCGGCGAAGACGATAAGGAAAACAAGGAGGATACGACGAATCACGAGTCGGAGGAAGGATCTAAAAATTACGCCGCCGCCAACTCGCGCGGCGTTTTTTCCACTACGCCAGTCGCCGTGGGCTGCCGTCCTTTCTTCGCCGTGGCGAAGTAGGAGTACATCACCGGCACCACGTACAGCGTGAGCCCCGTCGCGAACACCAGTCCGCCTACCACGCCAATGCCCATCGCCCGGCGGCTGAACGCGCCCGCTCCGGTGGCGATAGCGATCGGCAGAATGCCGAGAATGGCGCACAACGACGTCATCAGAATCGGCCGGAAGCGCGCCGTGGCGCCTTCGAGCAAGCCGGTGCGAAAATCGTCGCCGTGCTCAATGCGCTGGTTGGCGAATTCGACGATCAGGATGCCGTTTTTTGTCACCAGCCCGACGAGCATGATGATCCCGATCTGCGAGAAAATGTTGAGGGTCTGGTTGAAGTACCACAAGCTGAGCAGCGCCCCGCTCAGCGCCAGCGGCACGGTGAACATGATGATGGCCGGGTCGCGGAAGCTCTCAAACTGGGCGGCCAAGATCAGGTAGATCAGCACGAGCGCCAGCCCGAAGGCGAACACCAGCGACGACGAGCTTTCCTCGAAATCGCGCGAGGGACCGGCCAGCGCGGTGCTGTACGCGCCCTGAGTCAATACTTTTTCGCTGATGGTCCGCATCGCGGCAATACCCTCGCCCATCGTGCGACCGGGGGCCAGCGAGGCGGCGAAGGTGGCGGCGTTGTAGCGGTTGTAGCGAAAGAGTTGCGGTGGCGTGCTTTGCTCGTTGAGGCGAATCACATTGTCAAGCTGCACCAGTTGCCCGTCGCGGCTCTTCACGCTGAGCGTGCGCACGTCGAGCGGCTGGTCGCGGTCGGCGCGGCTTACCTGTCCGATGATCTGGTACTGCTTGCCTTCCCTGATAAAGTACCCGTAGCGCTGCCCGCTCAGGCCGGCTTGCAGCGTCTGGGCGATGTCCTGCACGCTCACGCCCAGGCTTTGGGCGCGCTCGCGGTCAATGGTGATGCGCAGCTCGGGCTTGTTGAATTTAAGGTTCACGTCCACGAACGCGAACGTGGGGTCCTGCCGGGCGGCGTCGAGAAACTGCGGTACTACGGTGCGCAGCTTCTCGAAATCCTGGCTTTGCACGACGAACTGGACCGGCAGATTCACCGACCCGGGCGCGGCGGCCGAGCCGAAGCTCTGATCCTGCGAGACCGAGGCCCGCGCCGCCGATAGCTGCTTAACGGCCGCCGTCAGCCCGTCGCTGATCGACTGCTGCGTGCGCGGGCGCTCATCGGCCACCTTCAGCAGCACCCGCGCGATGGCGGAGTTGGTGGACGAGCCCCCGCCGAACCCCGGCGACGTCACGGTCAGCACGTTGTCGAGGTTCTGGCCGGTGGAGTCGCGCACGAGCTTGATAACGTCGCTCACGTAGGCGTCCATGAACTCGAAGGACGCGCCTTCCGGGCCGGTCGCCTGGATCGAGATGCGGTTACGGTCTTCCACCGGCGCCAGCTCCGACGGCAGCACCCGCGCGAAGTACCAGATGCCGCCGCCCGTGAGCGCCACCAGCCCCCACGCCAGCCACCGGCGGCGCAGGAAGGTTTCGAGCGAAGCGCGGTAGCCGCCAATCAGCCGCTCAAAAAACGGCTCCGTCTGGCGGTAAAACCAGTTGTGCTGCTCATTCTTTTTGAGCAGCCGGGCGCACATCATCGGCGTGAGGGTCAGCGACACGAACGCGGAGATGATCACCGACCCGGCGACCACGATGCCGAATTCGCGAAAGAGCCGGCCCGTGATGCCTTCCAGAAACAGCACCGGCAGAAACACGGCCGCCAGCACAATGGTGGTGCTCACGATGGCAAAAAAGATCTCCTCCGACCCCGTCTTCGCCGCTTCCAGCGGCGTCTCGCCGCCTTCGATGCGCGAGTAGATGTTCTCCAGCACCACGATCGCGTCATCCACCACCAACCCGATCGCGAGCACGATGCCGAGCAGCGTGAGCACGTTGATCGAGAAGTCGAGCAGGTACATCACGAAGAAGATCCCTACCAGCGACACCGGAATCGCCACCACCGGAATCAGTGTCGAGCGCCAGTCGCGCAGGAACAGAAAAATGATGACCACCACCAGCCCGAACGCTTCGAAGATGGTGTGCTCCACCTCCGTGATCGACGCGCGGATGAAGACCGAGTTGTCGAAGCCAGTCGAGAGCTTGAGGTCTTTCGGCAGGTCTTTGGCATAGAGCGTGAGCCGGCGGTTGAACTCATCGGCAATGTCGATCTGGTTCGAGCCCGGCTGCGGCACCACGCTCACGCCGACCATCGGCAGGCCGTTGCGCTTGAGCAGGGTCTGGTCGTTTTCGGGGTACAGCTCGGCGTAACCTACATCCTGAAGGCGAACGAGCGCGGTGGAGTCCTCGCGCAGGATCAGGTTGTTGAAGTCCTTCACCGTCGTCAGCCGACCCATCGTGCGCAGCGTCAGCTGGGTATTGGCTCCCTGCACGGCACCGCTCGGCAGCTCCACGTTCTCGCGGTTGAGCGCGGCCTGCACGTCGGTCGGGGCAATGCCGAGCGCGGCCAGGCGGGTGGGGTCGAGCCAAAGGCGCATCGAGAACTTGCGCTCCCCCCAGATCCGCACCTCACTTACCCCGGGAATAGTTTGCAGGCGCTCCTTGAGCACGTTGTTGGCGTAATCGCTCAGCTCCATCAGGTTGCGCCGGTCGGAGGAGAGGTACGTGACGGCGATGGGCTGCGAGTCGGCGTTGGCCTTGCTCACGATCGGCGGGTCGATGTCGCGCGGGAGCTTGCCGAGCGCCCCGCTCACCTTGTCGCGCACGTCGTTGGCGGCGTTGTCGAGGTCAATCCCGAGGTCGAACTCCACCGTCACGGTCGAGCGCCCGTCGCGCGAAATCGACGTGAGGTTACGAATCCCCGCGATACCGTTGATGCTCTCTTCGAGCGGCTCGGTGATCTGCGACTGGATCACGTCGGCCGCCGCCCCGGTGTACGCCGTCGCCACGGTGATGATCGGCGGGTCCACGCCCGGGTACTCGCGCACGCTCAGGTAGCGAAACCCGATCACCCCGAAAATCACGATAAGCAAGCTCATCACGATCGCCAGGACCGGGCGCGAGATGGAAGTGGAGGAAAGTGACATGTTGATTGAATACTATTGACTGAAAACCACGGCCCAAGGGGAGTAGTAGTTATTAGACTTGTTGCGACGGTCAGTTTGCCAGAAAGTCCGCTTGGGGCCGTCCTGCGAACCCTGAAAGGGTTCTTTTCCACAGCCCGGGGTTGATTTCGCAGAAATCTACCCCG
>JBKJUQ010000271.1:0-6970 GCA_046590685.1 Hymenobacteraceae bacterium
GCCGAACATAGCGCGTTTAGCTGCGTTTATCCTGAGCCAATTCACTGGTTTAACCAAAGCCCTCCTCGACATGCAAACCTGGAACGACGTTATCCGCCTAGCCAACCACCCCACGCCTTCGCCCCGCCGCGTGGAGAAAACGCCCGCCGAGTGGCGCGCCCAGCTCACCGCCGAGCAGTTCCACGTCACCCGCGAGCACGGCACCGAGCGCGCCTTCACCGGCGAGTACTGCGAGGCCCACGAAGCCGGCCTCTACGCCTGCGTGTGCTGCGGCACGCCGCTCTACGACTCCCGCACCAAGTTTGAGTCGGGCACCGGCTGGCCATCGTTCACGGAGGCCGTCACGGAAGACGCGCTGAAGTACGTGAAAGACGAAAGCTACGGTATGACCCGCGTGGAAGTGCTTTGCAACGTCTGCGACGCCCACCAGGGCCACGTTTTCCCCGATGGCCCGCGCCCGAGCGGCCTGCGCTTCTGCATCAACTCGGCGGCGATTAAGATAACTGAGAACTGAGAGGTGAGAACTGAGAACTGCATATTAGCAGTAGTTCACACCTCACAGTTCTCAGTTCGCAGCTCACTTCCCCCCGTCCATCCGCACGATCTTCGGGGTGAAGGTGCCGAGCACGTCTACCAGGTCGGTCTGCGCGGCCATCACCGTGAAGATGTCCTTGTAGGCCTGCGGCGCTTCGTCGAGGCCGCCGCCGATCAGGTCGACGCCGTGGGCTTGGAGCGTGCGGCGCACTTCGGCCTCGCTCAGCTCGGCTTTGGCGCGGGTGCGCGACATCTGCCGGCCGGCGCCGTGCGACGCCGACGCCAGCGACGTCCGCTCGCCGCGCCCCGCCACGATAAAGCCCGGCGCCGTCATCGAGCCGGGAATGATGCCCAGCACCCCCGTGCCGGCCGGCGTGGCGCCTTTGCGGTGCACGATCACCTCGCGACCGTCGAGCAGCTCTTTCCAGGCGAAGTTGTGGTGATTTTCAACCTTCGCTAACGGCTTTTCGCCGAGCGCCTTCGCCAATCGCTGATGAATCTGCTGGTGGTTCGCGGCGGCGTAGTCGCCGGCGAGGTTCATCGCGGCCCAGTATTCCTGGCCGGCTTCGGTGTCGAGGCCGAGCCACGCCAGGTGCTTGGCTTCGGGCGGCAGCTGACAGACGTCCATCGCGAGGCCCGTGTAATGTTGTGCCACGCTCGCCCCCAGCCCGCGCGAGCCCGAGTGCGAGAGCAACCCCACGTAGCGCCCCGGCGGCACTCCCAGAACCGGATTGTCGGCTGTGACTTCCACCACCCCAAACTCCACGAAGTGATTGCCCGAGCCGCTGGTGCCCACCTGGTTCGCCGCCGTATCGAGCTTGTTGCGCAGAAACGGCACCGTCCGAAACTCCTCCCGACTCAGCACCGGGTGATCCAGCTTCTCACCGCGCGCGAACAGCTCGCGGCCGCCGAAGCGCGTGTTCGCGAGTAGTTTGTGTTGGAGCTCCTGCCGACGCTGGTCGAGCCAAGCGGGCGGCAAATCGAAGATCGAAAGCGCCATCCGGCAGCCGATATCGACGCCCACCGCGTACGGAATCACGGCGTTATCGGTCGCCAGTACGCCGCCGATTGGCAGGCCGTAGCCGTGGTGCGCATCGGGCATCAGCGCGCCGGCCACTGTCACGGGCAGCTTCATCGCGGTGTCCATCTGGTGGCGGGCGCCCGCCTCAATGTGCTCTTCGCCGAACACGACGTAAGGCTTGCGCTCGATCAAATCGACGTGGCGCGACGGCGGCGGGATGAGCGCCCCCGCGACGTGGCTCCACGCCAAGTCGGTCAGAAAGGCTGCCGGATCAGCGAGTACGGCCCGCACGAGCCCGAGCTTTTCCGTATTCGAGAGGTGCTTATGCTCTTTGCGCTGGAGCTGGGCCAGGGCGAGCCCAATGGCGCGGCCCTCCGGAAAACCGAGGCGGCGCAAGTCGTTGCCGGTGATAGAAAGGGCCATTGCGAGGAAAGGGAGAAAGGGTCAGGCCCGCTCACCAAACGTCGGGCGGACGTCGCGCGCGGGCTGGTGGCCGTTGCGCTCGTTGTGCTGGTCATACGGCACCGGCAGGCCGTGGTAGACGGGCTGCACCACATAGTCGCGCCGGAGCGGGTGCCCAATCCAGTCAGCGGGACACAGGATGCGCCGCAGGTCGGGGTGGCCGGTGAAGCGAATCCCGATCAGGTCAAACGCCTCGCGCTCGTACCAGTCGGCCCCCGGCCAGATGGCCGTTACGCTGGGCACCTCCGGCAGCGGCTCGCCTTCAAGGTTGCGGGGCACGCGCACCTTGAGCGTCAGGTAGTGGTCGTGCGGGATGGAATAGAGGTGGTAAATAACCTCCACCGTGCCCGCGGCGGGGCCGTTGTCCACGCCGCTCAGGCAGCTCAGGAAATCAAACCAGTGCGCGGGGTCGTCGTGCAGAAAATGCGCGACCTCGACGAGCCGCGCCGGTTCGAGCACGAGAGTTGGCGGCGTGGAAGCGAGGTCGTCGGCCAGCAGGGCCGCGTCGCCAAATCTACTGCGTACGGTGGAGGCGAAATCAGGCATCAGCAGCGATTAAATAGGGGGAGCGGTCGACGCGCCGAGCTTCACCAGCCAGCGCTCGGGCGTGGCCAGCGGCCCGAAGCCGTGGGGAGTATAGAGGCCGTGGGCGTCAGCGGTAGCCAGCAGCCAGCGGCGCGGATTAGGAATACTGGGGTGGGCAAGCACCGTCGCCACGAGCCACTTGCCCAGCCCCAGGCCCCGCACGTCTTCGAGTACGAACACGTCGCAGAGGTAGGCAAAGAAGGTATAATCGGTCACGACCCGCGCGTAACCAACCTGCCGGCCCGAGGCGGCCTCGTACACGCCGAAGCACAGCGAATGCGCCGCCGCGCGCTCAACCTGCTCCCGGAGCACGCCGGCCGCCCAGTACGAGCGATTCGCGAGGTAGTCGTGCACGACCGCCAGATCGAGGCGGGCCGGATCGGTGGAGATAATGAACCGGCTGTCCGGCGAAGCCCGCGAAAAGAACGGAATCGACATTGTAACGGAATGAGGCGGAAATTAGCGCCGCGTTCGGCCGCCCCGTCAAAATAACAGCTGCCCCACGTAATCTGGGCGATTCAGCCCGCGTTCACCGTCCGGCAGTCGGTCCGAAAATCCGCTTTATCTGCGTCAATCTGCGTCAACCGGCGTCAATCCGTGGTCCGTTCCCGCCTCGCCCCTACGCCCAGCGGCTACCTGCACGCGGGCAATGCGCTTAATTTTCTGCTGACCGAGGCGCTCGTCCGGCGCGCGGGCGGTGGGCTGCACCTGCGAATTGACGACCTCGACAGCGCCCGCGTCCGGCCCGCGTACCTCGCTAGCATCTTCGCGACGCTCGACTGGCTCAGTATCCGGTGGGATGGTGGTCCGCGCGACGTCGCTGATTTTGCGGCGCGCTACTCGCAGCATCTTCGCCTCGATCGCTACGCCGCGCTGCTCGCCACGCTCGCCGCTCGCCCCGGCCTCGTGTATGCCTGCACCTGCTCGCGGACGCAGGTGGCCGCCGCGGCCGGGCCAGCCGGCCAGTACGCGGGTACGTGCCGCGACAAGCACCTGCCACTCGCCACGCCCGACGCGACGTGGCGCGTCCGGGTGCCAACGATAGCGACAGTTACGCTCGCCGATGGCTTGCGCGGGCCGCTTACGCTCAACGTGGCGACGCTCGTCGGCGACTTTGTCATTCGCAAGAAAGACGGCCTGCCCGCCTACCAAACGGCTTCGCTCGCGGATGACGTGGCCGATGGCAGTACGCTCATCGTACGCGGCGAAGACCTGCTGCCCTCCACGGCCGCGCAGCTGTGGCTCGCGGCGCAGGCCGGAGACGGGTGGACTACGTTCGCGGACGCGCAGCTCTATCACCACCCCCTCCTGCTCGATTCGGCTGGCCGAAAGCTCAGCAAATCGCAGCAAACCCCGCTCGACCGCGGCGCGCTGCACGATCCGACGCTCACGCCCGCCGCCCTGCGTTCGCTGGCGGCTCAGTGGCTGGCGGAAGGGTTGGCGGATGGGCTGACGGAAACCCCGTAGGCGCGCAGCACCGCCTGATTGGCTTCCAGACCCTCGCGAAGCCAATCGAAATCGTACGTCGGGCGGTCGCGGTACATCAGCCGGCGGTAGGTCGACAATTGCGGCTCGGCTTGGCGCAGGAAAGTGGCCAGGAAGCCCGGCGCGCTCAGGCGGGCGGCTTCGGCGCGGTAGGCCGCCAGAAACGCGGCGTTGGTGAAGAAACGCGCTTTCCACGCGGGCGGGTCATCGTGCGCGTAGAGGGTTTGCCCGGGTGCCAACGTGGGGTACGGCTGGGTGATGCGCTCGCCGGCGTTGCCGTCGTAGGCGATGAGCGTGAGGCGGTCGATGCGGGGGTCGTAGGCGAAGCGCGAGTTTTTCCAGCGCGTGGCGTGGTGCGCGCCAAACAAATCGCAGATCGCGTAGAGCTTCCCCGCCGCCGCCGCGTCAAACGCCGAATCGAGCGGCACCGTACCGGCCCGAACGCCCGTCAGCCGCGCCCGCGCCCGCCGAAACTGCGGCGCGAGCGTCGAGTCAGCGAGTACCCGTTTCTCATCAAACGGCACGATGGCCGCGGTGCGGAAGATGGCTGGCTCGTCCTGATCGGGCGCCGCGCGCTTCTCGGGATCGATGAGCGCCGTTTCGTCGAATTTGAGCAGGACGCCACGGCGGCCATTCGCCGTCAGCAGCTCCGGGCCAAAGCTTTCCTCGATCGCGAAGACGCCCTTGTCGTCCTCGTTGAGTTTCACGAAGCCGAACTCGTAACGGATCGCCAGCAGCCCTTCGGTTCGCAGCAGCCGGTGGAGCAGCCACTCAATCAGGAATTCCCGCGTCGCCGGGTCCTGAATGCTGAACACGCGCATCCCCCACGCGGGCCGCGCGTCGGGCGGCAGCTGGATACGGAGCGACCATTTCGCGCCGGCCCAGTGGTCGGGGTAGTCGCCCTTGAGCCGGACTTTGCCCGTCTGCGCCGCGCCGCCGTCTACCTGAATCCGCGCCGGTACCCACGTTTTGGCTTCTTTCGGCAGCAGTCCGCGCCGGATAGCTTCGGCGCGCGCCGCCGTCAGCGTCTGCCACGCGGCGGAGTCAAGGTTGATGCGCAGGTGCCGGTCGGCCGTCGCCAGTCGCCCCTGCACCCACTGCCGCGGCCACCGCACGGCCCGGTGCGCCAGGCGCACGGCGCGGGATTGATCCGGCGCGGGGGGCTGGAAGAGCCAGAGGAGAACGATTAGCAGTAACCCCAGCGTGAGTAAAATTCGAGGGCGTGCTATCACATTCATCCCGCAAAAATCGCTGCTAGCGAAGTTGCCAGCTCAATCGGTTGGTGGGACGAACTGCCCCGTGCTGATTATCCGCTCCGGTGGTGGGGGCGGCGGGCTCAGCCACCGCCGCAGCGTGTGTTTCGACACGGACCAAGAATGCCCTCGCGCTGCGATAGTATCGACGTGCGTTTGTCCCAATACTGGTTCGTAAGCATCATCAGAAGCACATGGCAGCGCAATTTCTACGCCGTCGGCTGCCACGGCGCTAGTACTGCACAAAGGCGTTAGCGCTGCGAGTGCCAGTAGGTGCTGATCGGCGCGGCGAGTAGGAACCTCAAGCGTGAACCGCCCCACACTATCGCTGAAGGTGTGAATCGTATCGCCTTCGATGCCAATGAGCGCCTGGACCGGCTTGCCCGTCGCGGGGTGATATACGCGGCCGTGAACTGTAGTAGGTGGTAATAGCTGGGCATCGTTGTGAGGCCCCGGCGGTACGGATTGGTCGTCGACCGTTTTCGTCGAGCACGCGGCTACTACCACCGACAGCGATAGCAACCACGCCGGCCGCCGTCCCGCGATGGCCGCCACTGGCTGAATGGGCCGCGCCAATTGATCAGGACGATACTTGCCACACACCGACTGCCCCGCCCGCGCCCCAAACCACGCCGCCAGCTCCCCGTCCGTCATCCACGTGAAATCCACTACCACCTTCTCGCAGCTCGCGCAGTGGCGGCCGGCGCCGGTGGGCGTCATCTGCTCCCAGCCCTCGTGGCACGGCTGCGGAATGGCAAGCTGAATGGCGGGGGGGCGGGGCATCCTGAGGCGTTTTGTATTCTGCTAAGATCCCCGGCTCCCGAATCGGCCCGAGCGGGTCCGCGCTTTGTTCGTTGGAGGTTCGCTCCCCCTTCGCTCCCGGTCCGGCAGAAAAGGAGCGCAGCGAAGATAAGACTTTTCCGCGACGAACCGGGAGGTTTTCCGGCAACCCCCGCGCGCGTGCCTATCTTTTCGGCCTCAAAGCTCTGCCCACTTGCCCATCCAGCGGCGTATCCGCCGCGCTCCATCTCCGTCAGCCGTGTCATTCTCCTTTCTTTTCCGCCGCAAATCCGTCGAGGGGATGCTGGCCGAGGCCGCCGCCACCCCGCCCGAGCTGACTGACGGTCACGGCGCGCCCGGCGGCCTGCACCGCACCCTCACCGTGCGCGACCTCACCGCGTTTGGCGTCGCGGCGATCATTGGGGCGGGCATTTTCAGCACCATCGGCAAAGCCTCGTTCGACGGTGGCCCCGCCGTCACGCTGCTGTTCATCTTCACGGCGATCGCGTGCGCGTTCTCGGCTTTGTGCTACGCGCAGTTCGCCGCCACGGTGCCCGTCAGCGGGTCGGCCTACACCTATGCCTACACCGCGTTTGGCGAGCTGGCGGCGTGGATTATCGGGTGGGCGCTGATTATGGAGTACGGCATTGGCAACATCGTCGTGGCGATCTCGTGGTCCGACTACTTCACCGGGCTGCTTGGCAGTATCGGGGTGCATTTGCCGCCGTGGCTGACCACCGGCTACCAAAGCGCCGCCGTCGCGGCGGGCGAGGTACAGAACATGCTGGCGCAGGGCCTGACTCCCGCCGCCGCCACCACCGCGCAGCAGGAAGCCTACGCGGCCTGGACG
>JBKJUQ010000542.1:0-2618 GCA_046590685.1 Hymenobacteraceae bacterium
AATCCGCTCTGCCACCACTTTTAACCAAAAAGCCCTCTCCCAAGGAGGGCTTTTTGCGTGGACGCTGGGCCGCGTGAAGCTATTCATGATCATGAAGGGTCATAAGATGCAGAAATAAAATTATTTTGTGCTATGTTGATTGCAGTCAACGCAACGTTGTTGATGAGTGTGGCCAGGCTGGACGTTGAGGAGGTTAAGACTGGGGTAAGTGTTGTAGTCTACCTAGTGGCGAGTTACCAGGCGACCTGACCAAGGACCGGGGGCGCGAATCGGCTGAGCAAGCGGTTTTCGGTCACTTAGGCAGTACGGCATGCGTAGTGCGCGGGCAATGGAGAGGAGCCGTGAAGCAGGTAAGCATAAGACAACGCCCTAACTTTGCTGGCAAGACCACTCCAGGTCTGTTACCGTGAGTACCTCTAAAATCAAACTCACTCCACTACCAGCTTCTGATAGATCGCTCCATTGCCGCCGACCACCTGCACAACGTAAAGTCCGCGTGGGTAAATACGGAGGTCAAGGAGGATATCTTGCGGGGATCTATTACCCATAAGCTCCTGGGTCAGCATCGTCTGCCCCACGCTGTTGAGGATCCGAAGCTCCAGAGTAGAACCAAGCGCAGGCGATAAGCGCACGGTAGCCAATCCGGAAGTGGGATTCGGGTAGAGCGTGAAAAAGGGTTCAGCTGGGCTGGTTTCCGCGAGAACGGTGCAGGTTTCAACTTCCAGAAATCTGGCGGAGGTGAGTTTAAAATCTCCTCGCTCAACCGTAAGGAAGTAATAGCCCGACTGGCCAGCCGTGAGATTCGCCAACGTCGCCTGAGAGGTAGAGGCCGAGAAGCCGTTTGGCCCTTCCCACCGCACGGTAGCGCCGGGCGGTAGGGGCCTTTTCGACCGGAGTTGGATGGAGCTACCCGAGCAGGCGCGGCCGGAGAACGTGATTTCGGGCGCCGGGAAAGGTGCTGGATCCGTCATGATGACTACATAATCCTCCGTTTCGCCGCTGGGGAAGTTCGTACAAGCGTCACCCGGAGTGAGTCTGGTTCCGGCGCCAACGGTCCGCAGCCGCATAGAGACGGGGCCGAGCGGGGCATTGGCCGGGATGGCAACTCCGGAGACCACGGTGGAGCCACCGAACAACGGATTGAGAGGATGGTATTCGGACGTTTCGAAGATGCCGTTACGGTTGTAGTCGAACCAGACCGCGCCGGTAGAGCCCGGGTTATAGGGGGGAGGCGTCAGGACATAGAAAAGGCAGGTGCGGCCCCGAAACAAGGTAGCGAACAGTGAGTCGGCACCGGTAGAATAGTTGGTATACAACGACGACTGGGGCGTGAGCGGTCCGGCTGGCACGAGCGTCGCGGTCCGGTTGCGGTTGAGCATGAACTGGTTGCCGCCGTGAATCGTCAGGCCGGTAATGGTGCTGATTTGGCGCGTCAGCACATCGCCGCCGATTCCTTGGGTGCAGGGGCAGACGCCGGTCGTATCGACCACGAAAGGCGGGGTGTAGGTGGTATCGGTGAGCGTCGTGGCGCGTACCCGGTAGCTGGTCGTGGTCGTGACGGCCTGGGTGAGCAACTGGACACCGCCTGCCCCGGGGATATTCTGCCAGACGCCGGCGCCGGCACCCACCCGTTGCTGCCATTGCAAACGGGCTCCGTAGGAATAGGCGGGCAGGGTCAGGCGGGTGCCGGTGTTCTTGCAGATGCGGTGCAGGCCCGAGAGGCTATCGAGCTGCGGGGCACCCGGAGCAGCGGGCGGGGCATTGATGGTGACGAAGTAATCCCGGATTTCCTCGCCCCGGTTAAAGTATGGCCCTGGCATTGGCACCACGTTACAGGTACTGCGCCCCGAAAAAGCCTGCCCGTCGCGGCGGGAGAGTATTCGTAGGCGGGTCAGCCCCAGGCGGGCATCTGGCGGAACGGTGAGGGTAACGATAGTGTCGTTGGGGGAATCGATATAATCGAGCTCAAGTCCTTCAGCGTCACCAAACGCGCCATCCTGGTTGGCATCGAGCCAGGCGAAAGTGCGAATCCCGGGATCCACGATGTTCCCAATCCGAAGAGGTACTGCGGTCAACGGATACGAAATTCCCCGCAGCAGCGTCGCCGTATTGGCCGAAACAGTAGGATCGTAAATTCCATACGATCTCGTGGGGCAGGTAGACGTATTGGAAACCAGCGTCGTATTGCCGATCCGGAATTTACGCAGGTATTCGTATTCACAGGAGAAAACGGTCGAGGCCGGTGTACAGAAACACAGCTGAAAATCGGGCAGGATACGTACTGCGGCCGTAAACCCCGTGCCTAGCGTACAGGTAGCGCGTACCCGGACGAAGAGCGTGTCGTGGAGAGATGAGCCATTGAGGACCCGGGTGGTCTGGCCTGGCAGGTCCTGCCAGTTGACACTATCCGGCGATGTTTGCCACTGGAGCGTGGTGCTGGGTGATTGCCCGAGCAGACTCAGCGAGGGCCCTTGGGAAGGGCAGAAGGTCGTACTGCCCTGGACCGCCCCGCCCCGGACGGGCACGTTGCACTGGTCAGCCGCGATAGTGACGGTATAGTCGTGGGTTTCGCCAAATAAGTCCTGGGTACAGGCGAAGACGTTGGAGCCCGCGCGGAT
>JBKJUQ010000026.1:0-5881 GCA_046590685.1 Hymenobacteraceae bacterium
TGAGGCCGCCGTACTCGCCTTCGGCGCCGGCTGCGACGTGCTCACCATCGAGATCGAGCACGTATCCGTGGCGGGCCTGCTCACCCTGCAAGCCGCCGGTAAAGCCGTTTACCCCGATCCTGCCGCCCTCGCCATCATCCAGGACAAGGGCGCGCAGAAGGCGTTTTACCGCCAGTACGCCCTGCCGACGGCCGATTTCCGGCTCGCCGAAACCCGCGCCGACCTTGCCCGGTACGTCGATTTTTTGCCGGCTTTCCAGAAGCTACGGCGCGGCGGTTACGATGGCAACGGCGTGCGCGCCCTGCCCGACGTGGCGGCGGTAGCGGGGGCGTTTGACGCGCCGAGCGTACTGGAGGCGCGGGTAGCGTGCGTCAAGGAGCTGGCGGTGGTCTGCGCGCGGTCAGTAGCCGGGGAGGTGCGCGCCTTTCCGGTGGTAGAAATGGTGTTTGACCCGCGAACGAATCTGGTGACGACGCTGGTGGCGCCAGCCGATCTTGACGCCGACACGGCCGCCCGCGCCACCGCCCTGGCCGTGCGCACCTGCGAAGCTTTCGCCACCGTGGGTCTGCTCGCCGTGGAGCTGTTCCTGACGCCGGCCGGCGAGCTGCTCGTCAACGAGGTGGCGCCGCGCCCGCACAACTCCGGCCACCACACGATGGCGGCCAACCACGTCTCGCAGTTTCAGCAGCACCTGCGCGCCGTGCTCGGCTTGCCGCTCGGCGAGGTAGCGCCGCGCAGTGCCGCCGCGATGGTGAACCTGCTCGGCGCGCCTGACGGTGGCGATGGCCCGGCCACGGTCTCCGGGTTGGCCGACGCGCTGGCCTTGCCGGGCGTGAGCGTACACCTCTACGGCAAGGCCCGCACCCGGCCGCACCGCAAGATGGGCCACCTGACGGCCGTCGCCGATACGCCTGCCGCGGCGAGCGCGCTTGCCGCCCAGGCCGCGGGCCTGATCCGCATCGCGGCGGCGTAGCTGTCTCTATTTCTGGTTTTTTCTGGCTTATTTCTGTCGCTTGCCCCGTCGTTGCCGATGACTCGCGCATACCTCATCCGTCGTTTGAGCTGGTATTATCCGGTCGAGCGACTCAACGCCTGGCTTATCACGGCCGCGGCGGCTTATGTAGTGTGGCGCTACCCGCTGGTGGGCGCCGTGCCGCTGCTCTACGGCTTGGTGCTGATGGCCGCGCTGCTGTTTCAGGGGCAATACTACTGGCACGTCAAGCTGCGGGTCCTGCTGGGCGAGGCCGTGGGCCAACCCTCGATTCTGCACCGGTTTCGGCGGTGGCAGCGCCTCGACCAATGGGCGATCGGCGGACTGCTGGTGCCGCTGCTGGGGCAGGCCTGGCTGACGGCCACCGGTGCGCCCGGCGGTGAGCTTTGGGGCTGGATGCTGCTGGCGAGCGCCTTCGGGGTGCTCGAATACGTCAATTACTACCACTGGCAGCTGATGATTGATACCGTCGCCGATTGGCGCTACGTGTGGCACTACCGTCGCCTTAAAATCGCGAGCCTGCGGAAGGATTTAGGCGAGAATCGGCTGTAATCCGCTCCTGACCCGGCGGGCGCCGCTACTTTCGTCCTTATGACCGACGAAACCGCCCTGACTGTTCCTCCGACCCCCGCCGCCCCCGGCACCGCCGTGGTGGGCGTGATTATGGGCTCCCTCTCCGACCTGAAAGTGATGCAGGCCGCCGTCGACACGCTCGCGCAGCTGGGTGTCCCTTACGAAATCACCATCGTCAGCGCCCACCGCACGCCCCACCGGCTGGTCGAGTACGCCGAGAACGCCCGCAAGCGCGGCCTGCGCGTCATCATCGCCGGGGCGGGCGGCGCGGCACATCTGCCGGGGATGGTGGCCTCGTTCACGCTGCTGCCGGTGGTGGGCGTGCCGATCAACTCGGTTAACTCCATCCGCGGGATCGACTCCATCCTCTCCATCCTCCAGATGCCCGCCGGCGTGCCCGTCGCGACGGTCGCGGTCGATGGGGCCGTCAACGGCGCCCTGCTCGCTGCCCAGATGCTCGCCATCTCGCAGCCGGCAGTGGCGGCGGCGCTGGAGCGTTACCGCAAGGGCCTCACCGAAAAGGTGCTGCGCTCGGTCGAAGAGCTGCGGCGCGGGCTGGACGACGAGGTATAGGCGCGGCGCGGGTACAGTCGCGCCGGGCATTTCCGCGTTGATAGGCAACGACAAGATCAACGCCTGGGTGAAGGACTGATAACGACAACGCCCCGCCGACTACAAGGTCGGCGGGGCGTTATCGCTTTTGGCACATCAGCACATCGCCACATCAACACATCGTCACATCAATTTTTAACCACCCGCACGGCCTGCCCGCCGCGCTCGGTGCGGAGCCAGACGATGTACACGCCCGCCGGCAGGGCCGGGCCCAGGTCGAGGGCGGCGGTATGCGCGCCGGCGGCCTGGGGACCCAGGACGGTACGGGCTACGCGCTCGCCGAGGACGTTATAGACGTCGACGGTAGCGGCCTGGGCCGAAGGCAGCGCGTAGTGGAGCGTGGCGGCGCCGGCGGTCGGGTTGGGCGCCACGCGCAGGTTGAACCGGGCGGCGGCGAGGTCGTCGAGGGTGCCGAGGGTCGTGAACGTGCGCGTCACCGAGTCGGTGCCGCAAGCGCTCAGCACGGTGAAGGTCACGGCGTGGGTGCTGCCCGCCGCGAAGGCGTGCAGGGTGGGATTATTGACCGAATCGAGGGGGGAGCCGTCGTGGAAATCCCAGCGGAACCGCGCCGCTGCCGGCAACCCCGTGCCGAAGAACGCAAACTGGCCGCTCACCTGCGAGTACGTGAAGGCGGGGCGGGGTGGGGGCAGCTGTTGCGTGAGCGTGATCGGGACGGCGATGGAGTTGTTGGTTTCGTCGGCTTCGAGGAAATTGTTGTTCGGGTCAGTGGTGGACACCAGCCAGTACGAGCCGTTGCAGACGTTCGGCAGGTCGATGGTCATGCCCGGCAGGTTCTGGTCGTAAATGTCGAGGTGCCCGGTGAAGATGCCCTGGTCGCGTCCGCAGCCGGAGACGGTACCGAAATCGGCGTTCGGGATGTCGGCCTTCGTGAGCAGGCGGCCGGCATTGTCGCGGCAGTAGCCGGGGTTGGCCGAGCAGTCGCCGAGATTGATGAGGCAAAACGAGAGCTTGGCGCCCGCCGCTACCACCGGCCAGGTGCGCGGATCGGCCCCGGGGCCGCGCAGGCGCAGCGAGAACTCGCCCCAGTTGTCGACGTGGACGTGGCCGTGCGACGGGTGGTAGCTCATAAAGCCCGCGGGGCGGTCGTAGGATTCGATCCGGTCGGCCCGCACCTTGCGGTAGATGCGCTGGAGCACCTGTTCTTTCGGCGGCTCGCCGTTGGGGCAGAGGGTGGTGGCGCACGATACCCGGACCGTATCGCAGTAGCAGTTGCCGGAGGCGTGAATCTCCATTGGCCCCCAGCCGATATTGGGCGTCGCGTTGGAGATGCGCAGCGCGCCGGGCACTTCGGTGTGCTGCGCGGTGATGATTTCGCCGGAAGCGGTCATATCCGGCAGCAGCTCGCAGACCACCTGCGCGGAATCGGCGCAACGGCAGCCGCGCGGGTTGGTGAGGCTGCACGGCGCGGGCGGCGCGGCGGGATCGCGCGGGGGATTCGGGCCGAACGTGATCGAGAAGCTGTTCAGGATGCCCACGTCGGCGGCGGAGCGGTCGGCGACGCACAGCTCCCAGACGCCGTTCGGGTTCTGGCCGTCGTTGCACGCGTTGAGCGAGGCGTCGGGGAGGTAGGGGCCCGTGAAGGGCGACTGCCCGCTCGCGATCCGCA
Organism: Hymenobacteraceae bacterium; assembly: GCA_046590685.1. Taxonomy (GTDB): domain Bacteria; phylum Bacteroidota; class Bacteroidia; order Cytophagales; family Hymenobacteraceae; genus JANNMJ01. The sequence continues at coordinate 3,804 of JBKJUQ010000026.1, forward strand.
CCCGCGCGTTCATTCGCAGCTCCGTATCGGTGAAGTTGTCGCCGTCGCCGCCGCGCTGATCTACCAGCACGATCACGGCGCCGGTGGGCGAGTGAAGCGTGATGTAAAGGTCGCCGACGTACGAGTGGGTGATGTTGAACCTCACCTGGCCGAGGCCAAACGTAGAATCGGCCCGCGCCCGCAGGCCGCTTACCGGCACCTGAAAGCACGTTTCGGTGAGGTCGGGCAGGCCGCCGCCCGTCGCCAGCGAGAAGGTCTGAGCGGGCGCGAGGGCGGGCACGAGCAGTAACAGCAGCAACTGCCCCAGCCGGCGAAATAAGGGTACCATAAGGTGCGGGTAAGAGAGAAACGCGCTACTAAGTTAGCGCCCCCGCCGCCCCGAAGACCGCCGCCTCGCCCGGCGCCTTAGAAATACCCCGCGCCTTTCCGGGCCTTCACGTCCGACACGAACTCCTTGACGCGCTGTTCCTGGTCGCGGCGGCAGATGAGCAGCACGTTGCCGTGCTCGGCGATGATAAAGTTTTCGAGCCCCTGCACCACCACCAGCCGGTCTTTGGGCACCTTGATCACGCACCCCGTGGTGTCGTAGAGCAAGGCGTCCCCGTCGACGACGTTGGCGGTTTCGTCCTTGTCGGACAGCGAGTACAGCGAGTCCCAGGTGCCGAGGTCGCTCCAGCCAAAGTCGGCGGGCAGCACGTACACATTGTCGGCTTTTTCCATCAGGCCGTAGTCGATGGAAATGTTGCGGCAGCGCGAATACGCGGTCTCGATAAACGCCGTCTCCCGCGGCGTGCCCCACACGGGAGTAGCGCCGTCGGTGCCTTCATCGAAAATCTCCGTCACCTCGCTCAGGTACTCGCGCAGGCCGGCCAGAATTGTCGGCAGATTCCAGATGAAGAGGCCCGAGTTCCACAGAAACTCCCCGCTCCGCACGAACATCTGCGCCAGCTCCAGATTCGGTTTTTCGGTGAAGGTTTTCACCTTCCGGATGCGCTCGCCGGGGGCACCGTCGATAAACTGGATGTAGCCGTAGCCGGTGTCGGGCCGCGACGGCTGAATGCCGAGAGTCAGGAGGATATCACGTTCGCGGGCGGCGGTCAGTGCCTCTTCGATAGTGCGCACGAACACCTCCTCGCGCAGCACCACGTGGTCGGCGGGCGTCACCACGACGGTGGCGGTGGGGTCGAGCTGCGCGATGCGGTAGCACGCCCACGCGATGCACGGGGCCGTGTTGCGCCCAATCGGCTCGCCGAGGATGTTTGCGGGGGGTACTTCGGGTAGCTGCTCCTGGACCAGGGCGGCGTAATCGCGGTTCGTCACCACGAATACCCGCTCGGGGGGGACGAGGCTGCGAAAGCGATCGACGGTGGTTTGCAGCATCGAGCGGCCCACGCCGAGCACGTCGTGAAACTGCTTCGGGTGCCCGGTACGCGAGATCGGCCAGAAACGCGAGCCAATGCCGCCGGCCATCACGATGAGGTAGGTTGCTGATGTGCTAATGGAGGGAAGTGCTGATGTGCTGATGGACATTGCCGGTGGGTGCTGAGGTGAGCAGCGTTACCGAAGTGATGAGGCGAAAAAACTGAGCCCGTAAAGGAAAGCAGCGGTAGGCGCTTATGCGTTGCGATGCGTGGTGCCCATTATTTTGCTCAGAACCCGCAGGATGCTCTGAGCCAGCTCTTCGAGCTCAACTGGTGGCGTGGGGTACGTGGGCGATTTGCGACAAAGTCGCAGCCAGTAAGCCGACTCGTTTGCCTCCTTCGCGGCGATTTTGCATTTGTGCAGGAAATCCGCGCGGCTCTCCGGGCTTTGGGCTTCTTCCATCAAGGCGCCAACGGCCGTGCCGGCTCGCAGTAACTGATTGGCCAGTACGTAACGTCGCTGTCCTGACAGGATGTTCGTGAAATCCATTATCCCCAAAGCGAATGCTTCGCTCAAGTTCAAAATTAAATTCTCTCCGCTACTCATTAATTTTTTAAGATAAGCCCCATCCTCCCATCCTCCCATCCTCCCATCAGCACATCAGCACATCAGCCCACCCCAAGCCTTCGCGCAGCAAAACGTGCAAATGGAGGAAG
>JBKJUQ010000059.1:0-1736 GCA_046590685.1 Hymenobacteraceae bacterium
CAACCGATAGTCGGCGAAATCGGCGTCGAGCTGGCTGATGGCCTGGTTGAGCTTGGCACCGAACCACTGGCCCGCCAGCTGCGCGGCTTCCGACGGGGGGGCGGCCGTATCCACTTCCCAGCCTTTCAGCAACCGGAAGGCATTCCAGAGCTTGTTGTTGAAGTTGCGGCCCTGCTCAATGAGCTTTTGATCATACAGCAGGTCATTGCCGGCGGGCGAGGAAAACAGCATCCCCGTCCGCACGGCATCGGCCCCGAACTCGGCAATCAGGTCGAGCGGGTCAGGCGAGTTGCCGAGCTGCTTGCTCATCTTCCGGCCCTTGTCGTCGCGCACGATGCCCGTGAGGTACACGTTCCGGAACGGCACCGCCTGGCGGTACTCCTGCCCGGCGATGATCATCCGCGCGACCCAGAAAAACAGGATCTCGGGGGCCGTCACCAGGTCGTTGGTCGGGTAGTAGTAGTTGACGTCGGCATTGTTCGGGTCCTCGAAGCCGTCGAAGACCGAGATCGGCCAGAGCCACGACGAAAACCACGTATCCAACACGTCGTCGTCCTGGCGGAGCTGGTCGAGCTCAAGCGCCGGGTTGCCCGTGAGCTGGCGCGCGGCCACGAGGGCTTCGGCATCGGTTTCGGCCACCACCACCTGCCCGTCGGCGAGGTAGTAGGCCGGAATTCGCTGGCCCCACCAGAGCTGCCGCGAGATGCACCAGTCGCGCACGTTCTCCATCCACGCGCGGTACATGTTCTTGAATTTCGGCGGGTTGAGCTGCACCTGATCGCTCATCACCGCGTCGAGCGCGGCTTCCTTGAACGGCTCCATCCGCAGAAACCACTGCATCGAGAGCTTCGGCTCGATCACGGCGCCGGTGCGCTCCGAGGTGCTCACGGAGGTCTGGTAGTCTTCTACTTTCTCCAACAGGCCGGCTTCCTTGAGGTCCTTGGCGATCTGGCGGCGCACCACGAAGCGGTCGAGGCCGGCGTACGGGCCACCCGCTTCGGTGAGGGTGCCGTCTTCGTGGAGGGCGTCGATGACGGGCAGGTTATGGCGCTGGCCGAGCTCGTAGTCGTTGATGTCGTGCGCGGGCGTCACCTTGAGAGCGCCGGTGCCGAAATCGATGGCTACGTAGTCGTCGAAGATCGTGGGGATCTCCTTGCCGAAGAGCGGAATCCGCAGCTTGCGGCCTTTGAGCCACTGGTAGCGCTCGTCGGCGGGGTTGAAGCACACGGCCACGTCGGCCATGATGGTTTCGGGGCGCGAGGTGGCGACGGTGATGTACTGCGTAGCCGGCACCGTCTCGGTGCCGCGTTGATCCTCTTGACTCGGCACCGGGACGGTGCCGGCTACGTTTTCCTCTTCCACCACCTCATACCGCAGGTAAAACATCTTCATCGCCAGCTCCTTGGCGATGACTTCATCGTCGGCGATGGCGGTGCGGCCCTCGGGGTCCCAGTTCACCATCCGGATGCCGCGGTAGATGTGGCCCTTTTGGTAGAGGTCGACGAAGACCTTCAGCACGGCCTGGGTCAGCTTGGGCTCCATCGTGAAGCGGGTACGGTCCCAGTCGCAGGAGGCGCCGAGCTTCTTGAGCTGTTCGAGGATGATGCCGCCGTACTTGTCTTTCCAGGCGAAGGCGTGCTCCAGAAACGCCTCGCGGCCGATCTGGCGCTTATCAATCCCCTGCTCCTTGAGCATCGCCACCACTTTGGCTTCGGTGGCGATGGAGGCGTGGTCGG
>JBKJUQ010000484.1:0-2553 GCA_046590685.1 Hymenobacteraceae bacterium
GGGGAGCAGCGGTTTCAACGATGTTATGACGCTCGCCACCGCCATCACCCCCGCCGGAGAGGTGTATGCCGCCTACTGGCACACCGACGCCATTACGCTCGGTGGCCAGACCTACCCAGCCGATCCGCAGATACCAGAGAATACCGTGGTGGCCCACTACGACGCCGCGGGTACCTTCGTCGAAGTACTGTTGTCGGGCACGGATGCTGTCGTTTACGACCTCAAGCTCGACGCCGCCGGTAACCTTTACGCAGCGGGCCGCTTCGGCGGGCAGCTCACCCCTACCGGCGGTACATCCGTGCCGGCTATCGGTGGGCGCGACTTTTTCGTGGCGAAATGGGATGCGGCCGGCACACTCCAGTGGCTCCGCCAGGCAGTTTGTTCGATGCCAGGAGCCTGGCGCGTGTCTACAGTGGTAGCCATTGATGGCGCGGGCAACGTGACGGTGGGCGACCTGTTCTACGGAAGCGTCTCCATCGGCGGACAAACCGCATCCGCCACCCAGGGCACCCCGATCCTGCTACAGTTCAGCGCTGCGGGGGCATTTAACTGGCTTAAATGCGCTACCGGCAACACCAACAATGTGTACCCGACCGGCTTGGCGGCGGCCTCCGACGGTACTCTCTACCTGACCGGCGTGACTATCGACACCAGCGGCTTTAGCTGGGACAATACCCCAGTGCCCGCCAGCTCGACGCTCCACGGCTACTGGCTGAAACTCGGGGCCACCGGCGCCGTCCTCGACCAACAGCGCTTCCCCGTCCTCGAAGATCGGCGCGGCGGCATCGAGGGCGTGTATCGGCCGCAGGTAGCCGTTGATGCGACGGGGAGCTGTTACGTTTCGGCGCTCAGCCCGGCAACGTTCACGTGGGGGAATGCGGTGTATCCGCTGCCGGCGGGCCGGCAGGAGGGGGTGGTCATCGCAAAGCTGGGGGCCGCCGGAGTGCCCGAGTGGTTCCAGAGCGCGACGGTAGGCGCTTCGAGCAGCGTAGTGAACACCCGGCTGTGCGTGGCCGTCGACTTTAGTAACGACGGCGCCCTGCGGGTGTACGTTGGGGGGGAATGCGGAAACTCCGGCATCGCGGATGATTTGACCTGCGGTCCCTTATCGCTTACCGGGCCCATTAGCTACAGCAGCGATGGATTCGTGCTAGCGCTTGACGGCCCTTCCGGCGCCCCGCTGTGGTTGAAAAGTGTAGCCGGGTCGGCCGGCAAGGATGGCGTACTCGGCCTCGACGCCAACGCGGCCGGCCAACTCAGCGTCGGCGGTTTCCACGGTGATACGGCCTATTTCGGCGGTATCACCGTCCTTGGAATGAGTAGGCAGAAGGCAGCCTTCACAGCCAAGCTCTCGCAGCGCTACAACCTCATCCAAGGCACGATCTTCACGGATACAAACAGTAACGGCACCCGCGACAGCGGCGAGACGGATCGCGCCGGCATGGTAGTCGAAGCGCAGCCCGGTTCGGTGTATTTCTCTACCGAAGCTAACGGCCAATACAACGCCATCGCCGATCTGGGCACCTACTCCGTCAGTATTCCGTCGCCGCCGCGCTACCACAACGCCGTGCCGGCCGGCCCCACGACGGCTTCATTCAGCACGTACGGCAATCGCTCTACCGGCCACGACTTCGCCCTCCAGCCCCTTCTAGGCCGGCAGGATTTGCAAGTGTTTCTCACGCCGATGAGCCGCGCCCGGCCGGGCTTCGCGGTGCGCTACCGTGTCACGGCGCGCAACGTGGGCACGGTGCCGGTGCTGGCTCCGAGTGTGCGCCTGACGATCTCCGACCCACTGCTCACCTACGTCAGCAGTACGCCCACCGGCACCCACACGGGCGCCACCACCACCTGGGCGCTTTCGACGCTGCTGCCCGGCGAGACGCGCGACTTCGACGCCCTTTTCCAGCTGGCCGTCACCGCCCCGCTCGGCCACACCCTCACGGCCACGGCCGTGCTCGAACCGTTCAGCGGCGACCTGACCCCCGCCGACAATACGGAGGTGAATAACCTGACCGTCACGGGTGCCTACGACCCCAACGACATCGCCGTCAACTACGCCACCCTCACGCTGCCGCAGGTGCAGACCGCCGCCCGCCCGCTCGACTACACGGTGCGGTTTCAGAACCTGGGCACCGATACGGCCTTCACCGTGGTGCTGCGCGATACGCTGCCGGCCGACCTGCTCAACCTCGGCACCTTGCAGGTGCTGGCCGCCTCGCACTCCTGCACCTGGCGCCTGGGCGCCGGCGGGGTACTGACGGTGAGCTTTCCGAACATCCGCCTGCCCCACCGCAACGTCAATACGCTGCGGAGTATGGGCTACGTGCGCTTCCGGGTGGTGCCGCGCACCACGCTCGCGCTCGGCAACCTGATCCCGAATCAGGCCCGCATCTACTTTGACTTCAATGCGCCCATCGCCACCAACACGGCCCTGACCACCGTGGCGAACCCCAACGGTCTGGTGCCCGACGCGGCCAGCTTGGCGGGCGGCGCGTGGCCCAACCCCACCCGCGACGCGCTGCACGTGGCCGTCGAGGGCCTTAGCGGCGCGGC
>JBKJUQ010000532.1:0-1406 GCA_046590685.1 Hymenobacteraceae bacterium
CCTCACCAGCGGCAAACCCCTCCGCAATTAACCCTTTGCGTCCTTTGCGATCTTTGCGAGATTATTTCTCGCGAAGCTCGCAAAGGACGCAAAGCTTCATTTTACGTAAGATGAACGCTTATATCGTCGCCGGCTACCGCACTGCGGTCGGCAAAGCGCCCCGGGGCGTATTCCGCTTTACCCGCCCCGATGACCTCGCGGCGGACGTCATCAAACACCTCCTCGCGGCCGTCCCGCAACTGGATCCGGCGCGGGTCGACGACCTGATCGTCGGCAACGCCGTGCCGGAGGCCGAGCAGGGCTTGCAGATGGGCCGCATCATCTCGATGCTCGCCCTGCCCGATTCGGTTTCGGGGATGATCGTCAACCGCTACTGCGGCTCGGGGGTCGAAACCATCGCGCTCGCGGCGGGCAAGATCGCCGCCGGCATGGCCGACTGCATCATCGCCGGCGGCACCGAGTCGATGAGTCTCGTGCCGACCGTCGGCTGGAAGACGGTGCCCAACTACAACCTCGCCAAGCGGCGCCCCGAGGCGTACCTGAGTATGGGTTTGACGGCGGAAGCCGTCGCGCAGCAGTACAAGGTGAGCCGCGAAGACCAGGATGCGTTCGCGTACCGCTCGCACCAGCGCGCCATCGCGGCCATCCAGGGCGGCAAGTTCAAGCCGGGCATCGTGCCGATCACGGTCGAGGAAACGTACCTGGAGCCCGGCACCGGCAAGAAGAAAACCCGCACCTCGGTGGTGGATACCGACGAAGGCCCGCGCGCCGATACCAGCGTGGAAGCCCTCGGGAAGCTCCGCGCGGTCTTCGCGCAGGGCGGCTCCGTGACGGCGGGCAACTCGTCGCAGACCTCCGACGGCGCCGCGTTCGTGCTCGTGATGAGCGAGCGGATGGTGAACGAGCTCAACCTGAAGCCCATCGCCCGGATGCTGGCCTACGCCACGGCCGGCGTCGATCCGCGTTTGATGGGCATCGGGCCGGTGGCGGCTATTCCGAAAGCACTCGCGCAGGCGGGGCTCAAGAAGGATGATATCGACCTGATCGAGCTCAACGAGGCGTTCGCGTCGCAGTCGATCGCCGTGATGCGCGAGCTCGACCTCGACCCCGAAAAAACCAACGTCAACGGCGGGGCTATCGCCCTCGGCCACCCGCTGGGGTGCTCGGGCGCCAAGCTCTCGGTGCAGCTCTTCAGTGAGCTGCGCGCCCGCGGCCAGAAGTACGGAATGGTGAGCGCCTGCGTGGGCGGCGGCCAGGGCATCGCCGGCATCTACGAGCTGCTGAGCTAAAGCGGATTCGGAGTCAATGTACGAGATGGCTCGTACCGCGAAGCTCCAGCTTCGCCCGGCGCGCGGCGTGAAGCGAAGCTGGAGCTTCGCGGTACGGCCGTACACTAACCCTAAATC
>JBKJUQ010000546.1:0-10292 GCA_046590685.1 Hymenobacteraceae bacterium
GCCACGCGGGTGGAGTGGGCCAGCGAGAAGCGCAGACCGGTCTCGGGCGTGAGGGGGTTGGGCGCGAGCGCCACTCCCGCCCCGGCCAGCTCGGCGGCTACGCCGAGCGGCACGCCTTCGATTCGGATATTGTCGAGGTAAAGGTTGTTACCGTAGGTGCCGGATTCTGACTCGAACCGCACCAGCACCGACGGCTGGTTGAGAAACTGGTTTGGCAGGGTGTACGACTGCGTCTGCCATTGCCCGAGCGCGGTGGGCGTAAAGTTGGGAATGTTCACCCCGGAAGTAGTTGATAGGCCGGCGCCTGAAAACTGCATGAGCTGCGTCCACGACTCCCCGCAGTTAGCTGAGAAGGAAACGCGCAGCTTATCGTTGCTGGTGTTGTAGCGCTGCGCGTACGCCATATCGAATTTGAAAACGGGCGGGGGAGTCGAGGCCACGCTGCGCGTATCGAATGGGGGCGAATAGAGCGTATTGACCCCCTGGACCGGTACTGCCCCATTGGCGATCATCACGGCGGAGTCGCCCTGGGTAGTAACATTGGTCCCCGTCAACCCCACTTTTAGCCAGCGCCGCGAGTTGCTGGGTACCGAGCTTTCGTTGCGCCACCGCTTACTGGTCAGCTCGCCGCCAACTTCGAAGCTCTCCGCCACGGGCGTGATCTGCCCCAGCGGTAACACGCGCACCTGAATCGTGAGCGGTGTGCCGGGGCCGTTGGGGCCAATAGGGGTGAGGGTAGCGGTCTGCGCGCCCGGAGTAGTGAATACCACCACCGGATTTGGCGACGTTGAAGTGGCCGGCGTTGCGTTCGTAAACTGCCACTCCACGCCCGTGATGGGCGTCCCGTAAGACGCATCCCGGAAGCTGACGGGCCGGTCGACACACGTAATCACTTCGCCGCCCTGGATCGTGAGAAGGCAGGAGTTCAGGTACGCCACGGGACCCGCGGCCGGGACTACTTGCCCATCGGCCACCCCCGTCCGCAGCAGATTAGTCTCGCTGATTAGATTCTGAATATACGGAAAGGCGGCGATCGCAGCATCAACGCGCGCCTTTTGGCCCCGCGTAAACATGTTCTGGCAGTCGTTGTAGCTCATGAAATTCTCGTCCTGATCGGGCACGTTGGTGGTGTACACCGTACCGGAAGCCACTTCATTCGAACAGGTGTTGCGCGGACTGTTGCGGTAGCACCGCTCGGCTGGTGCAGTAGAGGGGGGGGTATCGCATACGCGGTCGGCCGTATTAATACAGTTGCTGCCGCAGCCGCCGCCATCCGTGAACGAGTGGAACAGATTGAAACAGTGTCCTACTTCGTGAGACGCCGTGCGGCCATTAGCCAATGGCGCCATCGACCAATCATCGTAGCGCATCACAATCCCCCACGTATTCCAGGGGCCAGTCCCGGGAAATTGAGCGTAGCCCAAAATAATGCTGCCGGGCGTACCTGAATAGATCTCGTCGACGATCCAGATATTAAAGTAGCCATCCCACGCGGGTACGGCAGTCTTAACCAGGTCGCGCGGGTTGATCGCGTCGGTCGCCACATTCGTTACCCGGTTAATCCCGTTGAACGGATTGCCCAGCGGGTCGAGCTTGGCAAAGCGGAACTCTACCCCGAGCGAGGCCGCGTACGGCAGAAAATCGGCCCGGGTCTGATTCGCGTCGGTATTCGTGCGGTTCCAGTCGGCATTAAGCTGGGCCAACCCCCGCTCGATGCCCGATTGCGGCAGCGATTGCGAGCCGCACGGGGTCACAACGTGTACCACCACCGGTACCACGCTCACGGCCACTCCAGCGGGGCGCAACGCGCGGAATTGCTGCGCAAAAACATCATCGCGCTGTAAGCGCTCAGAGAGCGTCTCGGCGGTGGCGCGTTCGGCAGCGAGTTTTGGATCGTGAAAAGTGCGCGCTAATGCGGCGGTGTTCTCATCGGTCGCGCACCAGCGGCTAAGGGACTGACCCACAACTAGCTCACGGTTAGTCAGTAGGGTTAGCAGTGCGATCGACGCACAGCGTAGAATCTGCTTCATGAGTGAAGGACAGAAATTAAAAAAAGCGAGCCCCTACAACGACCGGAGCAGCAAAATAGAGTAGCGAATCGCAAACAACGATTATTGCTTCGACCTGCTACGGGAGTAAAGATAGCAGTAAGCAAAACGCCCGTCCGAATAGAATTCAGACGGGCGTTTGGTCAGGCGAAATCTCTACTGCACCAGAAGCTTTTGGGAGTAGATGCGGCCGTCAAGCTCCAGGGTCACGACGTAGACTCCTGCCGCCGCACCCCGCAGACGGGCGGCGAGCGGGAGGTGGTGCTCGCCGGGGGCGAAGTCGCGGGTGGCTTGGGTGAGCACGGGCCGTCCGAGCACGTCGGCGACGCGCAGAGCCACGCGGGTGGAGTGGGCCAGCGAGAAGCGCAGACCCGTCTCCGGCGTGAGGGGGTTAGGCGCGAGCGTCACCCCGGCCCCGGCCAGCTCGGCGGTTACGCCCAGCGGTCGTCCGTTGAGACGGATGTTATCAAGATAGAGATTGTTGCCGTTGCCACCAGACTCAGCATCGAACCGAATCAATACTGATTCCTGATTACCGAATTGACCGCCGAGATTGATCGACTCCGTGCGCCACTGCGTGAGTGCCGTGGGCGTAAAATTCGGCATGTTCACGCCCGCGGTCGTCGAGAGGGCCGCGCCGGTAATGGTTTTCCGCGCGGCCCAGGTCTGGCCGCAGTTGGATGATAACCATACCTTTAATTCATCGGTATTCGTGCTGTAGCGTTGGGCGTAGGCAATGTCGAAGGTGAGCGTCGGCGAGGGGTTCGACGTTGCCAGGTTGCGCGTGTCGAACGAGGGCGAGTAGAGGCTGTTGATCGTGCCCGTGGGAACGTTGCCAATACCAATCGTCGCGGCCGTGTCGCCGTCGGTGGTGACGCCGGTGGGAAAGCCAGTCAACCGCCAGCGCCGCGCGTTAGCGGCGACCGTAGTGGCTACGCGCCATACCGAGTCTTCCAGCTGACGGCCGCCTTCGAAGCTTTCCGCCAGCGGGGCCACGTACTGACCGACTGCAATTACCCGGACGACGATCGTCACCGGGGCTACCGGGCCATTGACGCCCGTAGGCGTAAGGGTGATGGTCTGCCGACCGGGCGTGGTAAACGTTACCGTTGGATTGGCATCCGTCGAGGTAGCAGGCGTCGCGTTAGTGAAAGTCCAGCTCACGCCCGTAACAGCCGCGCCATACGACGCATCGCGCAGGGTAATGGGCCGGCCGGCGCACGCGATCAGCTCGTCGCCTTGCAGGGAAAGACTACAGGTGCTCAGGTAAGCCAATGGGGCGGGCGGACCCACGATCTGGCCGTCGGCCACGCCGGTGCGCAGCAGGTTAGTTTGGCTGATCAGATTCTGGATGTAGCTGAAGGCCGCGAAGGACGCATCGACGCGGGCCTTCTGGCCCTGCGTAAAGAGCGTGTGGCAGCGGTCATAGCTCATGTGGTTCTGAATCTGGTCGGGGCCGTTATCGGTATAGGGGCTACCCGGGCTCACATCGTTCGAGCACGTATTCTGATTCAGGTTGCAGCCGTAAGTGTCCGCTGCGGTTGGTGGCGTATCGCAAACCAGATCGCCGGAGTTCGCGCACGACGTACCGCAGCCTCCCTGGAAGGTATGAAGCAAGCCGAAGCAGTGACCCAGCTCATGGGTGGCGGTGCGGCCATCGCTCAGGGGTGGTGGCGTAAACCAGTCGTCGGCGCGCATCACGAAGCCCCATTTGTTCCAGGGGCCGTTGCCCGGAAATTGGGCGTAGCCGAGGATGGTGCCGCCGGGAATGGAGTTAGGGCCAGCCGAGATGCCGTCCACGAGCCAGAAGTTGAAATAACCATCCCACGCCGGCACGATCGTCTTGATCTGGTCGCGCGGGTTAACCGAGTTGGTGGCGATAGTCGTCACGCGGTGGATGCCAGTGAATGGATTACCCTGCGGGTCGAGCTTCGCTAAGCGAAACTCCACATCCATACTCGCCGCGTAGGGCATAAAGCGCGCGGTGGTATTCGGCGCGTCGGTGTTGGTGAAGGTCCAGTCCTGATTGAGGCGATCCAGGCCTCTTTGCACCTGAGCCTCCGTCAGCGTCTGCTCACCGCATTCGGTAATGACGTGAACGACTACCGGCACCACCCGCGAAGCCGTGGCCGTTCGGTTCGCCGCGTATTGCTGCTGGGCACGGAATTGCCGGGCAAACACATCGTCCTGTTGCAAGCGCGCGGCCAACGCCTCCGCCGCGGCCCGCTCAGCGGCAAGGGCAGGGTCGTGGAAGGAGCGCGCCAGCTCGGCGTTGTGCGCATCCGTATCGCACCAGCGGGTATCAGACTGGGCAAAAGCTACGGGGCCACCCAAGAGCGCGGCGATCCCCAGCGCAGCGCAGAGTAAGTTTTTCTTCATCGAAGACGAACGTGAAGGAAAAGAAAAATTTAAAAAAACGAGGGGCCGGGTGCCAATCAGCTAACTTATTTCGCCGAAAGTTACGACAATGGCCACGGGGGTTGCATTTGCCGCGGCCGCGGAGGTCAAGTTTTCGTCGATGGGATTGGTTCCTTGGCCGAAGTGCCGGGGGCTGGCGGGTCGCTCGCGGTCCCGCGCAGTGGTACAAACCGAAACTCATCAAATATTTCCTGCCGGAAATCGGTCGCCGACTCCCGCACGATCCGCAGCATTCGCTGTACGCCATTCAAGGGACCGACCGGGACCACCATCCGCCCACCCACGGCCAGCTGGCGTAACAGGAGCGGTGGCACCTGGCGGGCCCCAGCCGTGACCAGAACTCCCGCAAACGGTGCGATAACCGGCAACCCGGCCGAGCCATCGCCCACGTACAACGTAGCGGGTGCGCCCAGCCGCGCCAGCAATCGCTTGGCGCGTGCGTTTAGGGTGGGCTCCAACTCAACGGAGTGAACCTCCGCGCCCATGGCCACCAACACGCACGCTTGATAACCCGAACCCGTTCCGATTTCGAGCACCCGCTCGCCCGGCAGCGGCGCGAGTAGCGCCGACTGGTACGCGACGGTGTAAGGCTGCGAGATAGTCTGCCCGGCTCCAATCGGAAATGCTTTGTCCTGATACGCCTGGGTGACGAGGCCGGGGTCGAAAAACAAATGCCTCGGCACTAGCCCCAACGCCGTTAATACCCGCTCATCCGTAATACCTCGGGCCCGTAACTGCCGCACGAGGGCTGCTCGTCGGCCTTGGTGAACGGGAGCGTCGTCGGCGGGCGCCAGGCGTGAAAACGGGTTAGGAGCAGTGCGCACGGACCGATGAGGGCGAAGGCGGGGGAGGAGAATGCGGTTAGCAGCCCATCCGGGGAGCTATTTTTGTGGCCCCGCTCGGTAGTAACCCGCTTGGGGCCGAAAGTTAAGGTCCGCGAACGAGCGTGAGTGCCGATGCGGGGCTTTCGGGGCCCGTGTTTATTAAAACCACATGCAGAACCAGTTTTCCGGTCTGGGCCGGGTTCGCCCTATGTTGCGTGCTGTCGCCAGCTGGTGTGCGGGGGGGACGCTGCTGGTCCTCGGTAGCTGCGACCTGATCAATCCCGACGAACAGGCCCCGGCTTACCTGCGCGTCGCGCCCTTCGCGTATTCGCCGGCCGTGCCGGGTAGCCCCGCTACGGCCACTGTTAGCTCGGCCTTTGTGTACGCCAACAATCTGCTGCTGGGGGTTTTCGAGCTGCCCGCCAAGATTCCGGTGCTCCAGCAGGGCAGCGTATCTCTGCGCCTGGTGCCGGCCATCATTCCGGATGGGCAGCGGGGCACCCGCATCACGTATCCGTTTTATACTTCCTACTCCTTAACCACTACGCTCCAGCCCGAAGCCACGGTGCGGGTAAATCCTACTACCAGCTTCGACGTGACGGCGACGGAGCTGCCCAGCTTCGTACAGGACGATTTTACCATCGACGACAACGTATCCCGCGCTTTCACGCTCATTTCAAACGGCGGCTACCGGCAGGAGGCAGCCGTTGACGATACGTCGCGGCAGGGGGTGGGCCGGGTGGTGGGCATTGCGGGCAAGACGGACGTGTTTTTTCTGCAGTCGGTCTGGCAGGGAATACTTCCTAACGGCGGCGCTCCCGTGTACCTGGAGATGGACTATCGCTCCACCATGCCTTTTCAAGTAGGCGTGAAGTATGGCGCCAACGACGCCAGCGACCTGACGGTCTTTCCAACGCGCACCTGGACGAAGCTTTACGTTAACCTCACCGACGAAGTGAGTGGCGTCAACAATGCCTCCACTGAGTTTCAGATCTTCATCAAAGGTTTTCCGACGGGCGCGGCAAACGATTTTTTTGCCTTTGACAACGTGCGCCTCATCCGCCCGAGAATCTAGCGAATGGAGCGTGCGCGCCGTAATTTTCAGCTGCTGAAGCTCCTGCTGGCCGATTTCGGGGCTGCCCTGCTCGCGTGGGTCGCCTTCTTCGGCTTACGGCGGTACTTGCTGCGCGAAGTCAGCGGCGGCGTGCCGTTTAAGCCCGATGAGCTGTTTTCGCTCGGCCTCGCCGCCGTGGCGATCGGGTTGTTCTGGCTAGCGCTCTACGCGTTGTTCGGCCACTACCGCGGCATCTTCCGCAAGAGCCGCGTCCGGGAGCTGGTCAATCTGGGGCAGGTAGCGGCGCTGGGGTGCATCATCGTGTTCTTCGCGCTCTTGCTTGATGATGAAGGCGTGCATTATTACCGGGCTTACTATAAGACGGTTACGGCCTATTTTCTGCTGCACTTTATCTGCGCCACGGTGGCGCGATTACTCGTCGTAACGTCCATTCAGGGGATGGTGATGCGCCGGGAGATTGCCTTCAATACGCTATTGATTGGCGCGAATGCCCGAGCCGCGGAGGTGTATCAGGAGCTCGAAGCCTACAACCGCCACCTGGGGTTGCGCTTTGTAGGCTACGTACCCGTATTCGATACGCCTGATCCACATTTGCCGCGCGAGCTGCGCAATCTCGGCTTCTACACGCGCCTGCCGGAGCTAGTCGCGGCGCATCGCATCGAGGAAGTCGTCATCGCGATTGAGCCCGGCGAGCACAAAACGATTGAGGAGATTCTGGGCCTGCTCGATGAGGTAAACGTGCGGGTGAGCATCCTGCCCGATCTGTACCAGATTCTGCTGGGCTCGGTGAAGGTGAGCCACTTATTCGGCACGCCCCTCATCGAGATCAAGCAGGACCTGCTGCCCGTGTGGCAGGCCGTCACGAAGCGCGTGATCGATGTAGTGGCATCGGCCCTGTTCTTACTGCTGTTCTCGCCCGGCTACGCCATGATTGCGCTGATGGTCCGGTGGTCGTCGCCGGGCCCCATTTTTTACGGTCAGCAGCGTATTGGCTTGGGCGGTGAGCCGTTCAAGATCTGGAAGTTCCGCTCGATGTACGTGGATGCCGAGCGGGCCGGGCCGGCGCTTTCCTCCGATCACGACCCGCGTATTACGCCGTGGGGGCTGCTGATGCGAAAAGTGCGTCTCGACGAGCTGCCGCAGTTCTGGAACGTGCTCCGCGGGGAGATGAGTTTGGTCGGCCCGCGGCCCGAACGTCAGTTCTTCATCGACCAGATTATGCAGCGGGCCCCGCATTACCGCCACCTGCACCGCGTCCGGCCGGGCATCACGAGCCTCGGGCAGGTGAAGTACGGCTACGCCTCGACGGTCGACGAAATGGTCAAGCGCCTGCGCTACGACATCCTCTACATCGAAAACATGAGCCTGGCGATGGATTTCCGGGTGATGCTCTTCACCATCCGGATCATCCTGCAAGGAAGAGGGAAGTAGAAAGTTGATGTGCTGATGTGGCAATGTGCTGATGAGAAGATGATAAAAAGGATCAGCACATCAGCACATCCTCTCATCAACACATCCTCGTTCCATCACTCCATCACCAGCGCCTCGCTTACTTTATCGATCGCGTTGAAGCGCACCCGGAGCAGCGTGGGTTCGAGGGCGCGCGAGCCGGAGCCGCACGCGGGGCCGGGGGTCAGGCTGTAGAGGTACACCCGCTGGCCACGGTCGCCGAGCTCGGCGGCATCGGGGCGACCGAGCAAGCGACTGATCTGGCCTTCCCGCAGCCCCAGGAGCTTGGGCGTGAGGTGCTTGATGATCAGGCGGTGCTCGTCGCGGTAGCCCGTACAGCCATTTCGGTCAGCGCGGAAAGCAACATCGTCGAGGCCGGGCAGTTCGGGCGTCGGGGCCGCACACGCCATTAGCAAGCTGAGCGATAACGCGGCGAGCGCACCGGGGCGAAACACGATCATAGAGAGCAACAAACGACTGGCGAAAGCCAGGAAAAACGGTCAGCAGCCGGGTGCCAGCAACTACGCCACAAAGCTAGGGCTGCCGGGGCCGCACCCCCAGCGCCGTTTTCGCGTAGAGGGCGCCAATGCTGGCCGCTCGGTGCAGAAGCAGGCGTCCGCAAGTTTCCCCTTTCCCCCTAATACCGAAGTCAACCCATTCACAATGAGAAATTTACGTTTGATTGGCGCGGTCCTGATTGCGCTTTTCTCGCTCGGTACCTATTACTGCAATCGCTCGACGAATCCCGTCACGGGCGAAGTGCAACACGTGAGCATGTCGGCGGAGCAGGAAATTGCGCTTGGCCTGCAAGCCGCGCCGGAGATGGCGCAGCAGTACGGCGGGCTGTCGCAAAATGCCGAAACCGCCCAGCGCATCAAGGAGATCGGGCAGAAAATCGTGGCGCGGACGGCGGCCGGCAAATCGCCGTACAAATTTGACTTTCACCTGCTGGCCGACCCCAACACCGTCAATGCTTTCGCCTTGCCCGGGGGACAGATCTTTATCACCGAGGGGTTGCTGAAGAATATGACGTCAGAAGCGCAGGTCGCCGGCGTGCTCGGCCACGAGGTGGGCCACGTGGTGGGCCGGCACTCGGCCGAGCAGGTGGCGAAGTCGCAGCTCACCCAAGGGTTGAGCGGGGCGGCCGCCGTGGGCCTTTACGACCCGGAGCACCCCAGCACGGCCGCCGCCGCGGCGGGCGCGGCCATGGTGGCCAAGCTGATGACGCTGCGCTTCGGCCGGCAGGATGAGCTCGAAGCCGACCGCATGGCCGTGCGCTTCACCGCCGACGCCGGCTACGATCCGCGCGCGATGATCGGCGTGATGCAGACGCTGGAGCGTGTCGGTGGGGGGGGGGGCGGTAGCCGCCCCGAGTTCACCCAAACCCACCCCAACCCCGGCAGCCGCATCCAGGCCATCGAAGAGGCCATCAAGCAGGAGTTTCCGCAGGGAATCCCGAGCGAGCTGGCGCAGTAGCGCGCCCGCTTCAGCCGCAATCCTCACAACGGCTTTCCTCACGAGCGTGGGGAAAGCCGTTGTGGCGTTCGGTACTTGATGGGCTGGCCCCGCCGCTACGCCGGGGCGCGCGGGACTAGTTTTGCGCCGGGAATTCTACCGCGCCGCTTGAAGCACTTTTTCGCCCGTTTGCCCTACAAGCGCTGGCTGCTCCAGGGAGTGGCCGGCCTCTTCTTATTCAGTTTGCTTTGGGTGCTGGTGCTGCGCTGGCTCGCGCCGCCCGCCACGCTCACCATGCTCAGCCGGCGGATGAGCGGCTTCGGTCCCGATTCGCTCCACCAGCCCATCGGCTACCGGTTCGTCGGGATCGACGAGGTCGCCCCGGCCGTGCCCCTGGCGCTCATCGCGGCGGAAGACCAGAACTTCCTAACCCACCACGGCTTCGACTTCGACGCGATGTACAAGGCCGCGCAGCGGAACCGTAAGGGCAAGAAGATCGCCGGCGGCTCCACTATCTCGCAGCAGGTCGCGAAAAACGTCTTTCTGTGGCAAGGGCGCTCGTACGTGCGTAAAATCGCCGAGGCTTACTTCACCTTCCTCATCGAGCTGTTCTGGGGCAAGCGCCGCATCATGGAGGTTTACCTGAATGTGGCCGAAACCGGCCCCGGCACGTTTGGCGTCGAAGCGGCGGCGCGGAAGTATTTCAAGACGTCGGCTGCGGCGCTCACGCGTCCGCAGGCGGCCCTCATCGCGTCGGTGCTGCCCAACCCGAACAAGTATTCGGTCAAGCGGCCCGACGCGAAGATTCGGCGCAAGGCCAGCCGGGTGCAGAAAAGTATGCGCCGGCTCGGGGGTGATAAGCACCTAGAGGGGATTCGTTGATGGTTGTTCGTTGATGGTTGTTAGAGCGGATTCGGAGTCAATGTACGAGATGGCTCGTACCGCGAAGCTCCAGCTTCGCCCGGCGCGCGGCGTGAAGCGAAGCTGGAGCTTCGCGGTACGGCCGTACACTAACCCTAAATC
>JBKJUQ010000014.1:0-5972 GCA_046590685.1 Hymenobacteraceae bacterium
CTGCTCGGGCACCGCCTTCGCCGATTACCGCCTGGGGCTACCCGTGGGCGGTACGTGGTACGTGCGGTTCAACTCCGACTGGGGCGGCTACGACGCCGAGTTCGGGGATTTCGAGAGCCTCGGGCTCGATGCCATTGCGGAAGAAGCCGACGGCCTGCAGTTCAGCGGCCAGTTAGGCATCGGCCCCTACTCCGTAGTGATTCTCTCGCAAAACCCAAGCTAAAGCGGCTTAGGAGCGCGCGGGGCAGCCCCGCCGCGCCTAAGCTACCGGCTCCTCCCAAGCTGCTCGCCTTACTCGGCCTCGTTGTCGTCGAGGGTGGGCTTATTCCAATCGTGCCGACGCAGCCCCCGCTGCGTAAACAGCCGCTGCCGCCCCCGCACTACTTTATAGAAATCGCCCAGAAACAGCTTGGCGCGACCGTAAAAAATTGGTCCGTCGAGCTGATTGGCGTACTGCGGCTTTACCGAAAAAGCTTCGCGCCAGCCAACGCCCCCGCCGATCCCGGCCCAGCGAAAGATGCGGTAGTGGCCCCCAATCGTGGGTTCGAGGAGCCAGACGCGATCGCGCGGGGAGCGCAGGCGCTCGCCGGCGGCGCTGATTTGCTCGTGGTAGTACTTGCCGTAACCCACCTGCACGGGTACGCTCAACTCCCAACGCGGATTTCCGAGCAACACATACTCTCCGTACGCGGCCAGGTAACGAAACCGCAGCTCCGTGCGCGTGCCCGGGGGCGTTTCTTCCATCGGGCGAGCCAGGATACCCGAGCTCAGGAGATACATCCCCACGCCCGCGCGGTAGCGACCGCGCCACTCCGCGCCCAGCTTAAGACCATTGATACCGGCCAGGCGGGATGCGAGTAGCGAGTAGCGCTGATCGAACTGAAAGGTGATCCGCCGGTGCGCCTGCCGGACGAAAGCCGTGTCGGCCAAGCCCGCCCGCTCGCCGGCCCGCTCAATCAAAGCAGGCTCGCCAAGCGGCAGCAGTAAGTTCAGCAGCAGGAAGAGAGAGGCTAGCACGACGTCAACGAAACGGCCGGAACCGCGATTAGTTTACTCCTAAGCTGACGAGTCAGGCCGCCGGGTATTGTCCCGAGGTATTCTCTTCAATCGAAAAACAACCACTTGATCCCGAAGGTCAGTGAGCGCTGGAGCTGCGGGTAACCCGCCGTGACGGCGTAACCGTTCCGTGGCCACCCTTGGTTGATGTGCGCTACCCGGATGAAGATGTTCACGTTCTTGAGATCGGCCGCCCCAAAGAGGTCGATCTGGGGATATGAGCGAACGAGTTGCGCATCCTGCACGAAAAACTGCTGCGTAGCGGGCTGCCAGCCGTACGCCCGCACGTCGACCTGGGTGTAAGCTTGGATGCCGATCTGCCCGAACAGCGCCTTTTTCAGCAGAAAACCCTCGTAGTAGACCAGCACATCGGCCAGCACCGGCGGCGTGCGAATCACGGCCGCCGCGCGGCCGGGCCGGGCGGTGTAGGCCGCGCGCACGTCGGAAAAGAACTTGCCAACCTGGCCGCGCCAGCGGCCCTGCACGGTCCCGAGTGTGAGGGTCGTGGTTTCCTGCCGCGGCGGACCGTCGGGGCCGAAGTACACGTAGTTGCGAAGCCGGGTGAGGGCGCCATCGCAGCTGAACCGTTGTTGCCCAACCCGCGCGGTGAGCGTTGCGCGCGATTCGTCGCGCTGGGTGTTCGAAAAGCGATTTTCCCACTGAAAGTGATTGCCGTAGAAAGCATTCTCCGTGAGGGTGGGCGCATAGCCGTTGCGCAACTGACTGAAAGTGAGAAACCGGAACCGCCCCGTCGCGCGCAGCCAGTAGGTATTATCGCCGCTTTGCAGCTCGCCGTCGGCCGTAACGGCCACCACGTCGCGCACCCGGAAGCTCGCCTCCCCGCCGAATGCGAGCCGCCCCACCCGCCGCGGGATGAGCACGCTGCTGTCCTCGAACCGGGCCGCCACCGGCGTACCGGGCTGGTACAGGCGGTAGCGCGCGTCGCGGCGGCTCGCGTAGAGCCGGTAGCTGCCGAACCGCGCCCCGCCCAGCACCCCGGCGGTGTGCTGGTTAAGCCGGAAGCGGGCATCGTCCTGGGTGCGGGTCGAATCAAGGCGGATGGCCGGAAACCACGTTAGCTCGGCGAGCTTCTCGCCGGGCCGCAGCTGGTCATTGTAATCGCTGAAGCGGTGCTGCTGGGTGCGGCGGTCGAAGGTGTAGAACAGCTGGAGCCCCGGTCCCACCAGCCGCACGAGTTGGGTCAGGCGCCAGGCATTGCGGTATTCGCGGTTGCGGGCGAACGCCAGCGCTACGGGCGCGTTGGCGTACAGGCTGTCGACGAGGGTTGGGTCGCGCAGCACGGGCCCTTGCTCCACCACCTCGTGGCTCATATGCCCGTAGCTGGCCAGCACGCGCCACGTCGAGTCGGGCGTGGCGTAGGCCGCCCACACCGAGGCGGCCGCGTGGGTCAGGTAGTTGTCCTTGAGCTGGGTGGTGGCAAACTGCTTGTTGGCCGACAGCCGCTGGTAGGAACCACCGAAGTTGAACACCTGCCGGATGTTGCGGGTGTACCGCGCCTCAAACACTTGCTCGCCGCGCGCGCCTTGCACGTAGGCGATGCGCGAAAACGGCGAGCGCGTATCGTAGTAGGGGATCGTGGGCAGGTCGTACGCGTACCGATCGAACGCCCGGCGCCCCCAGCGGATGCCCGCCTGCGGCTGCCCCACGGGCCAGAGCTGCGGCCGCGCGGCCGACCCAACGTTGCCCAGATCCTGCTGAAACGTGGCCGAATCGTGGTACCAGCGTCGCGGGTTCCAGAACTCGTGGAAAGTGGTATCGAGCGGGTACGCGCGACGGCGCCCGTTCACAACGTCGCCTTCGTAGTAGAGCTTCGTCGTGCGCGGGCCGTAGCGGGTTTTGGCCGAGTCGTTGAGGATGCGGCGGGGCTTTTTAGGCTTCGCGGTGGTGGGGTCGGCTGGGTTAGCCGGGTTGGCCTGAGCGGGCGCCTGACCGGCGGGCGGTGGCGTCGGCGTGGTCTGCCCGTTCGCCCTTTGAGGTACCAGCCAGCTGGTCAGCAACGCTACTAGCAGCAGCCCGACCACTGCTGGCAAATGCGTACTACTTTGACCTTGCAAAGGATGGGTACGGGAGCCACTGGTGAACCCGCGTACGTGGTCGAGCACCAAGGCCCGCAAACCCGCGGGGGCTACCTGCCCGGCCACCGGTACCTCCCGTACCGCCACCGGCACCCACCACACCGGCATACCCGCCAGCTCGGGCCGGAGCTGGCCGTCGGGCGTCAGCAGCCGCCCGGCGTCTTTGCCCGTCGTGACCACCGGGCACCCGACGTGCGCAACGGATGCGGCGCGCACGGCTGACAGGTCGTGCGCCGTGAACGTGTGGTGATCCGCAAAGCGCAGGTGCTGCGCGAGGGTGAAGCCTTCGTGGAGCAGGTGGTCGATCAGCGGCGCGGGGTTATCGATAGCAGTCAGGAGAAGGATTGAAGAGCGGAGAACCGGGGGTTGGGCATGGGGCGCACCGTTCGCGGCTCTACTCACCGACTGCCAGGGCGCATAGTCGTAGGTGGTAAAGAAAACAGGTGTCGTCTCTCCCGCCGCCCGGCGGATGGCGCGCAGATTCAGGCCCCGCACCAGCTCCGGGCGGGGTTCGGTGGGTGGGCACTTCGTGATGATAATGGCATCGGCGCGGCGCGCTTCACGGGCGAATTCGCGCAGCCGGCCGAGCGGGAGAATACGGTCGGCGGGAAACGGCCGGTGAAACTCCGTCAGCAGCAGCCGCAACGACGGGCGCACCGCTCGGTGTTGGTAAGCATCGTCAAGCACGACGACTTCCGGCGGGTTAGGCCCTACCAGCAGTGCACGGATGCCCACCGCGCGGGCTTCGGCGACGGCCACCGTCAGGGCACCCTGTCCGATTTCGACTTGAAAGCGGCGAGCCTGCTCCAGCGGCTCATCGCCCACGTTTTCGGCCGAGTCGGTAGCGCCTACTAGCCGGAAGCCGCGCGTGCGCCGGCCGTAGCCGCGGCTCAGCAGCGCCACCCGGTAGCCAGCGTTCAGCAGCAGCCCCACTACGTAGGCCGCGTGCGGCGACTTTCCCGTGCCCCCCACCCGCAGATTCCCCAGCGCGATCACCGGCAGGTCAAACGCTTCGGAGCGGAAAATGCCTCGCTCGTAGAGCCAGCCGCGCACCACCATCGCCCATCCGTAGCCGTAGCGAATCAGCAGGGCAAGAAGGGCCAGCGCGAAGGCGGCGATCAAAAGAAAGGAAAACGGCAAGACGCGCGGCAGCTGGCAGAGCGCGCAAAAGTACGGGCGCGCGAGCCGGCAGGGGCGCGGCTGAGCAGTGCTGGTAGGCCTCCCTCTGCAGCCATCGCCAGCGAGGCGAGCGAAAGCCTCGGTATCCTTGCTTTGTACCAAGTGCACCCTACCGGAAGATAAATGCTTAGCGCCGACTCGGTCGGCACGCGTTTCTTCGTGCTTTCGTTTCCGCCCATGCTCGCCCACTTCACCCGCTTCCTCGACGCGCTGGCTCCGCCGGCCTGGCAGGAATCTTACGACAATGCCGGCCTCCAGTGCGGCGACCCCGCGCAGGTCATCACCGGCGTTACCATTGCCCTCGACTGCACCGAAGCGGTGGTGGCGGAAGCAATTCAGCGCGGCCATAACCTCGTCGTGTGCCACCACCCGGTGGTGTTTAAGCCGCTCAAGCGCCTGACGGGCCGCACCGAGCCCGAGCGGATTTTGCTCGCCGCCATCCGCGCGGGCGTGGCGATTTACGCCACCCACACTAACCTCGATCACGTCGCACACGGCGTCAACGCCGAGTTTGCGCGACGGCTGGGGCTGCGGAACCCGAAGATTTTGGCCCCGAAGGCCGATGGCGCGCTGCGGCAGCTCGTGACGTTCGTGCCGCCCACCGCCCGCGAATCCGTACTGGCGGCGCTGCACGAGGCCGGTGCCGGCCACATCGGGCAGTACGCCGAGTGCTCGTTTCGCAGCGAAGGACACGGGCGCTTCCGGCCATCGGCAGCGGCGAACCCGATGATCGGGCAGGCCGGCGGCGCGCGTGAGGAAGTAGCGGAAGAGCGCCTCGAAGTGGTCTTCCCCGCCCCCGCGCAGGCCGCCGTGCTGGCCGCGCTGCAGCGCGCCCATCCGTACGAGGAAGTCGCTTATTACCTCACGAAGCTGGAAAATGAGCTCCAGGACGTGGGCGCCGGAATGGTTGGGGAACTACCGGAGTCGCTGGCCCCGACGGATTTTCTCGCTCACCTGAAAGCCGCGCTGCACCTGCCGCTCGTCAAACACACCGAACCGCCGCGCGACGGGCGCCGGATCCGCCGGGTAGCGATCTGCGGGGGCGCCGGGGCCTTTCTGATCGAGGCGGCCAAGGCCGCGGGAGCCGACGCTTTTGTCACCGGCGACCTCAAGTACCACGAGTATTTTGGGGCCGACGGACGCCTGTTGCTGTGCGATGTCGGGCATTATGAGAGCGAAGTCGCGACGGGTGAGTTATTACGGGTGGCCCTCCAAGGGGAATTTCCTACCTTTGCGGTTCAGTTGACGGCGGTCGTGACCAATCCGGTCCACTATTTTAGTTGATGGTCGATGGTTGATAGTTGATTGACAGGAAGCTGACGCAACGTGCAGCTGGCTTATCGTCAACGATTTGAAACCGGAATCACCATCAACCATTAACTACCAACTAACAACCAACCCTTATGAGCCTTGCGCCTACGGCGACCCCGGATACCCCGGTTGCCACCAAACTCGATAGCCTGCTCAACCTCCAGCACCTCGACTCGCAGCTCGACGAGATCAAGCGCGTACGCGGCGATCTGCCCGAGGAAGTGCGCGACCTCGAAGACGAGATTGCTGGCTACGAAACCCGCGTCAAGAAATTTGACGAGGAAGTGGGCGGCCTTACCCAGAACGTGACGGCGCGCCGCACGGCGATCA
>JBKJUQ010000161.1:0-4254 GCA_046590685.1 Hymenobacteraceae bacterium
ACGCGCGCCGAGCGAGCCGCCGATCAGCAGCACCGTCGGGCGCCCCGCAGCGAGGCCAAAATGCTGCGCGGCTTCTACCCCGTGCTGGCGCGCACTGAGAATATCGCTGCGCACGGGGTTCCCCGTGAGGATGATTTTCTCCTTCGGGAAAAAGCGCTCCATCCCCTCGTACGCCACGCAGATGCGGTCGGCGCGCTTGCCCAACAGCTTGT
This sequence comes from Hymenobacteraceae bacterium, assembly GCA_046590685.1. Taxonomy (GTDB): domain Bacteria; phylum Bacteroidota; class Bacteroidia; order Cytophagales; family Hymenobacteraceae; genus JANNMJ01. The sequence goes on from JBKJUQ010000161.1 coordinate 213, forward strand.
TGGTGAGCCCGGCGTAGGAATTCTGCTCCTGAATGAGCGTCGGGATCCCCAGATTGTTCGCGGCCAGCAGCGTCGGGGCGGAAGCATAGCCGCCGACGCCGACCACGATGTCGGGCCGAAACTCCTGCACGATCCGGCGGGCTTCGCGCACCGCGCCGATCAGCTTGAACGGAAACGCCAGATTTTCGAGGGTAAAGCGGCGTTGCAGGCCCGCCACGCGCAGGCCCTTGATTTCGTAGCCCGCTTCGGGGACCCGCACCATCTCCATCCGGCCCAGGGCGCCGACGAACAGGATGACCGCATCGGGCTGGCGGGCCCGAATCTCGTTAGCGATGGCAACCGCGGGATAAATGTGGCCGCCCGTGCCACCACCGCTGATGATGACGCGTAGCGGAGCCGCCGGAGTAGAAAGATTCACAGGAAGTGGGAGCGCCGTTTGGCGGGGCAAAGATTGCGGCCGGCCGCCGAACTCCGTTGTCCGCCCGCTAACTGGCGTAGTCGGCCGGCGTCACGGCGTCAGCGAGCCGGGGGCCTTCGGCTTCGCCGCGGCTTACGCTCAGAATGATTCCGATCGCGATTCCCGTGAAGATGAGGCTCGTCCCGCCCATACTCAGCAGCGGCAGCGGCAGGCCGGTGATGGGCCCCAGCCCCACGGCTACGCCCATATTGACCATCGCCTGTAGCACGAGCGAGAAACACAGGCCCGCGCTCAGGAGCCCGCCGAAGGCTCCGAGCGAGTTCATCACCGTTTTGAGCCCTCGATACAGAAAGGCCAGGTATAAAAAGACGATTACGCACCCGCCGATGAACCCGTACTCCTCGATGATGATGGCGAAGATGAAGTCGGAATACGGGTGAGGCAGAAAGTTGCGCTGGTCGGAGTTGCCGGGACCTTTGCCCACGATGCCGCCCGTGGCAATGGCGATGTAAGACTGCTCGAGCTGGAAAGGCGTGTTCTTGGGATCCTCATCGAGAAAATGCTCGATGCGGCTCACGACGGTTTTCCCGCGCTGCCCGACCATCAAAGCGACGCTCCCGAGCGCCGCACCGATCAGCACCATCGCCACCAGATGCTTAATGGGCACGCGGCCGATGAACATCAGCAGCATACACGTCAGAAACAGCAGCGACGCCGTCGAGGCGTTGGTGAGCGCGATCAGGCCACAGATGGCGCCCGTCCAGAGCATAATCGGCAGCAGGGTCTGGCGCCAGTCGTCGAGTAGATGTTGCCGGCGGCTCAGCATCGAGGCGAGGTACGAGATCAGCGCCAGCTTGGCGAGGTCGGAAGGCTGAAACGTCTGGTTGATGACCGGAATCGTGAGCCAGCGCGACGCCTCGTTGAGCTTCGAGCCGTACACGAACGTGAAGAGCAGCAGCGGCACGCTCAGCAGCAGCGCGTAGAGCGAGAGGCGCGCGTAGTAGCGGTAGTTGAGCCGGTGGGCCCACCACATAAACACGAGCCCCGCCAGAATCAAACTCGTGTGCTTGAAGAGGAAGTACTCGGTATTGCCCGACTGCCGCTTGTAGGCGAGCGTACCGGTCGCCGAGTACACGACGGCAATCGAGATGAGCGAAAACAGAATGACGATGCCCCACAGCACGGGGTCGCCCTGGAGGTTGCGGCGGAGCCAGAGTTTGACGGATTCCATCGGAGATAGTCAGTATGCGGTGGTCAGGGTCAGGCGGTGCGCAAGGCGGACGAGTCGAGCTCAATACCCTCATACAGTTCCGCGACGGGTACTTCGATGCCAAGCGCCGTCAGGTCCAGCGTAGCGGTCAACTCGGTTAGGTCTTCAATCAGCCACTGGCCGGGACGGTCGGCGCGGGTATGGAGTTGCACGAACAGCGTCGCCTGATCAATCAGCAGATAATGCCGCAGCGAGCCGATCGCGCGGTAGCGGTTGGCTTTCTCCCCCAGGTCATACTTACGGGTCGAAGGCGATAGGATTTCGGCCACCAGCGCGGGATTCAGCAGCGTATCAAACCGGTTATCCACAAACTCCGGCTTGCCGCATACCACCACCACGTCGGGGTAGGTGTAGAAGGAAGTGATCGGGCTGTTGACGCGCAGGTCAGAGCCCGTAGTCCGGCAGCCGGCCGGCAAGCGGCGGCCCAGGGCCATCATCAGGTTCGCCTGGACCAAGCCGTGCCGGTAGCCCGCGCCCGACATCGCCGTCACCACGCCCTGAAAGTATTCGTGCTTAAAGGGACTCCGGCGCTCGCGCTCCAGAAAATCCAGCTCCGGGATAGCGTCCCCAGCATCGTGCAATCGTTCGGCGGCGCCCATACTCTTACTTCATACCCGTGAAAAAGCCTCCCAAAGTTACCGCTCATGCGGCGCGCTCGGGTGGCTCATCCCCGCCACGGCCGCCGCGAACTGCCGGCCGCGGTCCTCGTAGTTCTGAAACAGATCGAACGACGCGCAGCACGGCGAGAGCAGCACCACGTCGCCGGGTTGGGCCACGCGGCGGGCGGCGGCCACGGCATCGGCCATCGTGCGGGTTTCGATGATCTCGTCCACGGATTCGCCGAAGGCGGCGCGCAGCTTTGAGTTGTCAACCCCGAGGCACACCAGGGCGCGGACTTTCTGACGGGCCAGCGGCAGCAGGCTCGTGTAATCGTTGCCCTTATCGGTGCCCCCCGCGATCCAGACGATGCGGCTCTCGGCATCGGCCGGAATACCGTCGAGGGCAAACCACGCGGCCTCCACGTTAGTGGCTTTCGAGTCGTTGAGGTAGCGCACCCCGTCGTGGTCGCCGACCGCTTGCAGGCGGTGGTCGGCATTGCGGAAGGTGGCCAGGCCAGCCTCCAGATCGTGGTCGGACACGCCCGCCAAGCCCGCCAGCAGCACCGCAGCGAGGACATTTTGCTGGTTGTGCTGGCCCAGCAGCGGCGAGGCCGCCAGACTGATCGAGCGGGCCGGACCGGCCGCTTCGGGCAAGCTAAAGTAGACGCGTTGCTCGGCGGGCTCTACCCACGCGCACGGGTGGTGGGTCAGGCTGGGCCGGCGCATGCTGAAGCTCAGCTTGGTCCCGTCGAAAAGCGCTTCGGGGAAATGGTCGCGGATCCCCCGGTCGTCGAGGTTGAAGACGAAGTAATTATGCGCGAACATCCCGTCCGTAATCCGCAGCTTGGCGGCGGCGTAGCGCTCAAACTCGTAGTTGTAGCGGTCTAAGTGGTCGGGGGTGATGTTGAGCAGCGCCCCGGCGAAGGGCCGCAACGGCTCGGTCGTGTCTTCGAGCTGAAAGCTCGACAGCTCCACCACGTAGAAATCGACCGGCGCTTCGGCCTCGCGCACCACCTGCCCGGCTAAGCTCTGGCCCACGTTGCCGGCCAGCTCGGCGCGGATGCCCGCGGTTCGCAGCAAATGGTGCGTGAGCAGCGTGGTGGTGGTTTTGCCATTAGTGCCGGTAATGCAGATGAGCCGCGCCGCCGTGTGGCGCGCGCCCAGCCCGACCTCGGATGTAATAGGGACCCCTTTCCGGTACGCGGCCAGCAGCAGCGGCGCCGACGGCGGAATGCCGGGGCTTTTGATGATCTCATCGGCCGCGAGCACCCGCGCTTCGGTGTGCCCGCCTTCCTCGAAGGGAATGCCGGCGGCTTGCAAAGCGGCGCGGTACGCGGGCTTCAACGCTCCTTTATCGGACAGGAATACGTCGTAGCCACGCGCCTGGGCGAGCAGCGCGGCCCCTACCCCACTCTCGCCGCCCCCGAGGACGACGAGACGCTTGCGAGTAGGCTCAGTGGATGCGGTGGGGTTGTTCATCAAAGTAAAAGTAGGCAATCCGGCACGCCAGTCTATGAAAGCGGACGCTCCCCCGTCCGCCAAGCGCTACTCCCGAGCGCCAAAGCCGCCACCCGGGTGCTGAACACCCTACCAAAGGCTAAAACTACCTCACCAAACCCAGAAAGTACCATGTTGAACCCAGAAAGTACCATGCGCAACAAAGAAAGTACCATGCCAAACACAGAAAGTACCATGCGCGACACTGATAGTACCATGTCAAATACAGAAAGTACCATGCGCGACACTGATAGTACC
>JBKJUQ010000200.1:0-16360 GCA_046590685.1 Hymenobacteraceae bacterium
TAAGGCCGCTTCGGTCAGGCGGACACCGATCTCGGTGGGGTTGCCGGCCGCGTCGGATGCCACGAAGCTGCGGGCCGTACCCCCGCCAACCGTTACCGCTGCGCCGTACGCGGTGGAGGGCTGCGGGTCGACTTTGTCGTCATCTTTCTTGCAAGCGGTGAACAGCGGCAAGCCGATCAGTAATAGGGCGACGGGATGATACCACGTGCGCGACTGGGGAGTGAGGGAGTGGGACATGGGGGTGAGGGGAGTGAATGCGGCGCGACCTGCGCTCGCGACGCTAAAGTAGATAAATTTTCTATCTAGCACACTATGGTCAGCTAAAACCGGAGCACCGGCCTTCTTTAACTGGCTGATGCGGCCCGTTGCGGCCCTGGGGAGATTGTTGCGGCCCGCGTGGCGGGAAGTGGCGCGCGCTTACGTCACCTAAAACACCCGAACGCTTCGCCCCGCCGCTTTCGTCGGTTCGCCGGACCAGGCGCGACAGTTCACCCGGATTAGGCTGGTGACGGGGGGCGGGGAGTGGGAATTTTGGCCATCGAGTTACCCATCCCCCTCGTCGATCCGTGATGAAAAACGTCTGGCCCCTGTCCTTGCTCTCCATCAATTCCGCGCGTCGGCCCTTGGCCGCCCCGCGGATCGCGCCTTGGCCCAGCCCCGGCTGGTGGGGGAGTATTCCCTTCGTGAGCTCGCCGCCGCGCGTGCGGCGCTCAGCCGCGGCTGGTCGCGGGGGGCTTGGCTCGGCGCTGCTGATCGCGCTGCTCTTCCTGAACCTCCAACGGGTAGCGGCGCAAACCGAGGGCGCGATGGCACCCGCGCTAACTACCCAAACCCTGCGCGGTACCATCACCGACGCGCAGAGCGGCTTGGGCCTGCCCGGCGTCACGGTGCGGCTCGTGACGGCCGATGGGGCTACGGCTCAGGGCACCGCCACCGGCCCGGATGGCACGTTCCGCCTCGCCGGGGTGCCGCTCGGCCGTCAGACCGTGCGGGTGTCGATGATCGGCTACCGCGACGCGACGGTGCCGAACGTGATCGTCAACGCCGGCAAAGAATCGATCCTGACGCTCCAGCTCCAGGAAAGCCTGACTCAGCTCGACGCCGCCGAAGTGGTCGGTAAGCGCACCGGCGACAAGCAGAAGCCCAACAACGAGATGGCCCTGATTTCGGCGCGCACCTTCGACGTGGAAACCACTAACCGCTTCGCCGGGGCGCGCAACGACCCGGCGCGGATGGCGCAGAACTTCGCCGGCGTGGGCGGCTCCAACGACTCGCGCAACGACATCGTCGTGCGCGGCAACTCGCCCGCCGGGCTGCTGTGGCGCCTGGAGGGCGTCGCGATCCCGAACCCGAACCACTACGGCGGCCTGGGCGCCTCGGGCGGACCGGTGAGCATCCTCAACAACAATATGCTCGACAAGAGCGACTTCCTCACCGCCGCCTTCCCCGCGACCTACGGCAACGCCCTTTCCGGGGTGTTCGACCTACAGCTTCGCCCCGGCAACAACGACAAGCGCGAGTACCTGGCGCAGGTTGGCATCAACGGCTTCGAGCTGGGCGCTGAAGGGCCGGTGCGGCAAGTTCCGAGTGAGGAGTTTCGAGTTTCGAGTTTGGATTCTGTTCTCAGAACGTCGCCGGCTCAACCCAAAACTCGAAACTCGAAACTCGAAACTCCCCTGGGCCACGGCAAGTCGAGCTACCTCGTCAACTACCGCTACTCGACCCTGGGCGCGTTCAAGGCCGTGGGGCTGAACTTCGGCACCGGCTCGGCCGTGCCCGAGTACCAGGATCTGAGCTTCAAGTTCGACGCGCCGCGCAAAAACGGCCGCTGGACCGTGTGGGGAATGGGCGGCAGCAGCCGCATCAACCTGCTCGGCTCCGATACCGACACGACCGAGGCCGACCTCTACGGCGACGCCAACACCGACACCCGCTCGCGCTTCCGGATGGGCGTCGGGGGCGCCTCCTACACGCACTACCTGGGCGAGAACTCGTTTGCCCGCGTCTCGCTCACGGCCAGCCAGAGCTACCAACACTTCACGCAGGATTCGCTCTCGCGCGAGAACCGCCAGCCGGTGCCGCAGGGCCGGCTCACGTTTCAGGTCAACCGCCAGGGCGTCCACGCGCTGGTGAGCCACAAGTTTTCGGCGAAGGACAACGCGGTGGCCGGCGTGATCGCCGACGTCTACACCGTCGATCTGGAGCGGGCGCGCCTGCTGCCGGGCGCCGCCAACGGCTTCGGCACCCTCAACACCACTGGCACCCGCACCCTCGGGCAGGTGTACGCCCAGTGGCAGCACCGCTTCACCGAGCGCCTGAGCGCCACGGCCGGCGTGACGGCTCTGACGCTGAGCGGCGGCAACGACGCGGTATCGGTCGAGCCGCGCGCGGGCCTGAAATGGCAGCTCGACGAGGCGTCGAGCCTGAGCGCGGGCGTCGGGCTGCACTCGCAGATTCAGAGCTGGCAGATCTACACCGTGCAGACGCGGCTCGCCGATGGCCGCGTGGTGGAAACCAACCGCGACCTCGGCCTCACCAAATCGACCCACTACGCCCTGGGCTACGAGCGCGCCCTGACGGCCAACCTGCGCGTCAAGGCCGAAGCCTACTACCAGGAGCTGCGGAAGGCGCCGGTCGAGCTGCGCCGCTCGTCGTTCTCGCTGCTCAATGCGGGCGCCGATTTCAGCTTGCCCGACACCGATTCGCTCGTCAACCGCGGCACCGGCCGCAACGTGGGCGTCGAGCTCACCGTCGAGCGCACCTTCACCGACGGCTACTACTTCCTGCTCACCGGCTCGGTGTTCGACTCAAAGTATAAGGGCTCCGACGGCGTCGAGCGCAACACGGCCTTCAACGGCCGCTACGTCGCCAACGCCCTGGCGGGCAAGGAGTGGAAGCTGGGCCCCAACGGCCGCAACGTGCTCAGCTTCGGCCTGAAGCTCACGGGCTCCGGCGGCCGCTACACCACGCCCATCGACGTGGCCGCGTCGGACGCCGCCGGCAGCGAAAAGTATCAGGACGACCAGGCCTTCACTCGTCAGGTGCCCGCCTACTACCGCGCCGACGTGCGCATCGCCTACAAGCTCAACCGCGCCCGCCTCACCCACGAGATCGCCCTCGACGTGCAGAACGTCACCAACCGCCAGAACGTGTTCTCGGAGCGCTACAACGTCTACACCCGCAAGTACGCCACCGAGTACCAGCTTGGCCTGTTCCCGATCCCGCTCTACCGGCTGACGTTTTAGGGGGGTAGGGCCGACCGAAGGCCGCCCCCCCGCTAAATCAACGCCCCCGCCGGACCAGTCTGGCGGGGGCGTTTTGGGGACATCAGCAACCAGCCGGGCCAGTTTCGGCGATACATTTACCTCACCGGGTTGCTTCCCCCCGGCGCGCGCCAATGATGAATATGCTCCCGCCACGGCTACGCGGCTTGTTGCTGGTGATGTTGAGCCTGCGGGTGGGCGCGGCGTGGGGTCAGGTGCCGCCCCCCGGAGTAGCCCGCCCAGTGCGCGAAGCCCTCAACCCCGACGGCACCCTGCGCCCCGGCGCCACTGGCTCGTTCGCCCCGGCCGGCTATCAGGTTCGGGCGGATTGGGCAACTGGCCAGCCCGTGTTTCGCCCCGCCGGCCCCGGCGATCAGCGCTGGGATGACCGGTTCGGGGCGCTGGGCTGCAACAGCGATGTTCGGGCAATTGCCGTGTCCGGCACGGATGTGTACGTCGCGGGCAGCTTTACGACGGTGGGCGGCGTGAGCGCCAACCGCATCGCGAAGTGGGACGGCGCCGCGTGGAGTCCGCTGGGCACGGGGCTGGACGCTGAGGTTCGGGCGCTGGCCGTTATGGGCGCCGACCTGTACGCGGGCGGTTGGTTTACGGTGGCCGGCGGGGTGCCGGTTAACCAGATTGCCCGCTGGGACGGCGCCACGTGGAGCCCGCTGGGCTCAGGGGCGGGGGGGAGCGCCGCCGTCGGTAATCGAATTGTCACGGCGCTGGCCGTCTCGGACTCAGCCCTCTACGTAGGTGGCTACTTCTCAATGGTGGGCGGCGTGGCCGCCACCAACCACATTGCCCGGTGGGATGGCACGGCGTGGAGCGCTTTAGGCACTGGGGTTAACGGCAACGTCTTCGCGCTGGCGGTGGCCGGGCCGGATCTTTACGTGGGGGGGAATTTCCTGCCGGTGGGCGGCGGGGCGGCCAGTGGCATTACCCGGTGGGATGGGACCATGTGGAGCGCCTTAGGCCCCGGGTTGGGTAATTCCGTGTACGCATTAGCCGTCTCAGGGACGGACGTCTACGCGGGCGGTTCCTTCACGACGGCGGGCGGGCAGCCGGTCAGCAAGGTAGCCAAATGGGATGGCACGGCGTGGAGCGAGTTAGGTGGTGGGGCCAGCGAGGCGGTTGCTGCCTTGGGCGTATCCGGCACCGACGTGTATGCGGCCGGCTTCTTTACAACGGTCGGCACCCTTACTGCCAACCACATTGCCCGGTGGGACGGGACGGCGTGGAACCCCTTGGGCACCGGCCTCAACGGGCCGGTCAGCGTGCTGACGATGGTGGGGGCGGACGTGTACGCGGGCGGCCAGTTCACCGCCGTCGGCGACGGCTCGAAGCCAACTAACCATTTCGGCATCTACCACCCGGCGAACCCGGCGGGTCTGGAGCCTGAACCAGCATCCCTCGCGCTGATAGTCAATCCCAATCCCGCCCACGAAGGCATCATGGTGCGGTTGCTCAACTGGCCCGCGGGCAGGCCCGCGCCCACCATTGAGGTGTTCGATGCACTCGGGCGCCGGCTGCGGTCCGACATATTGCCGGCGACTGGCACGGCGGTCGTGTCGCTGACGGGCCTGCCACCGGGCATCTACACCGTGCGGTGCGGCGCGCAGACCCGGCGGCTGGTGGTGGAGTAGAGGAGGTCGCCTCCTTCCACCACCCTCGCACGCTCAGGTGACTGGTCGCGTCGGTCAGACTGAGCTTCGCCACCGCCAGGGGGGCGCTTGTCTGGTGTCACCAGGTCGCTTGTCTGGTGTCGCGAAACTGAGCGGGCCGCCGGCTCTCAGCGGCTGGTGGTGGAATAAGCCCTAGAGACGCAAAATATGGCGTCTCTACCTCTGCCACGGGCGCCGACTACGAAATTGCCGTAAGTGGTATTAGGCTAGCGGGCCGAACCCTCACCCCTCCGCGCGCAGCACCTTCGCCATCAGCTCGGTCTGCGAGTTGATGGGGTGCTTCTTGTAGATGTTGCGGAAGTGAAACCGGACGGTGTCGATCGGGAGGTCGAGGTGATCGGCGGTGAGCTTGGAGCTCATTGCTTCGATCAGGCAGTCGACGATCTGGCGCTCGCGCGGGGTGAGCTGCGGCGGGGAGGTGCCGAGAAATAACGGGGCGGGCAGTCCGTCATTCGGGCGTAAGTCTACTCGGGTGCTTGGGGCTGCCGGTCAGGCGCCGCCAAGGCGCGTAAGAGGCGGCCCCGGGGTGAGAGGAGCAGCAATCACATCATGAGGGGATAGCGCGGACAGCGCGCGGTTGGAATCTTTGCATTAAGTAATCGGCTGGCGCCGGCTGGCCGCTGGATTCGTCGCTCGCTCCGTCCGTTAATCCGTCCTGAAATGCTCCCGTTGCTTCTCTCTGCTGCCGCCGCGAAAACCGAACCGCCAACTCCCGTTGCCGCCACTGCCTCCCTGCGGACCGCTCAGGCCGCGCTGCGCGCCGGGGCCTCGCTGGCCGAGGTGGCGCGCGCCGCGAGCTTCGCGTCGGTCACGCTCTTCAGCTGGCGCTACTACGGCTACTTCGGCCACTGGCCGACGCAGGATCAGCCCCGCGAGCGCCGCGCCGCGATGCGATTCACCCGGGCCGTCGCGGGGTAGCCTTCCGCCAGGCCGCCACCGTGTCCTGCTGCCGTAGCGCGGCGATGGGCAGCCAGGGCACCGGTGTGATCTGCTGACCGGGGGATCAACAAACGCGGATTAGCCAGTTGATGGAGCAGCCCGCGCGACTGCGCGCCGCTAAAACGCAAGAACGCCGGAGGCAATGCCCCCGGCGTTCTTGCGTTGAGTAGTTTCCGGCCGATCGCGGCCTCCCGCGGCGTCAGTTAGGCAGCGTAGCCCGGTGGGCCGCCAGCTCGGCGAGGTAGATGGTCGTCTCGGCCAGCGCGGCGCTCAGGCGGCGGCGGTCGAACTCGTTGTCGACCTGCACCACCCCGTCGAAGTCGGTGAGGCGGTCGGTGAGCTGCGATTTGCGCTCAGTCAGGCGCCGCAGCCGGCGCTCGTACTTGGTGCGCACATCGCCGGCGGCCAGCCCGGCCACGGTCGTGGTTACGGCCGCCACCTCCGCCGTGATGGCGTCGAGGTAGGCGTCCGTGTTGATGGCCCCGACCGTCACCCTGGTGCCTTGGCGCACCAATAGGGAGAGGTCGAAGGTCAGCTCCGATTCCTCGGCGCGGGCCAGGGCGGTGGCCCGGTCGACCATCGCTTTCGCAGTCAATGCACTCAAATCGTAGGGCATTGGAAAGAAGGGAAAAAAAGTGACAAAGCGCCGACGATAGGTGCGGCGTTTACTCATAACGCAGGAATGGCTCGCCATCGTACGTGGTCGGCAAACTTTTTTTTAGCGCGGCGGCTACCCCGCGTTCACCCTCCCACCTTCTCACCCTCCCACCTTTTCACCCTCCCACCTTCTCACCCTCCCACCTTCTCACCTTCTCACCCTCCCACCTTCCTACCCTCTCACCCTCCCGTCATCCACGCGGCGAGCTGGGCCGCCTCGGTGCGCAGGGCGAGCTGGCGGGCCCGCCGCAGGGCGAGGGCCGCGCTGGCCCCGGGGTTGAGCTGGGCGCGGGCCTCGGCCTCCACGAGCGGCAGCCAGCGGGCCGCGCGCGCATCGGTGGGCGGCAGGGCGGCGGCGAAAGCGGGGAGCACCGCCAGCAGGTGGCGGGCCTGGGTCTGGCGGCGGAGCAAAGGCGCGATCTCGCGGTCCAGCCGCCGCAACAGGTGCTCGCAGTCGAGCAGGCGCCGCTGGAGGGCGGTCGGGTCGGGCAAGTCGGGCAGGGGCGGGGCGAGCGCCGGCACCGGCTCGGGCGCGGGCGGCGGGTCGGGCACCCCATCCGACCACGGCGGCGGCAAGGCTTGGGCGAGGGGCACCAGGCGCAGCAGCGCGTCGGTGGGCAGCTCGCGCCGGTTGGTGGCCGCCTGCCCGAGCAGCGAGGCCGATACGCCCAGCAGCGCGGCCAGTGGTCCAAACCGAACCCCGTAGCGGGCGCGGATGGCTTGCAACAGAATGGGGGAATCGGCGGGAGCAGCCACTGACGGGGAAATGGGGGTGTAAGAAAACGGTGTGAAATAAATAAAATTATTTCAGAGCAAAAAATTTCACCCGTCTGCCGGGGCGAGGCCAGGCGGTTAGCGGGCGGGCGTCGGCGGGGCCGGGAAGGTGCTTTGCGTACGGTGGACGGTTGAGGGTCAGCGGCCTGACCGCCCGGGGCGGCACGAAGTAGCTTTGCGGGGGTGTCGGGCGGGGCGGGGCCTGCTGCTGCCGCCTTCAGGAGCAGCGGCGTGCCCGCTCACGCACCTCATCGCCGGCCGGTGACCCTCTTAGAACCTCTATGCACCCGCTCTCCTCGTCCCTCGTAGGGCTGCTGCTCAGCGGCACCGCGCTCGTCGCGACCGCCCAGGCCCCGATCATCGTGGACCTCTCGCCGGGGCGCAACCAGCCCAACGCCCCGCGCGAGGCCAACGTGGCCGTGACGTGCTCGCAGTCCTTGCAGAACACCGCCGCCACGCAACAGGCCGTGCGCGTCTTCAGCCAGCAGCGCGGCGGGCTGATGTTCGGCACTCAGGGCGGCACGGCCACGGTGAGCGGCAACACCGTCACCTTCGACCCGACGAAGGATTTCAAGCCCGGCGAAACGGTCTTCGTCACGACCACCTCGGCGGCCACGGCCACCAACGGCGCCCCGCTGGCGCGCGGCCACGTGCAGCAGTTCACGGCGGCGGCGGTGGGCGGAACGGGCGCGTTCGTGGCGCCGGTCACTAACCCCGAAGTCAACGTGGGCAATAACCCGGAGAGTGTGGCCTTGGGGGACGTGGACGGCGATGGCGACCTCGACTTCCTCTCGGCCGACAATTACAGCAACACCGTGAGTATCCGCCTCAACAATGGGGCGGGCATCTTCAGCGGCACCACTGCTGTCAGCGTGGGCAGCTACCCGCGGAGTGTGGCGGTGGGGGACGTGGACGGCGACGGCGACCTCGACTTGCTTACAGCCAACTACGACGGCCACACGGTGAGCGTCCGGCTCAACAACGGGGCGGGTGCCTTCAGCGGTACCACCGACATCAGCGTGGGCGATAATAATAACCCGCGGAGTGTGGCGGTGGGGGATATAGATGGCGATGGCGACCTTGATTTCCTGACGGCCAACTATGATAGCCGCTCGGTGAGCGTCCGGCTCAACGACGGGGCGGGCGCCTTCAGCGGCATCACCGCCGTCAGCGTGGGCTATTACCCGCGGAGTGTGGCAGTGGGGGATGTGGACGGCGACGGCGACCTTGACTTCCTCACGGCCAACTATGATAGCCGCTCGGTGAGCGTCCGGCTCAACGATGGGGCGGGCGCCTTCAGCGGCACCACTGACGTCGGCGTGGGCATTGGCGCAGGGAGCGTGGCGGTGGCCGATGTGGACGGCGACAGCGACCTCGACTTCCTTGCGGTCAGCATCAACGCCAACCCGGTGAGTGTCCGACTCAATGACGGGGCGGGCACCTTCAGCGGCACCACTGACGTCGGCGTGGGCTCTGGCCCGCAAAGCGTGGCGGTGGGCGATGTGGACGGCGACGGCGACCTCGACTTCCTCACAGTCAACTACAGCGCTAGCTCGGTGAGCATTCGGCTCAACGACGGGGTGGGTGCTTTCAGCGGCACCACCGACGTCCGCGTGGGTTATGGCTCGTGGAGTTTGGCGGTAGGCGATGTGGATGGTGACGGCGACTTAGACTTCCTCACGGCTAACACTAACAGCAGTTCGGTGAGCGTCCGGCTCAACGGCGGCACGGGGCCGCCGCTCTCGACCGTCCCGGCGTCCGCCGCCAGATTTGCCGCGCTGGGCGCGTACCCCAACCCCGCGTCCGCCGGCGCCCCGGTGCACCTGACGGGCGGCGGCGCCTACCAGCCCCTGACCGTGCTCGACGTCACGGGCCGGCGCCTCGCCACCCTGCCAACCGATGCCACCGGCGCGGCCACCCTGCGCCCCGGCGCGCTGGCGCCCGGCCTCTACGTGGTGCGCGCCGGGAGCCGGGTGGGCCGCCTGGTCGTAGAATAACTCACCCGGACCCGTCCCGAAGCGGGGGGGGGCGTTCCAATTCGATGGCTGCGGCTGGTGTTTCTCCGGGGCCGGGCGTCAATGGGCGAAGCAGGAGCTTCGTCCTACGTGAGCCGGCGTACGTTGACCCCGCAACCGCGCTTGTCGGAAGCGGCCGCGGCGGCGGGGCAGCGGGTGACGCTTCCGCCGAACCCGGCGCCCGCTACGGGCGGCTGGTCTGCCCGCGCGCCCGGCGGCTTGCTTTAGGCGCTTCACCCGCCGGGCGCGCCGCTTCACCGGGATTGGGGTTGGGGAGGGCCGGCCGGCGCGCGCACCTTTGTCGGACCGTTGCGTGCCGCTGATGCGTGCCGCTGCCCCCCGCCCCTATGACGCCCGCCGCCCTTTTTCAATTCGCCAACACCGCCGTGCTGCCCGCGTGGGCGCTGCTGCTGCTCTGGCCCCACGGCGGCCCCACGCGGCGGCTGGTGCGGTCGTACGCCTGGAGCGGGGGACTCGCGGCGCTGTACCTCGGCCTGCTGGTCTACGGCCTGAACGACTGGCCCGCCGATGCCTCCTTCAACTCGCTGGGCGGGGTGCGGGCGTTGTTCCGGTCCGACTGGGGCCTCGTCACGGGGTGGGTACACTACCTGTGCTTTGATCTGGCGGTGGGCGTCTGGATCGTCAACGATGCCGAGGCGCGCGGGCTCGACTTCGGCTGGCGCCGCTGGGCGCGGGTGCCCGCGCTGCTGCTCACGTTCCTGTTTGGGCCGGTGGGTTTGCTCACGTGGCTGGGGCTGCGGCGGGCGCTGGCGGCCGGCAACTCCCTCACCTCTTAAGACCATGCTGCTGCTACTGCTCACGCTTTGCCTGGCCGGCATCTTCCTCGCGCTCGCCGGGCTGCACGTTTACTGGGCGGCGGGTGGTCGTGTGGGCAGTGTGGTCGCGGTGCCCGAAGCCGCGGGCCAACCCATTTTTCAGCCGTCTGCGGGCGCTACCGTGGTCGTGGCGCTGGGGCTGGGGGCCGCCGCGCTGGTGGTGCTGGCGGCGGGCGGCTACCGGCTGGCGCTGCTGCCGGCCGCTTGGGTGACGCCCGGCACGTGGGCGCTGGCGGGGCTCTTCGGGCTGCGCGCCCTCGGCGACTTCCGCTACGTCGGGTTCAGCAAGCGGCTCCGCGATACGCGCTTCGCCCGCAACGATACCCGCTACTATTCGCCCCTGTGCCTGGCCATCGCCGGGGGCTGCGCCCTGCTGGCCGTCCACGCCGGCTGATTGCCGAGCGACCGTAACTCGTCGTCCTGTCCCTGCCTTCATCATGCCGTTCTTTCTCGACCTCCAGCAGCGCAACCCGATCCTGAGTTTTACCGGCTGGCTGCATGTGGGGCTGCTGGTGGTGGCGCTGGTGGCCCTGCGGTTTGATGCGCGCCTGGTGATGGGCCTCAATCCGTGGATCAAACCGATCAAGTTCTGCGTCTCGGTCGCGGTGTACGTCTGGACGATGGGGCTGCTGCTGAGCTGGCTGCCCGCCCCGGTGGCCGGCCCGGTGAAGGGACTCAGCGCGGGCATCGCCCTGACGATGATCGTCGAGATCGGCTGCGTTTTCCTGCAAGCCGCGCGCGGCACCACCTCGCACTACAACACCTCGTCGGCCTTCAACGGCGCCTTGTTTGGCCTGATGGGGCTGATGATCGGGCTGAACACCCTGCTCAACGTGGGCGCGCTGGCGCTGCTCTGGACGCGGCCGCTAACCGTGGCGCCGGCCGTGGCCTGGGGCGCGCGGCTCGGGTTGCTGCTGTTCATCGGCGGGGCGGCGCTCGGCGGACTGATGATCCGGCAGGGCGCGCACACGGTGGGGGCGCCCGACGGCGGGCCTGGCTTGCCGCTGCTCAACTGGAGCACCCGCGCCGGCGATCTGCGCGCGGCCCACTTCCTGGGGATGCACGCGCTGCAAGCCCTGCCGCTGGTGGGTTGGCTGCTCACGCGCTGGGCCGTGCCCGCGCCGGTGCTGCTGACCCTGGCTGCCGCGCTCGGCTGGCTGCTGCTGACGGGGCTGCTGCTGACGCGCGCGCTGGCCGGGCGAGCCGTATTTTTGGGTTAAGTACGGCCGGACCTGATGCGCTTCTATCCTTAAACTCTGCTTTTGACCATGGCTGCGATTCACTGGCGTGAGCGCCTCGCGATTCCGCTCGTCGCGGTGGGGATGCAATTTTTCTACGATGGCGGCACCCTGCACTTCTGGCCCGGGATCGCAATCGCGCTCCTGTTTACTACCGTTCTCTGGGAGGGTAATGTGGTGATTCTGCGGGTGGCGCGCCACCGCTTTCCGCGCCCCGACCAAACCGGCCGGCGCTTTCTGGCGCAGATTCCGGCCCACGTCCTCTACACGCTGGTGTCGGGGTCGCTCATCAAGCTCGGGCTAGCGCGCATCATCCCCGCGGTGGTGTGCAATATGCCGACCCTGGCGCACTCGTTTCTGATGAACCTGATCCCGACCGCGCTGGTGGTGCTGGTCTACGAGACGGTGTACTTTTTCCAGCAGTGGAAAGACAACCTGATGCGCGTGGAGGCGCTGGCCCGCGCCGCCGGCCAGCGCGAGCTCGAAGCGCTGCGCCAGCAGCTCGACCCGCACTTCCTGTTCAACTCGCTCAATACCCTCGCCGCCCTTATAGACGAGGCCGACCCCGCCGCTGCCCAGCAGTACCTGAGCCAGCTCGCCGACGTGTACCGCTACGTGCTGCTCGCCAAAGACCGCGATACCGTGCCACTCCACGAGGAGCTCGCGTTCGTGGATGCCTACGTGGCGCTCAATAAGGTGCGCTTCCGCGAGAACCTGCTCGTTGAGAACACCATTCCGGTCGCGAGCCACCAGCGCCGCGTCGCCCCGCTGAGCGTACAGACGCTCGTCGAGAACGCCCTCAAGCACAACGTCGTCTCGCGTGAGCACCCGCTGGCGCTGCGCCTCGAAGCTGCCGGCCCCGACGCGATTCGGGTCGCCAACGTGGTGCGGCCGCGCGCGCTGCTCGTGCCCGGTACCCGCGTGGGGCTGCGCAACCTCATCAGCCGCTACGCGCTGCTCACGCCCGCGCCCATCCACGTCAGCACCGACGAGGGCGAGTTCCGCGTCAGCCTGCCGCTGCTTTAGAAATAGGGATGAGTGACGAGTAGCGAGTGGCGAGTGACGAGTCAGACTACGCGTTACCACTTTCCGCCTCGCTACTCGCTACTCGCTACTATGAATTTACTTCTCATCGAAGACGAGTACCCCGCCGCCGAGCGTCTCACCCGCCTGGTGCAGCGCGTGGAGCCGGCGGCGCGCGTGCTGGCCGTGGTGGAGAGCGTGGCGCAGGCGATGCAGTGGCTGGCCGATAACCCCGCCCCCGACCTTATCCTGAGCGACATTCACCTCGCCGACGGCCTGAGCTTCGAGATTTTCGAGCGCGCCGTGGTGCGTGCGCCCATCATCTTCACCACCTCCTACGACGAATACGCGCTGCGCGCCTTCCGCGTCCACTCGCTCGACTACCTGCTCAAGCCCATCAAGGAAGACGAGCTGCGCGCCGCCCTCGGGCGCTTCCGCGAGCGGCAGCCGGCGGCGGTGGAGCAGCAGCTCGGTCGACTCGAAGCCCTGCTCGACGCGTTGCCGCGCGCCGGGGCGGGGGAGCCGCGCGCGGGCGTGCTCCGCTCGTACAAAACCCGCTTTCTGGTGCGCCACCGCGAGCAGCTGGTGCCCGTACCCACGCCCGACGTGGCCTACTTCGTCTCCCGCCACGAAACCACCACGCTCGTGACCCACGCCGGCGCCCGCTACCTCGTCGACTACACGCTGGAGCAGGTGCAGGAGCTGCTCGACCCCGCCATCTTCTTCCGCGTCAACCGCCAAACGATCGCCGCCGCCGCCGCCATCCGCCGTATCGATCTGCACTTCAACGGCAAGCTCAAGCTGGAGCTCGCCCCCGCCGCGACCGACGAAGTACTCGTCTCGCGCGAGAAGGCCGCCAGCTTTCGCGGGTGGCTGGAAGGCGCGGGGTGAGGGGTGAGATGTGAGCTGTGATGAACGGTATTGGAGAGGGTTGGGGCAGCAGGTAACGAACAAGGGCGCCGAACAAGACCCTTGATGGATGGGTTAGCGCACCGTGGTTGGCGCACTGATGCGGTACAAAGGCGAGTAGCCAGTCGTACTTCACAATTCACACCTCACAATTCACAATTCAGACTATGCTCGGCTTCCGCTTCTCTCAGTTTACCCCGCCGCCCGCCGGCCCCGACAAAGGCTTTGACCAGCTGCTGAAAGTCTTTCTCCAGCTCATCACCATCACCTCCGGCGACGTGTCGGAGGCGCTCTCGTGGCTCAACGAAGTAGACCGCCAGTACGGCCTCACCGACGACCAATACGGGATGGGCGACTTTATTGATGACCTCAAGAAGCGCGGCTACCTGGAAGAAAACGCCCAGGACGGCTCGATGAAAGTGACGGGCAAGAGCGAGGGCGAGATTCGGCGCTCGGCCCTCGAAGAGATCTTCGGCCAGCTCAAGAAATCGGGCCGCGGCAACCACGCCACGCCGCACCCCGGCCAGGGGGAGGAAAACTCGACCGACCAGCGCGAGTTTCAGTTCGGCGACTCCATCGACCAGATCGCGATGACCGAGTCGCTGCGCAACGCCCAGCTCAACCACGGCCTCGGCGCCGACGGCGACCAGTTTATGCTCACCGAAGGCGACCTGGAGGTGCGCGATACCGAGCACCGTACCCAGACCGCCACCGTGCTGATGATCGACATCAGCCACTCGATGATTCTCTACGGCGAGGATCGCATCACGCCCGCCAAGAAGGTGGCGATGGCGCTCGCCGAACTCATCAAGCAGAAATACCCGCGCGACTTCCTCGACGTGTGCGTGTTCGGCAACGACGCGTGGCCGATTGAGGTGAAGGACCTGCCCTACCTCCAGGTGGGGCCGTACCACACCAACACTGTCGCGGGGCTGGAGCTGGCGCTGGATATGCTCCGCAAGCGCAAGGTGGCCAACAAGCAGATCTTCATGATCACCGACGGCAAGCCGACGTGCCTGAAGGAGGGTTTGAAATACTACAAAAACTCGTTCGGCCTCGACCGCAAGGTCATTAACAAGACGCTCAATCTCGCCGCCCAGGCCCGCCGCCTGCGCGTACCGATCACGACGTTCATGATCGCTCAGGACCCCTACCTCAAGCAGTTCGTGAAGGAGTTCACCGAGGTAAACCAGGGCAAGGCGTACTACTCCTCGCTTCAGGGCTTGGGGCACCTGATCTTCGAAGACTACAAGCAGAACCGGCGCAAGAGCCTGTGAGGCACGGTAGAAAATCGGTAGTGCGGCCTTTTGTCTGCGGTTTACGGCCCACGCGGCCTATAAACTACGGGAGGAAGGCCGCACTACTTGCGTACTGACTTTACCCGTTCACGGCCGCCATTGAGGCCGGGGTGTAGCGCTCGCCGGCCGCCACACCTTTCGGGGCAATCTCGTCGATCTGCCGCAGCTCATCGGGGGTAAGCATGACGGCGAGCGCGCCCGCGTTTTCCTCCAGGTACTTCACGCGCTTGGTGCCGGGAATGGGCACGATGTCGTCGCCCTGCGCGAGCACCCACGCCAGGGCGAGCTGACTGGGCGAGCAGGCCTTCTGCCGGGCCAGCTCGTGGATGCGCGCCACTAGATCGAGGTTTTGCTGGAAGTTGTCGCGGTGGAAGCGCGGCGTCTGCCGGCGAAAGTCATCGGGGGCGAGGTCGTCGACCGACTGGATCTGACCGGTGAGGAAGCCGCGCCCCAGCGGCGAGTACGGCACAAAGCCGATGCCCAGCTCGCGGCAAGTGGCGAGCAGCTCGTCTTCGGGGTCGCGGCTCCACAGGCTGTACTCGGTTTGCAGCGCCGCGATGGGGTGCACGGTCGCCGCCCGGCGCAGCGTCGCGGGAGCGGCCTCGCTCAACCCCAGGAACCGCACCTTGCCTTCAGCCACCAGCCGGCTCATCTCACCAACGGTGTCTTCGATGGGCGTGGCGGGGTCGACGCGGTGCTGGTAATAGAGGTCAATATGGTCGGTGCCGAGGCGCCGCAGACTGCCTTCGCAGGAAGCGCGGACGTACTCGGGCCGGCCGCTGATGCCGCGCTTGGTCGGGTCGGCGAGGTCGCGGACGATGCCAAATTTGGTGGCGAGTACTACCTCGTCGCGCCGCCCCGCGAAGGCGCGGCCCAACAGCTCCTCGTTGGTGTGGGGGCCGTACATATCGGCCGTATCGAAGAAGGTGATGCCGAGGTCGAGGGCCCGGTGCAGGGTGCGGACGCTTTCGGCATCGTCGCGCTCGCCGTAAAAATCGGACATCCCCATGCAGCCGAGGCCGAGGGCGGAAACGGTGAGGCCGGAGCGGCCGAGCTGGCGAGTGTTCATGGGAAAAAGCAAGGGAGCAAGCGAGGAGAAATGACCTTCGGGCCCCTGATAGCCGCAACGTACGAAGGCGCGAGCATAACTGCCGAGGCCAGGCGCTTTGCCCGCCGGCGCTACGCGGGGCCGGCTGCGCTGGATCGCCCGATGTGGGTCGGCCGAGCACGATAAGGTCTGCTCCGTACCGCTCCGTCAGAACCCCCGCCCCCCTTCACCGGTTAGGCGTTAAGGTTCGTGTTACTTTACTCAATGCCCCATCCCAAAATTTCCACGCTCGGCCAGCTCAAAGCGGCCGGTTACCATCCTCGCACCGTTAAAGAAGAGCTGCGAGCCAATCTGGTTCGCAAGCTGCAACAGGGCGAAGACGCCTTTCCCGGCATCTTTGGCTACGACGAGACCGTCATCCCCGATTTGCAGCGCGCTATTCTGGCCGGTCACCACATCAACCTGTTGGGCTTGCGTGGGCAGGCCAAGACCCGCATTGCGCGCCTGCTCATTGGCCTGCTCGACGAGTGGGTGCCCGCCGTGGCCGGCGCCGAGCTCAACGACGATCCGCTCCGGCCGCTTTCCCGCTTCGCCCTCGACCTGATTGCGGAGCACGGCGACGCGACGCCCGTTCGCTGGCTGCCGCGCGACGAGCGCTACACCGAGAAGCTCGCC
>JBKJUQ010000456.1:0-2299 GCA_046590685.1 Hymenobacteraceae bacterium
GCGAGATGGCCACCGCGGCCGGGTGGCCCAGCACCCGGTAGCCCACGAAGCCGCCCAGCACGATGCCCAGCACGAACACCAGGTTCCAGGTTTCGGCCCGCCAGTTATAGGTCAGGAACGGGATGCCGGCGGGCAGGCAGGCGGCGCACACATGGCGCAGCGAGCTGCTGATGCCCAGCGCTTTGTTACCGAGCAGCAGCAGAGCCGGCACCGTGAGGCCAATGAGGGGCCCGGCCACGTACCAGGGCCAGGGGTTTCGCAAAAAATCAAGCATTTGTTCAACAGGAAGGATTAAGATCAGGACTTACGCACTGGTCGAAATGGGTAGTCCCTCTGGGACCGCCAAAACTGCGTTTCCAAGCCGGTTTTCGCGCCGTGCGTAAGTCCTGAAGATGAGTCAGGCGGCGGGTTGACTCTGAAACGCTCATTCGGTATCGAGCAAGACCAACTCGTTTTCTGAGGGGTCGGTTACGGCGTATCTGACCAGCACTTGGGTGCCCAGACAGCTTTTCGTGTCGGCGCACTGGTCGTAGCGCCCTTCTGCATCTTTGCAATCGCCCGTGTACATGGTGTCGGCCACGGGAAATCGATACGCGACGGAGTAGGCACGTTTACCGCTCCGGTAATAGTCGATGAGCTTCCCCGTTGCGGTGGCCGTTTTTTGGCCCATTCGATAATAATGGTAACTATCCGCCCACAGTTGGTAGCCAAACCCATAGGCAAAACCTACCCCCACACTAATGAATAGCATTCGGTCTTGACGCTTCTTAGGGATTATAGCCCCTTGGTAGGCCGTCCACAAGCAGAACAGTGTAGCCAACGCGAGGGCAAATAGATTAAAAACAGCCACTTGGAGAAAGTCGGGATTATGAGTTCTGACGAAATTGTGACCAAGGCCAGGGGTTTCGCAAAAATCCTAACGCGAATCGAGGGAAGGAAGGGAGGGAGTAGGGGTGTCAGGCGGCGGCCTGCCGCTGAAACGAGCAAAACAGAAAGTTTTGGGTGGTTTGGGCGGGCGTGCGGTGCTCTTCGGTCAGGCAGCGCAGCTTCGTGAAACCGTCGGCCAGGGTACTGGTTAAGGCGTCTTCGCTGTACTGGCGGATCGGCAGACCGCTGCAACGCGTCGGGCCATCGGGCGAGAAGGTCCCCATCGTCAGGAAACCGCCCGGCCGGACGGCCGTCCGCGCGTGGTGGAGGTACTGCGTCACCTCCGGGGCGGTGGTCAGGAAATGAAACGCGGCCCGGTCGTGCCAAAGCGCATAGTTCCTTGTGGGCACGAACGAGCGTATATCGGCCTCCACCCAGTGCACCCGCTCGGCTTGCTCCCCCAGCCGCTGTTGCGCCCGGGCGAGGGCCGCACCCGAAATGTCGAGCACGGTGAGGTCGTCGTAGCCGGCGGCAAGCAGGTAGTCGATCAGGTGGCTGTCGCCGCCGCCGATGTCGATGATGGGCGCGTGGCGGGGCAGCGCGAAGGCGTCGATGAACGTCAGCGACGTGGTAGGTACGGCCTGAAACCAGCTTACTTCGTGGGATTGCCGGGCTGCGTACACGGCATCCCAATGCTGCTTAGGGGTTAAAGCGGAGGACATCGGACAAGGAGTTGAAGGGGGTGAGTGAAAATTAGCGCGTCGTCAACGGATTCGGCCAGTCGAGCACGCCGCCCAGCAGGTTGTGCACCTGGTCGAATCCGGCCTTTGCCAGCAGGCTGGCGGCCCGGGCACTACGGGCTCCGCTGCGGCAGTAGAGGTACGTGGGGCGAGCCGGGTCGAGGGCGGCTACGCGCTGGGCGAAGTCTGGCGCGTTCACGTCCGCGTGGAGAGCGTTGGGCAGATGGCCTTGGGCAAACTCGTCGGGCCGGCGAACATCGAGCAGGACGACATCGGGTTGCTCCAGCCCCTGGGCGAACTGGGTGGCCGTCAGATTTTGGTAGCCGGGCGAAGCGGCTTTGAACGGGTTGAACATGACAAGTGGGGGTAAGGGGAAAGGAGAAAAACAGGCTGCCGCGCCGGGGGCAGGTGACGCTGCGGGGGCTACGCCGTCCGCGGCGGGAACGATTTGACGGCCTCGCTCAGGTCGAATACCGTCGCGTCCGGCAGGGCCGATTCGAGAATGCTGGCGCCCACGGCCGACCGATACCCACCGGCACAATGCACCACCACGGGTTTGCTGGTCGGCACTTCCCCGGCTCGCTCGCGCAGCTCCGGGAGCGGGATATTGAGCGCCCCGGGAAACAGCGGCTCGTGCCGGGCCTCGGAAGCGGCGCGCACGTCGACTACCGTGTACGCGTCGGGCTGGCGCC
>JBKJUQ010000020.1:0-2379 GCA_046590685.1 Hymenobacteraceae bacterium
CGAGGCCGAAAAGGTCTTCAAGTTTGTCAACACCACGGGCAAAGAGCCGAATGTCCGCCACGCGGCGCTCGTGTGGTTGATGCGCACCTTTATTCAGGAAAAACAAATCGACAACGCCATCGCCGTTTCCGATTTACTCAAAAAAGAACGGGGGCTGCCCGAAAACGCCCGCGATCTCTTCCTGACCCGCGCCCAGCTTGCCCTCGTGCGTCAGGAACCCGACACGGCGATTCTGAACCTGCGCTTGGCCATTCCGGAAGTAGCAACCAAAAATGAGCGATCGCGGCTGCGGTTCATTCTGGGCCAGCTTTATCAGCAGCAAGGCAAGGATCAGTTGGCCTACGACCAGTACCGCCGCATTCTGCGCCGCAACCCGCCCTACGAGCTCGATCTGTTCACCAAGCTCAACCTAGCACAGGTCACGCAGCTTTCGGACGCGAGCGGCAAAGCCAAGATTGATAAATATTTGGCGCGCTTGCTCAAGGACTTTAAAAATCTTGAGTACCGCGACAAGATCTACTACGAGATGGCGCGGCTCGAATACCGCCAGGAGCATTACAAGAAAGCAATGGAGCTGCTCGGCAAGTCGGTACGGGCCACGTCGGCACAGAAAGCCACGCAGAAGCCGTACTCCTATTTGCTCGCTGCACAGATTGCCTACGATAAGCTCCGCAACTACCGCCTCGCCGCCCGCTACTACGACTCTACCGTTCAGGTGCTGCCTGCCATTGCGCCGGAGTACGCCGCGGCGCTGGACCGCAAGGAAGTGCTGGTCGACTTTACCAAGCAGCTCGACATAGTGGAGCAGCAGGACAGCTTGCAGGAGTACGCGCGGCTCGATACAGCCGAGCTCAGCCGCCGGCTCGCGGCGCAGATCAACGCCGAGCTCGACCGCCAGGAGGCCATCGCCCGGCAGGCCGCAGTCTTGGCCGAAGCAGCCGAGCGCGCTGGCCCCGCCCCCACCAATGCCGCCGCCGATGCCTTCAGCACCACCGGTCAGCCCCCGGGCTCTACCGGTGGCGGGCCCTTTGGGGCAACCAACGCCACGGGCCTCGACGTGGGCGCGGCCGCTTCCGGCGCGATCTGGTACTTCGATAACCCGGCCGCCCTCGGCACGGCCCGGGCCGATTTTATTCGCCGCTGGGGCAACCGCACTCTCCAGGATAATTGGCGCTACGCCTCGCTGAGCCAGCGCAGCCCCGCGGGGGGCAGCGACAAAACCGGGGGTCTCGCCGATGGCGCCAAGGGCGACTCGGCCGCCACCGCCGCGCCGCAGGACCCCGCGCAGATTCGCGCGGCCTCCTTCGCCGCCATGCGGACCACGCTGCTGCAAGGCCTCCCGAAAACGCCCGAAGACTTCAAAAAATCGGATGGGCAGATCGAGGAAGCGCTGTTCCAGCTTGCGCGCATCTACGATGAGCGCCTGCGCGAGCCCGAGTTCGCCGTGGAGCGCTACCAGGAGCTGCTAAACCGATTCCCCGCGACCGAGCACGGTCCGGAGGCACTCTACGCGCTTTACCTGCTCGCGCAACGCGCTAAAGACGCGGAGGGGCAGCGTCAGTGGGCCGCCCAGCTGCGCACCAAATACCCCAAATCCGAATACGCGCAGCTGGTCGATGACCCCGATTATCGGCAGAAAGCCGTCGCGCTCAACGCGAAAGTGCATATCCTCTACGATTCGGCGTTTGCGCTCTACCGCGAAGGGCTCTACCCAAAGGCACGCACGGTCGTCACCACGGCAAAGCGCCAGTTTCCGGTGAACGACATTGCCGACAAGTTGGCGCTGCTCGACGCGGTGTTGGTGGGCTACACCGCCCCGCCGCTCGTGTACAAGGGCGCGCTGGAACAGTTTCTGGTCGATTTTCCCACCGGTCCGCTCCGGCCGCGGGCCGACGAGCTCCTCGCGGCCCTCAACGTGCAGCTGGCGCCCCCTCCCCCGCCCGCGCCGCCTCCTACCGCCACGGCCTCGGCCGATTCTGTTGCTGTACCCGAGCCTACCACGCCGGTTGAGGTGGTGTACTCCACCAACAAAGCCACCGCGCACGCGGTCATCGTGGCGTATCCGCAGAGCTCCCCGGAGTTCGCCAACCTCAAGCCCCAGCTGTCGAACTACCACCGCGCTAATTTTTCCTCCGACAAGCTCACCATCACCAGCCTGCTTTTCGGGACCGATACGGAGCTGGTGCTCGTCAAAAGCTTTGAGGATGCGCGCGCGGCCATCCAGTACCAGACGCGCCTGCGCGGTCGCTCCTCCCCGCTGGCGAGCGCCGGGGGCGCCTACCAGCTGATCGTGATCTCGCTCGAAAACCTGCCGCGCTTCTACCAAGCACGTGATTTGGCCGGGTATCAGGAGTTTTACGAAACCAATTACCAGCAGCC
>JBKJUQ010000027.1:0-1824 GCA_046590685.1 Hymenobacteraceae bacterium
CTTTCCACCCCCAAGCTCCTGCCGGCTGAGGCCGTGCAACTCTTTCCTAACCCTGCCGCTACCGCAGCCCGCCTGCGTCTGACCGGCACGAAAGGCGGCGCCTTGACCCTGACTGCGACCGATGCCCTGGGCCGGCGGGTGTGGCAGCAGGCGCAGGTGGTCGGGCCGGACACCGAGCTTGTTGTGCCGACGGCCGCGTGGGCGCCGGGCGTCTATTACGTGCGGGTGGCGCTGCCCGAGGGCGCGCGCACGCTACGGCTGGTGCGCGAGTAGCGGCGCCGTACGCACCCGCGTTACTCTACTGGCAGCGCCCCGCCCCACCAGCGCACGACGGGGTAGCGCCGGTGGGTGGGCTCGTAGTACGGCGAGCGGCGGTACACGAACTCGAGCTGCGCGGCGCCGTCCTGGGCAAACGCCGGGTCGGCGCGGCGCTGAGCTTCCAGGGCCTGCTGGAGCGCGGGATCGCGTTGGAGCAGCTCGGCGGCAACGTCCTCGAAGACGTAATCCGAGAAGTGCTCTTTGGGCTGGAGGATGCTGTCGAAGAACCCCCAGGCGAAAAACGAGTCGGGCCCCTGCGGCTCCAGCGTTTCGAGGAGGTAGCGGACGGCGGGCTGATCGCAGAGGGCCACGTAGTCGCCGGCTTGAAACGCGCGGGGCTGGTCGGCCACGGTGCGCAGCGTCACGGCGCGGTGGAGGTAGTGACCCTCGTAGGGCTGCGGGGTGCTGGCGAAGTCGTCGATGTAGCGGGCTTCCACGGGCAGGGTCACGTCGCGGGTGAGGCGGCGTAGCGTCACGCCGTTGCGGACCAGGCGTTCGACTACCGCGGCCCAGGCCTGCGGAATCAGGTACGCCGCGGGGCGCTTGACGGCGGGGCCGGCCGCGTAGGTGTTGAAGTAGGGCACGGGCCGGGTAAAGGGCGCGGCGCGGTCGTAGGACAGGCGCGGCTGGCCGCTGACGGCGCTCGGCGTGGTGCGGGCCTCGTAGCCGCGAAACGCGATGGTTTCGGTGGGGTTCTTCTCGTCCAGGGTCCAGGTCAGCGGAAACTCGGTCTGGGCGGCTACCTGCCGGTCGGCTTCGGCGCGGGCGGCGGCCAGGGCGGCACCATCGCGTGCCACGAAGCTCAGCACTTCTTCCAGGAACGCGTACGTCGACTCAACCCGCGCCCGGAAGGGTTTGAGCATATGGGTCTCGGGCATCATCCCGAGGGTATTGAACAGGGCCGCGTAGCCGGTGGAGTAGCGCGGCAGGTCGAGGAAGCCCTGAAGGCCGGATTCGGGGGTGCGACCCGCGAAGTCGACGTAGGGCACCATTGGGGAGTGGCGCTTTTCCATTCCCGCGTACAGGGCCGGCAGCAGGCGCTCGGTCAGGTACCCGCGCAGCGCGGGGGGGAGCTTATCGGCCTGGGTGGCGATGAGCGTCATCGTGTACTGGTAGTCGGCGCCGTTAGAGGTGTGGGTTTCGACGAAGACGTCGGGCCGCCACGCCTGAAACAGCTCGGCGAACGCGCGGGCGTTGCGCGAGTCCTGCTTGACGTAGTCGCGGTTGAGGTCGAGGTTGCGGGCGTTGCCACGGAAGCCGTACTCGGCCGGTCCGAGCTGGTTGACGCGGCTGTGGGGGCCGCGGTTGAGCATCCCGTCGGCGTTGTACACCGGTACCACCACCAGGGTCAGGCTGGCGAGCAGGGGGCGCGACTCCGGGCGCTGCACGACGTCGCGCACGAGCATCATCGAGGCATCGATCCCTTCGGGCTCACCGGGGTGGATGCCGTTCTGCACCAGGACGACGCGGCGGTTGAGGCGCCGGGTGGCCGCGGGCGTCGCGGCG
>JBKJUQ010000183.1:0-18118 GCA_046590685.1 Hymenobacteraceae bacterium
GCTCCGAGGTCACGTTCCCCGTCGACACGCCGACGCATGCCAACGTTACCTTCTCCGACATGCGGCGCGGGTCGGGGGTGACAGCTTCGATTTCGGCCAATCGATTTTCCTCTACTGGCTGGACAATGGCGACTGCGATCGACTCGTCGCAGTACTATGCCTTCCGGGTGACTGCTGCGGCGGGATTTCGGCTCAATATCGATTCGCTCTTGTTTTCTGAGCGCCGTTCGGCCACCGGACCCGGCGCGTGGCAGTTGCGCTCCTCCCTCGACGGCTTCACGACGGCGCTAGCCGGTGAAAGCATCCCCGATGACGTCGAAACGCGTACCCACGCCATCGGCCTCAGCACCGCGTTCAATGCGGTTACCACCGTGGAGTTTCGGCTGTATGCCTACGGCGCCGAATCAATGGGTGGCACCTGGCGGATTGATAATGTGATCGTGCTAGGCAGCGTCGATACAGCTACCCCGACCAGCCCGACGGTGCAGTTCACCACCGCGCTGCGGTCGGTAGACGAAGCAGCCGGCACGGTGCCCGTATCGGTAAGCATCAGCAACCCGGCCGCTACCGCCACCACCGTGCGAGTTGCGTTGGCCGCGAGCCCTGGCACCGCTACGAGTGGCGCCGATTATGCCTTCACGCCGCTGACGCTCACGTTTCCGGGGGGCTCATCCGCCGCCCGGACGTTCAACGTTGCCATCACCGATGACGCGCTCGTGGAAGGTGCGGAGACGATTATGTTCGTGTTGACCAACGTGAGTGCCAACGCCACCATCGGCTCGCCCGGTGCGATGACGCTGACAATTGTCGATAACGATAGCCCTACCCAAAATCCGCCGCTCGAACCCATCGCGGCCGTGACGACAATCGACGCCCTCGGCGTGGCCGAGCGTCTCGCCGACACGGTGCGGGTCAGCGGCATCGTATCGTCGCCGAACACCCGGACGGCGGGCTACTCGCTCGGCTTGCAGGACGCGAGCGGCGGCATTACGCTCTTTAAAACGACGCCGGTGGGGACCATCACCACCCTTATGCCGGGCGATTCGGTCGAAGTGGTCGGCGTTATTGCCCAGTTCAACGGCCTCACCGAGCTGATTCCGGATTCGATCTACGTGCGTAGCTCCGGGGGAGCGTTGCCCACGCCACGCACCGTGACGGTCCTCGACGAGTCAACGGAGTCGGAGATCGTCCACCTCGACGGTCCGCTGACTATTCCAAACCCCGCGCAGTGGACCAATACCGGCTCGGGCTTCAACGTAGATGTCACCGACGGCACCAACACGTACATCCTGCGCGTGTTGCGCGGCACGGAAGTGTACGGTACGCCGGCGCCCACGGCCCCCTTCAGCCTGACGGGCATCGGCGGTCAGTTCGATAACGCCTCGCCGTATTTGGAGGGCTACCAGATCAGCCCCCGCTTCCTGACCGACATCGTGCTCGACACGACTTCGAATCCGACCTCAACTGTGCAGTTCGGCGCGGCTACCCAGTCGGCCTCGGAGGGCACCACGACGGTGCAGGTGCCCGTCACCCTCACCAACCCCGGCACGACCGCCGTCACCGTAGAAGTGATGCTAACTGCGACCGGTTCGGCCACGGCCGGCACCGACTTTACGTTCGTTCCCGCCACGCAGCTACTCACCTTTAACCCCGGCACTACCACCCAGAACGTGTCGGTTGCCGTGCTCGAAGATGCGCTGGTAGAAGGTGACGAAACCGTCGTGCTGATGCTGATGGGTGCAACTGGCGGTGCCACCATTGGTACGCCGGCGGAGTTCACGCTCACCATCGTTGACAACGACTCCACCGGCGGGCCGGTTTTACCGCTGCGCCCGATCGTCGAAGTGGTCGCTACGGATGCGCAGGGAGTTGCCCTGCTCGTGGGCCAGACCGTGCGGGTGCGCGGCATCGTTACTTCGCCCAACATCCGAACCGTGGGCTACTCCGTGACGATTCAGGATTCCTCAAACCGCGGTATTACGGTGTTCAAGTCGGCCGCAATCGGTACGCAGATCATCACGCAGGGCGATGAGATCGAAGTGGTGGGGGTTATTGCCCAGTTCAGCGGCTTGGCCGAGATCCTCCCTGACTCTTTCCGGACGCTGCGGACCGCCGTGCTGCTGCCCATCCCGCGCGTAGTGACGGTGCTCGACGAGACGACGGAATCGCTGCTCGTGAAAATCAATGGCCCGCTGACCATCCCGAATCCCGCCCAGTGGACCAATGCTTCCGGTGGATTCACCGTGGATGCAACGGATGGCACGACCACTTACGCGCTGCGCATCCCACGCGGTTCGGCGCTGATCGGGACGACACCTCCTACCGATCCCTTCCGTTTGACGGGTACGGGTGGGCAATTCGATTCCACCTCGCCGTTCCTCGAAGGCTACCAGATCACTCCGCGGACGGCGGCTGACCTGGAACTGGTGCTGGCCGTGTCGGCGTCGAATGCGCTCGCCGCGATCACCCTTTACCCAAACCCCGCCACGGAGCGTCTGAGCATTCTGGCGCCGGCCATCGTGTCCGCCGCTACGGTGCTCGACGCGCTTGGTCGTACGGTGCTGACCGCCCCCCTCACGGGTGGGGCCGTGACGGTGAATGTCGCCGCCCTGCCGGCTGGATTGTACTCGGTTCGCATCGGGACCAGCGTACGTCGCTTCGTGAAACAGTAAGCTGATTCGCGCCTTCGGGTCGGCTGGAATTGGCCGGCTGGTCGGGATGTAAACCCCGTCGCGACTACGGTCGCGGCGGGGTTTTGTATTTCGGCACGTTTATTTGGCGGCTGGTGCGGGCTAGTGCTGCGCCAGAAAGCCACTGTCGCCGCGCTCAGACACTTAATCGGAGTACGTAACGGGTTGGTTTCGCCCCCCCAAAGGTTGAGCAACCCGATGCGCTCACGTCAGTTACAGGTTTTGTCCACGTTATTTATTCGCTATGACTGCGCAATTTTTAAAGATTCACCCTGACAATCCGCAGACTGCCCGCATTCAGGAAGTGGTGGCGGTGCTACGGAGCGGCGGTTTAGTGATCTATCCAACCGACACTATCTACGGCATCGGCTGCGACGTGCACAACGCCCGCGCGGTCGAGCGGCTCGCGAAGCTGAAGGGGATCAAGCCCGAAAAGGCGAATTTCTCCTTTATCTGCGCTGACTTGGCGCACATCGCCGATTACGCCCGGCAGATCACTACGCCGCAGTATAAAGTGCTCAAGAAGGCGCTGCCGGGGCCATTTACGTTTATTTTTGAGGCCAATACCAACGCGCCGCGCTACGGCGGCACTAAGCGCAAAACGGTGGGGATTCGCGTACCCGATCACCGCATCTGCTGCGAGCTCGTGAAAGGTCTCGGCAACCCGATCGTGAGCACGTCGGTGCGCGATGAGGACGATGTGATCGAATACGCGACCGACCCGGAGCTTATTTTTGAAAAGTATCAGAATCTGGTCGATGTGGTAATCGATGGTGGGTACGGTCATAATATCGCCTCTACGGTGATCGATTGCCAGCAGGATGCGTTTACCGTACTCCGGCAGGGCGCCGGCAACATTGCGCAGTATCTGTAACGCCGAATGGGCAGACCCGCCCCGCCGTGTTGTACTTTTCGGGTCTTAAACTGACCTGGCCGCTTCCGAATGCAATTTTTATCCCGTCGTTTGCTTTTTCTGGGGGTGTGGTGCGGCATCCTGCTGATGGCCGCTCCGGGAAGCCGCGCGCAGGCCATCAAGTTCGCGCCCTCGCAGCTTCAGCCCGATGCGCGGCTGCTGCGTGAGGCGCTGGAGCAATTGCATCCTGGCCTCTACCGGCATATCGATTCGGTCGAAGTCCGGCGGCGCTTCACGGTGCTGGAAGAGCAGTGGAGTACCGTGCAGACGTTGCCGGCGGCCTACCGCGATATGAGCGTGTTGCTCGCCGGCCTGCGCGACGCGCACACTTACGCCAACCCGGTCAACCAAAGCAAACCGGTGCGCGCCGCCCTCTTTGGCCGAGCCACGTGCTTGCCGGTGCATTTTCAGCTCATCAACAAACGGCTGATCGTAACGGCCGCCGTCGATTCCGGGGCCCTTCCGCGCGGTACCGAAATCACGCGCATCGACGACCGGCCAGTGGAAGCGATTCTCGATTCGCTCCTGCCCGCCGTACGAGCCGACGGCGCCAACGACGCTAATCGCCTGAGCCGGCTGGAGCTGCTCGGCGATGAGTCTGTCGAGACGTTCGACGTACTTTATCCCCTGTTCTTTCCTGTTGGGCGAACATTTTCGCTTACCGTTAAAGCCAACGATAAGGCACTCCCCCGCACGCTGACCGTGGCCGCGCTGCCCGCCGTGGCGCGTGAGGCCGCACTAGCGCGCCGCCACCGGACCGCTGCCCGCTGGCGGCTCGAATTTCCCGATAGCCGAACGGCTCGCCTGACACTGCCCGATTTCGTTACCTGGCGAGACCCCAAGTTTGAGTGGAAGAAGTGGTTAGCTGAATCGTTCGCCACGATTCGCGCCAAACGCATTGAGGCGTTGATTCTGGACGTGCGTCGGTGCGAAGGGGGCAATGATGAAGTAGTGACTGAATTGCTGCGTTATCTCAGTACCAAGACGCTCGCGCGGCTGCCGCAGCGCCGCTTGTGGCGGGTAGACCACATTCCAGAAGGGTTATTGCCGTTTTTGGATACGTGGAATCCGGCGCTCAAGCAA
The DNA here is from genome assembly GCA_046590685.1 of Hymenobacteraceae bacterium. GTDB lineage: Bacteria > Bacteroidota > Bacteroidia > Cytophagales > Hymenobacteraceae > JANNMJ01. Next base: position 4,687 of record JBKJUQ010000183.1, read on the forward strand.
TTAAACCCTACCGATTTTCAAGCAACCAGCGACGGCGCCTACGAACGCCTCACCGACCGGACCGAGCGGTTGCCGCTGCGGCCGTACCCGACCGCCTTCACCGGCAAGAGCATCTACGCGCTCTGCGGCCCGCACAATTCGTCGGCGGCTTACCAATTGCTGCACGAACTCCAGGTTGCGCGGCTGGCGACGCTCGTGGGCCAGCCGACGGGTGGTAATCGGCGCGGCATAACCGGCGGGCAATTTTTTATGCTCCGGCTGCCGAATACGGGCTTAGAAGTCGATGTTCCCCTGATCTCTTACTCGCCGCTACGCGCTCAGCCCGATGAAGGTCTGGAGCCCGACGATCTGGTAGAGCCTACGGTTGAAGCTTTACGCGCGGGTACTGATCAGGAGATGGCCCGGGTTCGGGCGCTGCTGCGCGACGAGCGTACCGAACGGTAAACAGGAGATGAGAATTGAGAGCCTTGTTCAGCTCACAATTCTCAATTCTCAATTCAGTCTACCAATCGCCGCTAGCGCCGCCGCCGCCAAACGAGCCGCCGCCAAAGCCCCCAAATCCACCGCCGCCGCCGCCACCTCCTCCGCCCCAACCACCGCCGCCACCGCCGCCACCGCCGAGGATAATGGGGGGAAAAAAGGTGCCGCGGCTACGGTAGCCGCCGCCACCACCACCCCGCCGCGAAATCAACCAAAGCACCACCAGCACGACGACAATAATCAGAATAATCGGCACCCCTCCGCCATCGTCACCGCGCGCGCGGCGGTTCGTGTACTCAGCCGGCGCCCGGAAGGTGCCATTGAGCAGTTGCATAAGGGCCGTAGTCGTCTGGTCAAGACCGTCGTAATAACGTTGTTCCTTAAAGGCGGGCTTGAGCTTGTTTTCGAGCACCAGTCGCGCGTTGAAATCAGTTACCCGCTCCTCCGTACCGTAGCCGGTGGCGATGTGCGACTTGCGTTCTTTCGCGGCCACCAGCACGAGTAGTCCGTTGTTTTGGCCTTTCTGGCCGATTCCCCACGCTTGGGCGAGCTTCTGCCCGTAATCGGCCACCTCGTAGTCGCCGATCGACGGCACGGTTACCACCGCAATCTGCGTGGAGGTTGAGTCGTCGTATGCCACGAGCTTGGCTTCGAGCTGCGCAACTTCCGCCGCCGAAAGCATTCCCGCCAGATCATTAACCAACCGGGGCGGATTCGGCCGCGCGGGCAAATCCTGCGCACCCGCTCCGCCGGAAACCAGTAGAAACAGCACCAGCACAAGCCCCCACGGCAGACCGATGGGCAGCAAACGAAAAGCAGCGGTGCGGTGCGGCACGAGCATCAGAGGCAGAGTAGGAGTCGTCAGAAAATCGGGAAAGCACCACCAGCAGTTAGCCGCGCGAAACAGTATCGGGCAGCTCGTTGCGATCAGTGGTATCGTCGAAGGGGAAATACTCGGCCAATTGTTCACCAGCCAGTGCTAAGCCGGCCACGAGGCCATCGGCGTACGCGCCCTGGCTAAAGTCAGCCAATACCCGGTCGCGTACCGCATCCCAGAAGCCGGCGGGTACTTTCGCGTCGATTCCCGCATCGCCGATGACGGCGAAGTTGCGCGTTTCGGTCGCCACGTAGAACAGTACGCCGTTGCGTTGCGCCGTAGCCGTCATTCCGAGCGACTCGAATACTTCTACGGCCCGCGTGAGCGCGTCCTGACCAGGAGGACGCTTCTCTTCGATGTGGACCCGCACCTCGCCCGCAGTGCGCCGTTCGGCGGCACGTACGGCTTCCTCAATGCGGGCGATTTGAGCGTCTGAGATAGTCGGGTTCATAGCGGTGAGGTGGGGGAGTAGTGGGTTGGGGGCAATTGATTGCCTGCGCTATCTGCCCCCAGCCACCTGGCTACCTAAAACTCCACTTTGGGCGCATTCTGCGCACCCGCGTCGGCCGCGAAGAAGCCCTTTTTGGCAAACCCAAACCACCCGGCAAAAATATTATTCGGGAATGAGCGGATGTACACGTTGTAGTCCTTCACCGTGTCATTGAAGTTGTTGCGCTCGACGTTGATGCGGTTTTCGGTCCCTTCAATCTGCGACTGCAGCCCTTGAAAGTTAGCGTTAGCTTTCAGTTCCGGATAATTCTCCGCCACGGCAAGCAACCGGCCTAAGCCGGACGAAAGCTGACTCTGGGCTTCCTGGAATTTCTGGAGATTCTCAGGCGTCAGCTGATCGGCCGAGAGCTGTACGCTCGTGGCTTTTGCGCGGGCGTTGATGACGGCTTCAAGCGTCGATTTCTCGAAATTGGCGGCTCCCTTTACGGTGTTCACCAAATTCGGAATCAGGTCGGCGCGGCGCTGGTAAGCACTCTGCACCTTCGCCCATTGGGCATCCACGGCAGAATCTTTTTCGACCATGGAGTTGTAGCCGCACGACGACTGGCTCAGCAGTACGAGCAGACCGAAAAAATAAGCAAGCAAACGGTTCATCGGGGTTCGGAGCAAGGGAAGAGATGAAAAGGAAAATGGAAGCGGCTGATGGGGCGGCTCGCTTCGGCGGCGCTTTACGGGCTGGTAGGCGGGGCGGTTGTGCGCAAGATATGCTCGTAACTTGCGAAGCATTATCCCGGCACCTCGCCGGAGCCGTGTTCTGAAGCGTTTCTGCTACTGAATGAAAGCCATCATTCCTGTTGCCGGTATCGGCCAGCGGCTGCGTCCGCACACCCACACGCAGCCTAAAAGCCTCGTGCCGGTTGCCGATAACACCATTCTCGGGCACATCATCGAGCGCATTCGAGCGGCGGGGATCCGGGAGTTCGTTTTCGTAATCGGCTACTTAGGCGAGAAGATCGAGCGGTTTGTGCGCGAGCGCTACCCCGACATTCAGGCCGAATTTGTGGTGCAGGAGCCGCGCGAGGGCTCCGGCCACGCGCTGTGGGTAGCGCGCGAGCTCTACCGCGACTCTGCCGACGGCATCCTGATCGTGCTCGGCGACTCCATCGTTGATACCGACCTTGATGCCATTGTTCGCGCTCCGGAGTCGGTACTGGCGGTGAAGCCCGTAAAGACTCCCGCCGATTTTGGCGTCGTTGAAGTTGATGCCACCGGGCGAGCGACGCGCGCCGTGGAGAAGCCCCGGATACCGAAGTCGAATTATGCGTTAGTCGGGGTATACAAAATCAGCTCCCCTACCAGCCTCATTGCGGCACTTGACGCGCTCATTGCCGAAAATCGCCGCGCCGCCAATAACGAATTCTACTTGACGGATGCCCTCGAACGCATGATCCGTAGTGGAGAGCATTTTTCGGTGCGAGCAGTGGATCACTGGTTTGACTGCGGTCGGAAGGAAACGCTACTCGAAGCCAACGCGACGTTGCTCAACCGGCCCGGCTACCGTCCGGCCGTCGATTACGCTGCGGAATTCCCTGATTCAATCATTATTCCACCCGTTAGTATCGGGCGGGGATGCCGGATTCGACACTCCATTATCGGCCCTAACGTGGCGATTGGCGATCATACCACCATTACGGCGTCCATCTTGCGCGAGTCTATTATCGGCGCTTACAGCGAGTTATCGCACGCGGTGCTGTACTCAAGCATTGTAGGCTCTGATGCTTCGTTTCAGGGTACGGGGCACAGCCTCAATCTCGGCGACGACACGGAAATCAATTTTCAGGATGTCGGGCTGCCCAGCGCGTTTGTAATCCGATAACCCCGTTTTGTTGTACCTTGCTGTGGCCCAACAACCCGAGCGGTAGCCGCACCCCATTCGTTCTGCTGCTATCCTCATCTCTACCTCGATTCTGCGCCTGTATTTATGCCCGCTCTTCCTGCTGTGTTATCTGCTTTCCGGACCGCTGCCGGTCGGTTGGCTTGGAGGCCGCTTTCGATGATCGTCCTCGGGTTGAGCCTGGGTTTGCCCGTCACCAGCACCGCCGCTGCCAACTATCCCGCGGATGCGCTGGCGCTGGCGCCGGCGCCCTTTAGCTACACGCACGAGTGGCTTATTTACGTAGCTCTGGGGCTTGGTGGGTTGAATATGATTTTGCTTTACTTGCTTAATCGTAGTCCATCTAGGTCGGCCGCCGATTCCGTAACTCATAGTGAGTTGGGGTCTAGCGATGCACCCTCAAGCTCATCTTCGCGCACCGATAAGCGGATGGATAAGCGCAAGCGCGAAATCGACGAGCTGCGTAATCAGGTAGAAGAATTGACGGTCAAGTTGAATATCGAATGCACGAAACGCCTGACGACGGCGCAGGTTCAGGAGTTAGTTCGCACGTTTGTACACGACGAACTGACGCGTTCGGCATTGCCCGGTAACACGGCTGGTTAATAATGGTAAGCGTCCCCGTCCGTATCCGCTCAGGCACTCCCGCCGATTTGCCCGCCACCCTGGCGCTTATTCAGGAATTGGCGATTTACGAACGCGCCCCGGATGCTGTCGTGACCACGATTGAGTCGATGACGCGCGATGGCTTTGGTGCAGATCGCGTGTTTGAGTTTTTAGTAGCTGAAGACCTCGCGACAGAGAAATTATTGGGGTTGGCCCTGTACTTCCCCGCCTATTCCACCTGGAAGGGGCGGATGTTGTACCTCGAAGATCTGGTCGTGACGGAAGCCGCGCGCGGTCGCGGCGTAGGCTTGCAGTTGTTTGAGGCCGTCGTGACAGAGGCGCGACGCCAAGGCGCACAACGCCTCCGGTGGCAAGTGCTGGATTGGAATGAGCCGGCGATTCGATTCTATAAGCGCTTAGAGGCGCAACTCGATCCGGAGTGGCTCAACGGGACGCTGGAGCTGCGATGATACCTGGTACTTACTCGATTACTTCCAGTACCGTGCGGAACGAGACGAACTGCTGCGGAAACCGCCGCTCCAGATCAGCCCGTAGCGCGGGGGCGAAGTCGCGCTGGTAGCGCTCAAGCGTCGCCGCATCGGGGCAGTAGTACTGCATCGCGTACGTACGGCCACCGTTGTCCTCCTCATCGAGCAACTGACAGATCTGGCTGCGCTCAAAGCAGCCCGTGGCCAATACCTCGGGCACGTGAACGGAGCGCATAAAGAACAGCCAAGCCTCAGCCACGGCCTCGTCGACGTTGCTGGTGACGTTGTAGAGCAGCATAGAGAAAAATCGGGGATTACGGAATATGGAAAGCGCTACAACCGGAGCGTATCGGGCTGGTAGCCCGCGCCAATCTGCTCGATGATTGCACTGGGTGCTAGCTGCTGATTAGCCGCCGCTTCTACCAGACGGGGGAGATGCTCATCTGGCGCAAAACGGAGCGCAGTGAGCTGTTTCATCGTTAGGCGCATTTCGAACGGGCGCAACGACTGGCCCGTCAGCTCAAAATATCGCTGGCGGATTTCCAGCCTGATCAAGCGATCCTGCAGACCGAGGGCATAGTGCTGCCGTAGCAGAACGAGAGTGCCCAAAACCGCCACCGCCAGCAGAGCTAGGGTAAACCACACCCGGGCGAGTGGCGAATCGGAGCCGGCAATGGCCGCATAATGGCGGCCGGCGTAAAACGTGAGCAGCAGCGCGAGCGGCAAAAGCACGAAATGATGCGGCCAGTAATAGCGGGCGGTGTGGCGGGGAGAGGAATCAGAAGCCATTCGGGAGCAGGAAACGGGAGCAGAAAACAACACAAATAAAAACCAGCCGCGGAACCTGAGCTTTTAGACTCAGATTCCGCGGCTGGGTACGCGGCTAGCGGGGATAGTGTTGGCCGACGGGCTAACGATTCGAGACTTTGCCTTTCTCCATCCGGTGGATGCCCTGGATCTGGCTGCCCCGACGGATGTCAGCGTTGCGAGCCGTAGAACGGCGGCGCTTGGCGACAACCTTATCGGTGTGCTTGTTCTGCTTTTTTACTACGTTTTTATCGTAGGAGCCCGCGCTATTAGGATTGAGCTTCGGCGACCCGACGATCGGTTTGACGGCGGAGCTGCCACTGTTCGGTTTGCTGGCACCGAGGGCGGCGTCGATCCCGGAAGGGGCTGCGGCGGGCGCGTTGAGGTCGGGCGTTGCCGTGGCATCAGTACCACCGATAGCAGGGACCGCGGGGTCGGTAGTAGGCACGGTGGCTGGCGGAGCAGCTTCAGTGCCCCACTCATCCTTCGCAGGGACGGCGGTAGCATTGTTGGTGGGCGCGGGTGCCGCCGTAGGGGCCGGACTCTGCTGTGCGTAGGCGCTGGTTGTGGTAACCAACAGAATACCCAGGAGGAAAGAGACTTTCATGGAGGAAGGAGGGAGAAGAAAATGAAACAGAAGACAAATGGGGGCTGCCAACTAGAATTGCAATCCAGTCGCAACTGGCTCACAGGCAACCGGCTTGGGCGCACATACGCAAATACCGCCCCAGCGTTTAAGCGAAAAACAACTCCTTCTTGCGAGTCGCCGTCGGATAGTGCGCGCGAGCAGCGGGGGCCAAGTCGAGCGGCGCGGCGCGCAGGGCGGTGGCCTAGGCCTCGTACAGCGTCATAGCAGGAGCGTCCCCATCCGGGGGGCGGCAGGCAGGACGGCATCCCAGAGGTCCGCGCGGTGCCGGGTCGTAAGGTCGTCCCAGCCGGGGCGGTCGAGGATGGGGTAAAGGCAGACGCCCAGCAGCGGGACCCCCGGTCGAGCGCGCGGCGGCATTCGGCGGCCGTATCGTGTAGCCAGCGGGGGCGATCCTGGCCCGGGTGACTGGTCTCGGAGAGCACCACGGGGCGGTCGTAGCGCTGCCAAGCGCGGTAGAGGAGTGCGTGCAACGGAACCCAGCGGGGGGGCACGCGCAGAGTCTTCCCAGCGAAGGCGGGTGTGGGCGTGCTCCCACTGGTTGTCGTAGTAAAAATTGAAGCTGAGCAGATCGAGGCAGTCGGGGTGGCCACCCAGCTCGGGGCACATGCGGCATGTCGAGGCTCTGAAACTGCGACTCGGTGATGGCGGCGGCGGCGCGGTGCACGGCCTGCTGATGGCGGCGGGCGCGGCGGTTGCCGCCGGCGGGGCCAACGACGTGGATCAGGGGTTCGGTGGTCAGAAAGCGGACCGTGGGGTCGAGCGAGCGAATGGCATCGAGGCCGGCGATGCAGGCGCCCGCGAGGCGGCGCTTGACCTCAAGCCCCATTCCCCGGGCAAACGACACGGTATCGGCCACGTCGTCGCCGAGCCAGGAGAGGAAGCTCACGTCGTTGATGGGCGTGACAATCAGCGGCTCGTCGGATTGGGCGCGGTAGAAGCGGGTAAAGGCGGTACAGACACCAGTGAAGCGGGCCTTGAAGCGGGGATGCAAAGGCGAGAGGTCGGCGGGGAAGCCGAAATGGCATATGTCCCAAAGCTGCTGAACGTTGGCGGCGCGGCCGGCGGCGAGGCGGCGACCTACTTCGGTCCAGTCATAGAAATTGGGGCGCCCTGCGACGTAGGCCCAGCGGATGCCTTCGCGGACGATACGAATCCAGTGGGGGCAAGCAGGTGGTAATTGGCCTCGGTCCGCGCTTCGTGGCCGATGAGGTGAAGCAGATCGACGCGCTAGCCGCGGTTGTTGACGTGGTCAGCGCACTCATAGCCCGCTTGCCAGAAGGACCGGAAGGGAGAGGTGACGGGAGGGGAGGGAACGGGGTGGTTTATTGGGGCGGGGGTACGCGAGGGAGCGGGGTGGGGTTTGAGCGGGCAGAGTACCGCGACATTCTCGCTTGCGCCAAACGCGTTACGCCCGGCTGGAATAGGCTTCCAACCGGGCGTTTGGGGAATCGTGCTCTTTCCCGGGCTCAATGCCCGCCGCTGGCGCTGGGCTCGTGCAGGCGGTAGAGGTCTTCATCGCGGGCCATCAGGTCGGCAACGTCGATTTCGAGATCGCGCATGAGGCCCTCGCGGATATCGTAGACCCAGCCGTGAACGTGCAGGTGCTCCTGGCCGCGCCAGGTATTCTGGACAAACGACGTTTTGCAGAGGTTATACACCTGCTCCTGAATGCTAAGCTCGACGAGGCGCCGAAAGCGTTCGTTGTCGCTGGACAGCGCACTCAGCTCGGCGCGGTGAAGGCGCATAACGTCACGAATCGGAACGAGCCACTTATTGATCAGGCCCAGGTCTTCGCGCTGCATGGCCGCTTTTATGCCGCCGCAGCCGTAATGGCCGAGCACGATCACGTGCTCTACTTTGAGCACCGTAACGGCGTATTGCAGCACCGAGAGCATGTTGAGGTCGGTGGAGACGACCAGGTTGGCGATGTTGCGGTGGACGAAAATCTCCCCAGGGTTGGTCCCCGTCATCGTGTCAATCGTGACGCGCGAGTCGGCGCAGCCGATAAATAGGAACTGGGGCTTCTGGCCGCGCGCCAAGTCCTCAAAATAGGTAGGTGCGAGGGCGAGTTTCTGCTCCACCCAGCGGCGGTTGTTCGCGAAGAGCTCGTTGTAACGGGTGCGGTCGGGCTCGCGGATCGGCGCCTGGCCGGGTACAAGAGCGCCGATCTCATCCGGCGAAGGCCAAAGTGCGGGGACCACTGGCCGGCGCGGCAGAGTGGCAGGGAAGCCGGGGCCGTCGGGCAAGACGGCCCCGGCCACTTCGTCCAAGGCCGTCTCAAAGCCAATGGCTTTGCCCGCCGCCACCTCGTCGGGGTGCATGGCGGCGTAGCCGGCGCGGCCGGGGAAGAAAGTGAGTTGGATATTGCGGAGGCGGGCACTATCGCGGAAGTTCTCGATAGCTTCTACCACGTCGTGGTCGACGTAGGACGAGGCGCGCGCGTCGATCTCGACGACGGAATCTTCCGGCAACTGGTCGAGAATCTCGACGATGCTCGCCTTGTTGAGAAACGAAACGTGATCGGCGAGGGAAATCCGGATCTTATCAGAAATACCCGCCTCCTGCTCGCGGTGGAAGAAAAGCGAAGTCTGGTAGTTGGCGCGCAGAATAAAGAAGACGCCGACGGCGAATCCGATGCCGATCCCAATGAGCAGATCGGTGAGCAACACCGCCACGATCGTGACAATGAACGGTAGAAACTGGCTTAAGCCCAGCTTCCACTGCTCGGCGTAAAGTGCGGGCTTAGTGAGCTTGTAGCCCGTGAAAAGCAGAATGCCTGCCAGCGCCGCGAGCGGAATGCGGTTGAGCAGGCCCGGAATCAGCATAACGCATCCGAGGAGCAGAATGCCGTGAATAACGGCGGACGACTTGGTGCGCGCCCCGGCGTTGAGGTTTACGGTAGAGCGCACGATGACGCTCGTGACGGGGATACCACCGAGCAGGCCGCTCAGCAGGTTGCCGATACCTTGGGCTTTCAGCTCGCGGTTGGGCGGCGTATGGCGGCGCAGGGGGTCAAGCTTGTCGGTCGCTTCAACGTTGAGCAGCGTTTCGAGCGAAGCGACGACGGCGATCGTGGCGGCCGTAAGGAGCACCTGAAAGTTGGTGATGGCCGCGAAATTGGGAAATCGCAGCAGCGATCGAAACCCCGCGACGCCTTCGACCACCGGCAGCTGCACCAGGTGCGAGGCCTGCAGGGCGAGGGTAGGGGCGCCCGACTGGAAATACTCATTCAGACCAATGCCCAGTAGCACGGCGACGAGCGCGCCGGGGATGTTCTGGAGCACGCGGCTGCGCTGAAACGCCGGCCGCTGCCAAAGCAGCAGGATGCCGATGGTGACCAACGTCAGCACGATGGCGCCGGGCTTGATGTTGGCAAGAGCTGCCGCGATTTCCGTAAACGTAGTCGCGCCGTCGGCTTGAACAAACTCAAAGTCGCCCTCGGCGTCACGGTCCCACCCCAAGGCGTGCGGGATCTGCTTGAGAATGAGGGTGAGGCCGATGGCCGCCAGCATTCCCTTGATGACTGAGGAGGGGAAATAGTTGGCGATGACGCCGGCGCGGGCGAAGCCCAAACCAAGCTGTAACAGGCCCGCGAGCGCCACCGCCAGCAGAAAAGCCTCATAAGTGCCCAGCTTGAGAATCCCGGCCGCGACGATAGTCGTCAGGCCGGCGGCCGGGCCGCTGACGCTCAGCCCCGAGCCGCTCAATGAGCCGACGATCACGCCACCGATCACGCCGGCGATGATGCCTGCCAGCGGCGGCGCCCCCGAGGCAAGCGCGATACCCAGGCACAGCGGCAGGGCGACGAGGAACGTGACGAGGCCGGCGCGCAGGTCAGCCGGCAGCGTTTCAGATAGCGGAATGGCTTGACGGGTCATAGGGGGTATTGGGTACTTAGTACTTAGTACTTGGTACTTGGTATTGGGTATTGGGTACTTGGTATTGTGGTATTGGGTACTTATGAGGTGGTCTAGTCAGGCGGGACACAAGTGGGGGTTTTTGGTAAGCAGTTGTTGGTGAAAGGATTGTGGCGTCAGATAGCCGATAGCGGAGTGCCGACGGCGGTGATTGTAGTAGTCAAAATACGTCGCCACGCTGGTCTGGGCGTCGGCCAGATCGGCAAAGACGGGCCAGGCGCGGCGGTCGAGCTCTTCGGTTTTGAGCCGGCTCCACAAGCTCTCGGCCTGCGCGTTGTCGTAGCAGTCGCCACGCCGGCTGTGGGAGCGCAGCGCGTGGTGGCGCACCAGCAGCGCCCGGTAGGCCCGGCCGCAATATTGCCCACCCCGATCCGAATGCACCACCAGATTGGCGCCCGGTTGCTGGGCCTGTAGCGCGCGCTGCAAGGCCGTGGTGACCAGCGTTTCGGGCATCTGGTCGAGCACCTGCCAGCCGACCACCCGACAGGTGCAGGCTTCCTGAAAGGCGCACAGGTATGCCCACGTACCCGCCGCCAGCGGCAAATACGTAATGTCCGACACCCACACCCGGTTGGCCTGCGTGGGGCGCGGCTGGTCGAGCAGGCGGTTAGGCGCGCAGCGCAGCCCGTGGGTGGAATCGGTCGTGCGGGGCGAGAAACGGCGCGGCTGCAGCGCGCGCAGGTCGAGGCGTTGGAGCGCGGCGCGCAGGCGCCCGCGGCCGACGCGATGGCCCTGGGCCTGTAGGTCGGCGCGCAGCCGGCGCGTGCCGTAGCGGCGCTGGTGCTGGGTAAAGGTCTCGACCAGGGCCGTTTCCCACGCGGGGGTGTCGGCCCCCGGGGACGGGGACGGCCGCTGTCGCCAGGCGTAGTAGCGACTTGGCGGCACGGCCAGCGCCTGGCACAACAGGCGCACCGGATAGTGCACGGCCTGCTCTTGGATGAAGTGATAGCGGCTCACGCGGTGGGGGGATGCGAGAAGATGGCGATGGCTTTTTTTAAAATCTCCAGCTCCTGCGCCTGTCGCCGCGTCAGGGCGCGCAACTGCCGCAGCTCGGCGGCCTCGTCCGTGCTGGCCAGGGGGCCTGCGGGCGTACCCCGGGCCGCTTTCTGCCACTGATACAGCAGCTTTGGGTTCAAATGTAGGGCGCACGCCGCCGCCTGCGTCGAGCGGCTTTCCTGCGCCAAGCGCAGGGCTTCGGCCCGAAAGGCGGCATCGTAGCGCCGCCGCTTGCTCGGTAACTCGTTTTTCATTCCACAAGAAAGATAAGTCCCACTTGTGTCCCGCTCAGCTAGACCACCTCAACTTAGATCAAGAGTAGTCCAAGTACTAAGTACCAAGTACTAAATACCAAGTACCAACTACCAACTTACCGCATCGCCTCGGCGGCGCGGTGGGCCATCACCTTGACGGCTTGGTCGAGTACGAAGTCGACTTGCTCGTCGATGGTGATGTGCGTGGTGTCGAGGATGATGGCATCGTCGGCCTGGCGCAGCGGCGACTCGGCGCGGGTCGAGTCGATGCGGTCGCGCTTGGTGAGGTTGGCTTCGATCTCTTCCAGCGAAACTTCCTGCCCCTTGTCGCGCAGCTCTATCTGGCGGCGCAGCGCGCGGGTGTGGACGTCGGCCGTCATAAAGACTTTGACTTCGGCATCGGGGAAAACGGTGGTGCCGATGTCGCGGCCGTCCATCACCACGCCGCGTTTTTTGCCCATCCGCTGCTGCTGCGCCACCATCGCGTGGCGCACCGCCGGGATAACACTCACCTCGGAGACGGCGTTTGAGACGCGCATCGTGCGAATCTCATCTTCGCGCACATCGCCATTAAGACACAGTTCGTTGCGGCGGGTGCGGGCGTTGCGCTTGAACGTGATGTGGATGTCGGGGAGCACGGCGCGCACGGCGGCTTCGTCGTTCCAGTCGATGCCCTGCTCGATACAGTAGAGCGTGACCCCGCGATACATCGCGCCGGTATCGATGTAGGCGTAGTGCAGCTCCTTGGCCACGAGCTTGGCCGTGGTCGACTTCCCGCAGGACGAATACCCATCGATGGCAACTACGAGCTTATGCATGGCTAACGGGAAGGCAGGAGAAAATAACCACCACCCGCGCGCGCAGCTCGCGCGGCGGGTAGCCGGGCAGGGGTCAACAATCTTTGGTAGGGCAAGGAATTTTGGGGCTCTTCGCCCGCTGGCGCTTGTAGCGCTCGGTTTTGCGTTGCTGAGCCGTTTGGCCCGCCGACGCGCAGCCCGGCAGGGTGGGCACGCTGGCGGCCAACAGCCACAGCGCGCAACCCAACGCGAACCGACCGGAAAAGTGAGGACGGAAAGGCATCGGGGGCCAAAGGTAGGGCCGGAGCCCCGCGGATTACTCCGCAAGCCTTAGGAGAGGTCGCCGGAGACTCCCGGAGTTACTCCGGAAGCCTTCCGCGCCTGACATTTTTGTCAAATAGTTACTCCGGAAGCCTTCCGCGCCTGACATTTCTGTCAAATAGTTACTCCGGAGGCCTTCCGCGCCTGACACTTCTGTCAAATAGTTACTCCGGAAGCCTTCGGCGACCTCGGGGATGCCTTCCGCAGTAACTCCGGTAAGCATTCCGCAGGTAAGGGACAGTCAAAGAGTTACTCCGCAAGCCCTTCCCGACCTCCGGAAGGCTTCCCGTAGCAGCTCCGCCGCCCTTTCCCGACCTCGGGGCTGGCCCGAGCCCCCGCGCCGCCGCTACCTTGCGCCCCGATGCCTTCTCTCCCCGTCACTTTCCGCGGCCACGTGGCCGATCTGGAAGCTCGCTGCTTCCGCCCCGCCGAGCTGCTCGTGGCCGATGGCCGCATCGCGCGCCTCACCGAGCTGCCGCCCGGCGCGCTCCCGCCCGACGCACCGTACCTCATTCCCGGCTTCGTCGATGCGCACGTGCACGTCGAAAGCTCGCTGCTCACGCCGGCCGAGTTCGCGCGGCTGGCGGTGGCGCACGGCACGGTCGGCACGGTCTCCGATCCGCACGAGATCGCGAATGTGCTCGGCGTGGCGGGCGTGCAGTTTATGCTGCGCGATGCTGAGCGGGTGCCGGGCTTCGCCTTCATGTTCGGCGCGCCGTCGTGCGTCCCGGCCACGGTATTTGAAACGGCTGGCGCCACGGTTTCGGTGGAGGACATTGAGACACTATTTCACGACCCGCGCATCGGCTACCTCGCCGAGATGATGAACTGGCCGGGCGTGCTGTTTGGGGATGCTGAGGTGGCGGCCAAAATCGCCCTCGCGCACCGGTGCGGCC
>JBKJUQ010000504.1:0-13938 GCA_046590685.1 Hymenobacteraceae bacterium
TGGCGGCCGGGTGTACATGGACGGGGCCAACATGAATGCCCAGGTGGGCCTCACCTCGCCCGCCGCCATCGGGGCCGATGTTTGCCACCTCAACCTGCACAAAACGTTCTGCATCCCGCACGGCGGCGGTGGCCCCGGCGTGGGTCCGATCGGTGTCGTGGCGGAGCTTGCCCCGTACCTGCCCGGCCACACCGTAGTGGCCAACGGCCAGGGCGAAGGCCACCCGGCAGGCTTGTTCAGCGCCGTCAGCGCCGCGCCGTGGGGTTCCGCTTCCATCCTGCCGATCTCCTACGCCTACATCCGGATGATGGGGGGCGAGGGGTTGAAAGCCGCGACGGAGATGGCCATCCTCAACGCCAACTACATCAAGGCCAAGCTCGAAAGCCACTACCCGGTACTGTACTCGGGCAAGCACGGCCGCTGCGCCCACGAGATGATCCTCGACTGCCGCGAGTTCAAGAAGTTCGGGATTGAAGTCGAAGACATCGCTAAGCGCCTGATGGACTACGGCTACCACGCCCCGACCGTCAGCTTCCCCGTGGCCGGCACGCTGATGGTGGAGCCTACCGAAAGCGAGCCGAAAGAAGAGCTCGACCGCTTCTGCGATGCGATGATCCGCATCCGCGAAGAAATCCGTGCCGTGGAAGAAGGCAAGGCCGACGCCAAAGACAACCTCCTCAAGAATGCCCCCCACCCCGCCCACGTGGTGATGGCCGACGAGTGGACGAAGCCCTATTCACGTCAGCAGGCCGCTTATCCGGCCGAGTGGGTGCGCCGCGCGAAAGTGTGGCCCACCGTCAGCCGCATCGACTCGGCCTACGGCGACCGCAACCTCGTCTGCTCCTGCCTGCCCATCGAGAGCTACGGCGAAAGCACCGTGGAAGCGATGGCCGCCGTCGGCGAGTAAGCTATTCGGGCCGAGCCTCACGATACACGTCAAATGCCCCGTCGGTTGAGCCGACGGGGCATTTGACATTCTAACCAAGAGGCTGATCTTTAGAGCGGTTGCGCAGGCGCTGCACGGACGTACCCTGACTCCGAACCCGCTCTAGAACGACGCCAGGCCCGATACTTCAGTAATGACTGCTTTGCGCTTCCGGCGCGCTTTCCGCTTGCGCAGCAGTCGCCCGGCTACGCCCGCTACCAACCCGCCGATGGTGTACCACGCCACGGTCATTGCCTGGGTCTGGGGAGTCCGGTTGCTGGGAGCCTCCCCCAGCCCTAAGGGGCCGGGTAGCAACACCCCTCCCGCGCCGGCGGCTACCCCCAGCAGCAGGCCGCGCCGGGGGGCGGCTTTGCCCGTGCCGACCAGGGCAAAATACAACGCGTTGCTCACCACATCGGCAACGAGCGTGAGGCGGTGCAGCTCCGGATTGGCGGGCACCTGAGCATCTGCCGCGCGGAAGCCGCGCGCCAAGGCCCGCATTCCGAGCAGGTCCATCCGCGGGGCGTCTTCGGGGCGAAGGCGCCGCACGGTTTCGTGAATGGCGGTGAGGGCAAGGGCCCCGGCCAAGCCAGCAGTAAGGGAGCGAATCAGGGACGACATGGCGTAGTGGCGTTAGGAAGTGCCAAGATATTACAGCGGCGCGAGTTACGGTACTCCACCAACTTATGATGCGGTTCAGCAGCCACCGGCATCATAAGCGGTGGCTTCCGGCGTCTAGCTACGCGCCGAAGCCGATAGAGGCCGGCCGAGCGGGTTGTATACGAGGGTATGAAGCGCCTGAGCCCGGCAGCCTTAGTCTAGTGGGGCGGAGTATTTGATCTAGCGTATCTTCACGGGTCGGAACCCGCGCGAGTCGTCCGCTGTAACGTCCTTGGTTTTTAGTGTCTGCCCCCTTGCCTACTTTTTCGCTTTTTAGACGTCGCGCGGGCGGCTGGTACGGCCTGCTCTTGCTTTGGCTGCTGACAGCGGCCGGGGGCGTTTTTGGCCAGACACCCGTGGCGCCGACTACCCCGGTTGCACCCGCTCAACCGGCGCCAGCGCCGCGCATTTCCTTGAGCGGGCGCGTGCTCGAAGCCGACACGCAGGAACCGGTGCCGTTCGCGACCGTCTTCGTCCCTAATTCCAAGCTGGGCACGACCACCGACGTCGATGGTCGCTTCCATCTGATAGTACCCGCGGGTACCGACTCGGTCGTCGCGACGGCGATGAGCTTTCGGCGCATCGCGTTGCCCGTACGCGCGGCGCGCAGTGGGGTACTGACGTTTCTGCTCCGCGAGGGCGGCGTGGCGCTTGATGAAGTCGTGATCCGGCCAGGGGAAAACCCCGCGTGGGCGATTATGCGGCAGGTTATCGCCCACAAAGACCAGAATTCCCCCCAGACCCTGACCGCCTACGAGGTCGATTCGTACGCGAAGATTGAAGCCGACCTGACGAATATGTCGGCCAAGATCGCTAAGCGGCGGCTGGTACGGGCGGTTCAATCAGTGGCCGACTCGCTCGGCGTGGGCAAGGATGAGGAAGGCCGTACGCAGGTACCCGTCTTTCTCTCCGAAACTTCCTCCCGGCTGTACGTCCGCAACAGCCCCGTGCGGCGGCGCGAGGAAATCCAGCGCACCCGCGTGAGCGGCGTAGGTTTCGAAGACGGGTCGGTGGTGCAGCAGTTCGTAGGGTCGTCGTTTCAGGAGTACAACCTTTACGACAACTTCCTCAACGCGCTCGGCAAAGACTGCCCCTCGCCGCTGGCTGACGGGTGGAAGCTGTTCTATAACTACGAGCTTCTCGACTCCGTGATGATCGGGGGAGACTTCTGCTATCAGCTGATCGTCACGCCAAAGGTGAAGAAATCGGCGGCCTTTAAGGGCACGATCTGGATCACGAAGAAGGAGTCGGCGCTCAAGCGCGCGGCGCTCGAAATCGGCAAGGAAGCCGATATCAACTTTGTCGAGAAGCTGACGTTCTCGCAGGAATGCGCGGCGAGCGGCGCCGGGCCGTGGCTCCCCATGAAGACCCGCATCCTGGTGCGCTTCGTGCCCGCGGGCGGCAAGCTGGCCGGGATGCAGGCGAAGTTCTTCGTGGCGAACTCCAACCCGACCGTGAACCAGCCACGCGAGCTGCCCTTCTACGACCAGGGCCGCATCAACGTCGCCGCCGACGCGTCCGTTGCCGGGCGCGATGAAGCCTATTGGCAGGCCGCGCGTCCCGACTCGCTCACCCCTCAGGAGCAGGCCGTGACGGTGATGATTGATTCGGTGCAACGCCTCCCCATCGTGCGCACGTACGTGGAGGTGGCCGACCTGGTCATCAACGGCTACAAGAAGATCGGCAAGATTGACTTTGGGCCGCTGCCTTACCTCTACGCCAACAACAACATCGAGGGTAGCCGCCTGCGCGTAGGCTTTCGGACCAACGACGAGTTCTCGCGCTCGTGGCTCGTGCGGGGCCATTTGGCTTACGGTACCCGCGACACGCGCCTGAAATACAACGCCGAGATCAGTCACGTCTTCGATCGGCGCACGTGGACCGTGGGCGGCGTCGGGCGGCGCGAAGATCTGGAACTGGTGGTGCTGGTCGATAACGACGTCGAGGACAACGTTCTTTTCGAGCTCTCTACCCGCTGGGGGGATCTCACGCCACGGCGGCCGTTTATGCGCCAGCTCAACTGGCTGTGGGTCCAGCGCGACTTGTTTCGCGGCTTCTCGCAGAAGGTGGTTTTCCGTACGCAGGGCTTCGACCCGCTCTACCGGTTTGCGTATCTGACGGGCGAGACCACGCCCACGGGTGCTCCCGTGCAATCTGAGACTTTTCAGTCGTCAGAGCTCATCCTGGAATCTACCTGGACCCGGGACGCCGAATGGCTGTCGAGCGGTAGCCGGCGATTCCAAGCCAATACTTCGCGCTGGCCTACCGTGCGTCTCCGTTATACGGTGGGGTTCGACCGGCTCCTGAAATCCGATTTTCAGTACCACAAGTGGAATCTGAACGTGCGGCACACCATCGGGATGGGCTTGCTCGGCCGCGGCACGTACCTGCTCGATGCGGGCTACATCCCAAGCACGGTGCCTTATCCAGTGCTCAAAAGCCATCTGGGTAACGAAACGCCGTTCCTCATTCGCTCATCGTTCAACCTGATGCGCAATTTTGAGTTCGTGTCCGACACCTACGCGTCGCTCTCCTACGAGCAGCACTTCGAAGGGCTGGGGCTGAACCGCATTCCCGGCATCCGCGACCTCAAATGGCGCCTGGTTGGCGGCGTGAATCTGCTTGAGGGCTCGGTGAGGGCCGAAAACCGCGCACTTATCCCCGCGACTACTTCTGGCGGTGAGCCGATTCCGGCTTTCCGCTCGCTCGGCAGCCAACCGTACGCGGAGGTCAGCTACGGCATCGAGAATATTTTTCGCCTGCTGCGGGTCGACGCGATTCATCGCCTCACGTACCGCAATTTGCCTGGCGCGCCTAGCTTCGGGGTGAAAGCCACCGTTCAGTTTCGGCTCTAGCCTCACGCAGCAAGCCTGCTCAATGAAGCAGCCGCATCAACCCCGTGAATGCGGCAAGCACCCCCAAGGTGATCCCGAAGGCCCACGCGAGCGCTCGCGGCTGACGGCGTAGCAGGTTGGCGGCCGCGATGCTCACCACTACCGCGGGCAACAGGCCGGCGGTTCGGTCGGCCTGAACAGCCGCCGGGAGCAGCGGCCGGCCCACTAACCAGAATAGGCCATACGCCGCCATACCAGCCAGAGCGATTAGTAGAGCGGACGAGCCAAGGGTGCGCGGAGTAGTAGGATCAATCATCGGAGGCGAAAGTAAGGGCGCAGACCTGGAAGAATCACGGAAAAACGCTACCTACGCGCACCAAGTTACCGCGTTTACGATGACGCAACGGGCGGGCTCAGGGGCTATCGGGTAGTGCTACCCAACACCAGCCGCGTTGGTTGCGTAGGGAGCGCGCCGTCGGCGTGGTGCCGAGGTTATTACACCATACTCTGCGCTGATGCACGCCGACGCCATCTCCCGAATCTTCCTGTTCTTTCTTGCACTGACGCTGTTGGTCGCCACTCCCCGGGCTTGGGCCCAGTCCGAAAACGCCGACGCTATTGCCCGTAAGGCTTACTCCGCTCACTACGATCGCGTGTACCTGCTCGGGGGGGCGGCTTTACCCAACTACACAAAGCTCAACAACCAATTCACCGCGACGGAGTTTCCGAAGCTCAAACCGGGCGCCGCTTTGTTTGGCATCGGGTACGGACAGGGCGCGGGTTCCTTTGGGGTGGCCGTGGAACTGCGGTTACTGGCCCGCGCTAACGATTACGATTCGTCGCGGGCCTACACCAATTTACTCACGAGCAGCGTCGGGCTGTTGGGGCGCTATAACGTACTGGTAGGCAATCGCTACACGGTTTCTGTGCTGGCGGGCCCCACCTATAACCGCCTTAACCTCACGCTTAAAGAAGCGGACCCACGTAAGGGCTCGCCCAGCGTATTCGACGGGCAGGTAAGTGCCGGTGGTAACAAGCGAAAGCTCTATCAGAGTCAGTTTGGCGTATCGGCGGGCGTTCAGCTGGAGCGCCATTTCACGTGGCTACGCCGCAACGACGTGCAAGCTTGTGGTCGCGCTCGCCAGATCATAGTCGGGATGCGCGTTCAGTATGACTACGCGGTGCGCGCGTATCGCTGGCACACCGAGCGGCCGCTTTTCCGCCCCAGCACCAAGCTGGAGCGAAATCCGACGATCAATCCCATCGGCTTATCGGCCACGCTCGTCGTTGGGGGGCTGTTCAACCGCTACTAAGCGAACGGGCAGGATTGCGCGGCCATCGGGTCTATGCGGGCAACGTCGTTTCTTTGTCGGCCGAGTGCCTTTCTTCGGCCTTTCCTATGGAGTATACTTGCCTGCTGTACCACGTCGCCCCTGATGGCGTAGCCACGATCACGCTCAACCGTCCGGATCAGCTTAATGCCTTCAACGACGCGCAGTCGTTCGAATTACAGGATGCGCTCAAGCAGGTGGCCCGCGACGCGGCCGTACGCTGCGTCGTGCTCACGGGCGCGGGGCGGGGCTTCTGCTCCGGGCAAGACCTTAGCCAAGCGGCAGCCGGTGAAAAGCGGGCGTTCTCGTTCGAAGAATCCCTCCACAAGCGCTACAACCCCATCATTAGGGCTATGCGAGCGCTGCCAAAACCCATCATTTGCCGGCTCAACGGCGTGGCCGCGGGGGCTGGTTGCTCGCTGGCGCTGGCCTGCGATGTGATCGTGGCGGCCGAAGAGGCATCGTTGGTTGAGATTTTTATCAACATCGGGCTCGTGCTCGACTCCGGCTCCTCGTTCTTTCTGCCGCGCCTCGTCGGCTCGCTCAAAGCCTTCGAACTGGCTACGCTCGCCGAGAAAGTGAAGGCCCCGGAGGCGCTACGTTTGGGCTTGGTCAATCAGGTGGTGCCCCTGGCGGAGCTTGACGCCACTGTTGCCGCGCTTGCTGCTCGCTACGCCGCCGCGCCGACCAAGGCAATCGGCCTGATGAAGCGGATGCTCAATAAGAGCCAAACGGCGACGCTCGATGAGATGCTCGATTACGAAGCCCATTGCCAGCAAATTGCCGGCGCTACCGCCGACTATCAGGAAGGCGTAAGAGCCTTTGCCGAAAAACGGCGCCCGGTGTTCCGTGGTGAGTAGCTTTGCTTGCGTGTCTGGTCTTTACCCGAAGCGAGGCGCGCCGTCGTAATTTTCCCGCTTTCTTTCGTTCTCCCCTGTTCCGATTGGTATGTTGAACTGCGCCATCATCGACGACGACGAGATTGCTCGCCTTACGCTCGAGCGCTTTATTGAGGATTCGGCAGACTTGCACTTAGTCGCCTCGCTGCCGGGGCCGATGGAAGCACTGGCCTTCCTCAAATCAGGGCCGCGGGCCGATTTGCTGTTTCTCGACGTGCAGATGCCGCTGCTTTCCGGGTTGGAGTTGCTGCGCTTGTTGCCCGCCCCACCGAAGGTTGTGCTCATCACCAGCCGCCCCGATTTTGCCGTTGAGGCGTTTGAGTTGCAGGTTGCCGACTATCTGGTAAAACCGTTCGATTTTGAGCGTTTCCGGCAGGCGGTCGATCGAGTCACCGGTCTGCTGCAAGCCGCCGCCGCGACTACAGCCACTGAAGCTACGGGTGCGGCACCGGCGGCCATGTTTATCAAGTCGAGCACTCGCCACGTGCGCGTGCCACTGGCCGATATTCTCTACGTCGAGGCAGTCAGCAACTACGCAGTAGTGGTGACGCGGGGACAGCAAGTGGTCAGTAACCAATCGTTTAAGGAGCTCGCCGACCGCCTGCCGGCCGGAACGTTTGAACGGGTGCACCGCTCTTACATCATCAACCGCGACCATATTGAAGCCGTCGAAGACAAGGTAATTCATTTTGTAGGAGGGCGCTCGGTGCCGATCGGCAAGACCTATCTCTCCGATTTTATGGCCAGCCTCAAGGTATAAAACGTCGTCAGATCACATCGTCAGCCGCCAGCAGGCTTTCGAGGCGTACGATAAGCGCCGCTAACTCCTGCTCGGCAAAAGCCAACGCATCGGGCCAGTTTGGATCAGCCGCCGACGAGCGCTCGATTTCGACCAAAGTATCTGCCAGCTCCGCTTCATCAAACAGGCGCACTGATGGCACCAGCCGGTGCGCTACCTCCGCGGCGGCCAGGGCGTTACGGGCGTGCAAGGCTTCCTGCAAGGTTAGGAGTGCGGCCGGGCCACCCGCGCAAAATGTGGCGATAATCCGGCGGGCAAACGCGGGGTCGCCGCGCCCAACCCGCAGCAGCGTCGCCGGATAGACACTGCTCCCCTCGGGCGCTTTCGTCGCGATGCCAACCGGCGACTCGTCCGCGGCAACGACGGACACGGCAAGTGCCGATGGGGCCACTGGCCCCGCCAGCGTATCGATCAGCCGCACCAGGTCCGCTTCCTCGAAGGGCTTAGTCAGGCAGGCATTCATGCCGGCAGCAAGGTAGCGCTCGATATCGCCGCGGAAAGCATTCGCGGTCAGCGCCACTATCGGCACGCTGTGGCGCGCCGGGTCCGAAAGTGCGCGGATTCGGCGTGTTACGTCGAGGCCGCTCATTCCGGGCATCTGAATATCCATCAGTACGACGTCGGGGGCGGGGTTCGCGGCCATCCAGGCCAGCGCCCTGGGGCCGCTGGGGGCTTCGTATACCGTAGCGCCGTTGGCTTCCAGGAGCAACCGGGCCAGGAGCCGGTTCACGTCCTGATCTTCCACGAGCAGCACCCGGCGGCCATCGAGGCGCGGTAGAGCGGTACTGATCACCGCTCCGCCGGACAGGCGCCGGTGGTCGGGTGAGGCATCGGCCGGCTCCGCCAGTGCCCGCTCGAATGGCAGGGTAAAAGCAAATATCGTCCCTTCGCCGGCATTGCTGGTGACCATCAGATGCCCGCCCATCTGGCTTACCAGCCGTTGGCTGATGGCCAGTCCCAGACCCGTGCCGCCAAAACGGCGCGTGGTATCGGTGTACGCCTGCGTGAACTCTTCAAACACCGCTTCCTGGCGCTCAGCAGGGATACCAATCCCGTCATCGCACACGCTGAAGCGCACCCGCACCGTAGTATCGGTAGTGGCGAGCACGCGCGCGGCCAGCGTCACCTGGCCGCCCGGCGCAAATTTGAGGGCGTTGGTGAGCAGATTGAGTAGCACTTGCTGCAACCGATAGGCATCGCCCACGACCCCCTCCAAGGCGACGATTCCTGCTGACTCGGTCAGGAGCTCTACCTCTTGCTCAGCGGCGCGGAAAGCCACGTTTTGGGCCGCGCCGCGCAGAGTATCGGCTAGCCGGAAGGGCGCAGTTTCCAGCTCCAGGTGGCCGGAATTTATTTTGGCCATATCGAGCACATCGTTGAGCAGCGACAGCAGATGCCGCCCCGACGTGCCCACGATCTCCAGATACTCGTGCTGCGTAACTGAAAGCGAGGTTTTGGCCAGCAACGCCACCATCCCCAGCACTCCGTTGAGCGGAGTACGAATCTCGTGACTCATATTCGCCAGGAAGTTCTCACGAGCGCGGGCAGCTTCCTCGGCCGCCCGCTGGGCCTCCCGTACCACCGTAATATCGACGCCGTAGCCGATCAGCAGGTAAGGCGCGCCGTTCGCGTGAAACAGCGGCCGAAGGTGCCGCCGCAGAATGCGCGGAGTTGTAGCGCCGGGGAAGAGAATACTCTCATCCCACGACACCACCTCGCGCGTCGTGAGCACCTGCCGGAATACTTGCCATCGTTGCTCCGCCCGTTCCGGTGGCACCTGCGCGTGGGCCACGTACTCGGCCCACGTATGGCCTACTACCCACTGGCGGATCTCCGGATCAGGTTGAGCCTGTGGATTCAGGTACCGGTAGCGGAGCGTATCGTCGAAGACGGCCACATCGGCGGGCAAGTTGTCGAGCACGGTTTCGTAGAACGTGCGCTGTTCGTCCACGGTACGCTGGGCGGCGCGTAGGGCGGTCAGATCAAATCCGTACCCGATCATCATTCGCAATTCCCCCGTGGGCCCATCAAATACCGGCTGCAGGTTACGCCGCAGCGTCCGGAGAGTGCCGTCAGGAGCAGGCATCTCTTCTTCCCAGGTCATCAGGCTGCGGGTCCGCACGGCTTCATCAAATAGGGCGTACCGCCGCTCAGCCACTTCCGCCGGCCGGCGTCGGTAGCTGCAATACTCCGCATCGGTGCGGCCAATGAGCCACTGACGCATGGCCGGGTTAACCACCGCCGCCGGATTGACGAAGCGGTAGCGATGCTCGGGATCGAGCACGGCCACATCGGAGGGCAGGTTGTCGAGAATCGCTTCGTAAAAAGCACGCTGTTCGGCTACTTCGCGGCGGGCGGCTTCGCGGGCGGTTACGTCCCGCGTGACCAGCAGCCAACCGCCGCCTTCCGTTTCCGCCAACGGCTGCGCATCAATTTCGAGGACGCGCCCATCGCTACGCGCCAGTTGCAGATTGCGCACGGGTACGCCACCGCGCGGAATGATCCGGCTCCAGGCGCGCACCTCGGCGGGCTGCGCAAATAGCCGCGCCACCTGCCGAAGCAGCACGCTGTACCGCGAGCCCACGACGGCCGGCGCGGGCTCGCGCAGCTCCAATAGCTGATAGAGGCGCTGAGTAGCTAGCTGGATTCGGCCCGTTGGGTCAATCAGCAGCAACCCCATTGGCAAGTGCTCAGCGAGACGGCGGGCCCGCGAGGCCGTAGCGCTGACGCGCTCGAGCTGCAGGCGCAGGCCGGCGGCCTCCGTCTCGGCAAGCACGCGGGCAGCGCGCTCACGGGCCAATTCGGCCACGAGCGAAGCTGTAGCTGGCGGGAAGGAATCAGAGGGCGGCATTCGGGCTAGGAGACAGAAAGAACAGGAAAGCAGGCTGCTCCGCAAGTTACGCCGGGTAGCCATTGCCCGTCAAGCCAGCCAGTTATCTCTCCGCTTCCAGCGAGATTACTCCCGTGCTACCCACGCCCGAACCGTGCGCCGCTCCTTTACAACTCCTTGCGGAGCCGCGCCACCGGGATGTTCAGCTGCTCACGGTATTTGGCGACAGTACGACGGGCGATATTATAGCCTTTCTGATTCAAAATCTCCTCGATTTTATCGTCCGAGAGCGGATGCTGCTTGCTTTCGCCTTCGATAATTTCCTTCAGGATGTGCTTCACCTCGCGGCTTGAGGCATCTTCGCCCGAATCGGTGGCAATTCCTTCGGAGAAGAAGTACTTGAGCGGGTAAATGCCAAATTCAGTCTGAACGTACTTCGAGTTTGCTACGCGCGAAATGGTGGAGATATCCATTCCGATTTCGAGCGCGATGTCTTTCAGGATCATCGGCCGCAGCTTGGCTTCGTCGCCTTCCAGGAAGAATTCGCGTTGGTATCGCACGATCGCGTCCATCGTGCGCAGCAACGTTTGTTGGCGCTGACGGATAGCGTCGATAAACCACTTCGCCGCGTCGAGCTTCTGCTTGACGAACTGCACGGTTTCCTTGAGACGCTTGTCTTTTTTGGCGCTTTTGTCGTACGCCTGAAACATCTCGGTATACGAGCGCGCGACCTTGAGCTCCGGGGCGTTGCGGGCATTGAGCGTGAGGCCCAGGTTGCCGCCGTCGTTGGCGAGCAGGAAGTCGGGCACCACAATTTGCGGGCGGGCGCTGATGCCACCCGCCGAGCTCTCGCCGGGCTTCGGATTAAGCTTGAGAATGAGGTTAATGGCGGCGCGAAGCTCATCATCGTCGAGGTCGAGCTTCTGCTGAATGCGCGTGTAGTGCTTCTTGGTGAACTCGTCGAAGCACGTGAGCAGCACCCGCTCGGCATTTTGCACGGCGGGGTCGTCCGGATCGCGCCGCTCAACCTGCAACAGCAGGCACTCGCGCAGGTCGCGCGCGGCAATGCCCGCCGGGTCGAAGCCTTGCACCAGGCGCAGAATGTGCTCGATGTCGCCCTCAGAGGCCTCCACGTTGTGGTAAAACGCCAGGTCGTTCGAGATCGAGCTTAGCTCGCGCCGGATGTATCCATCGCCATCGATCGAGCCAATCAACTGCTCGGCAATGGCCTGCTGCTGCTCGTCGAGCTGCAGATACCCAAGCTGCTCGTACACCAGGTCGAGCAACGTCGAGGTGCCCACCACGGGCGTATCGCGCTCTTCCACATCGCCGGGGCCGTCGCCCTGCATTTTGTAACCCGCGATCTCGTCGTCGTGGAGGTAATCGTCGAGATTTACATCGTCGTGCTCCCGCTCTCGCTCGTCGGCGAGCCGCTCGTCGGGCGTATCGGTCGCGGGGGGTTCTGGCTCGGGGATGTCCGTGTCGGGCACGTCGCTGCCATCATCGGGCGTAGGAGGCTGAAAGTCTTCGTCCAGCGTGTTGTCGTCGTTGTCGAAGACTTCGTCGTCGCTGGTTTCGTCGGTGCGCTCCTCCTCGTCATCGTCGGCGGAGTTGTCGTCATCGTCGCGCACGTCGTCCTCGTCACCTTCCTCAAGGGCGGGGTTAGCTTCCAGCTCTTCCTTGACGCGCATCTCCAGCTCCGCCGTCGGGATTTGCAAAAGCTTAATAAACTGAATCTGCTGGGGCGACAGCTTTTGCCCCATCGATTGGCGTAGGTCGAGTCGTTGCATAGCTACACGGACGTCCGGCGGTCAAACCTACCGCGGGAAACGCCCGACGAAGGTACTTGGCTTCGGCAGGAAAGGTTAAATTTCGGGGGTCTGCTAAGCAAGGTAGTTGGCGGGTTGACTACTGAGTAGCGAATTATTTCATTGACTCACCACCCAACCACCTCACCACCTAGCTTTGTAGCTTAATCGCTCCCCCTTTTTCTGATGACTGATTCGTTGATTCGTACGCCAATCCGGCAGTTGCTGGCCACTGAACCTACCGGCCAGCGTGTGTGCGCCAGCGGCTGGGTACGGACTCGCCGCGGCAACAAGTTCGTGCAGTTTATCGCCCTCAACGACGGCTCGCACTTCCACAACCTTCAGATAGTCGCCGACCTGAATCATTTCTCGGAGGAAACGCTCAAGGATGTCACCACCGGTGCCTGCCTACGGGTGGAGGGCCGCTTGGTAGCATCTCAAGGGAAAGGACAAGCCGTGGAGCTGCAAGCCGATGCTATCCACGTACTCGGTGGCGCCGATGCGGAGGAGTATCCGCTCCAGAAAAAAGGCCACTCGCTGGAGTTCCTGCGGGAGATTGCCCATCTGCGGCCCCGCACCAACACGTTCGGCGCCGTGCTCCGGATTCGCCACACGCTGGCGTATGCCATCCACCACTATTTCCACGAGCGCGGCTTCTACAACCTGCACACGCCGATTATCACGGGCGCCGATGCGGAGGGCGCCGGCCAGATGTTCCGCGTCACTACCCTTGACGCCGCCACGCCCCCGCGCACCCCGGAGGGCAGCGTTGATTTCAACCAGGATTTCTTCGCCCGGCCAACCAACCTGACCGTCAGCGGCCAGCTCGAAGCCGAGTGCGGCGCTTTGGCGCTCGGACAGGTCTATACGTTCGGGCCCACGTTCCGGGCGGAAAACTCGAATACCAGCCGCCATCTGGCGGAGTTCTGGATGATCGAGCCGGAAGTTGCTTTCAATGGCTTGGCGGAAAATATGGCGCTCGCCGAAGACTTCCTGCGCTACCTTGTCCGGTTTGCTCTGGACACCTGCCCCGACGATCTGGCTTTCCTCAACGAGCAGTACGACAAAGAGCTGCTCGACCGGCTGCGCTTCGTAGTTGACAACGACTTTCAGAAGCTCACCTACACCGAAGCGATCGATATTCTGAAGACGGCAAAGCAGAAATTCGAGTTTCCCGTCGATTGGGGCACCGATCTGCAAAGCGAGCACGAGCGCTACCTCGTCGAAAAGCACTTCAAGAAGCCCGTCATCCTGACGAATTACCCGAAGGAGATCAAGGCATTTTACATGAAGCTCGACGAAGACGGCCGTACCGTGCGCGCGATGGATGTGCTCTTCCCCGGTATTGGGGAGATCATCGGCGGCTCCCAGCGCGAGGAAAACGAAGCCAAGCTCCGCCAGCGGATGCGCGAGATGCACGTCGACGAGAAAGAGCTGTGGTGGTACCTGGAGCTGCGCAAATTCGGCACCGCCCCGCACGCCGGCTTCGGCTTGGGCTTTGAGCGCCTCGTCCTGTTTGTGACCGGGATGACGAACATCCGCGACGTAATCCCGTTTCCGCGTTTTCCGCGCAGCGCCGAATTTTAACCGCAGATTGACGCGGATTAGAGGGATTCAACAGATTTACAAAATCTATCGCCGGCTGGCAAATCGTAAAGCTGCCAAACCGTCAAACCTACTTAATTGGTAAGCCGTCTGTCTTGCCGCGTCAGTTAAACAGTCCCGTAATCCGCTCAATCCGTTAAATCTGCTAAATCTGTGGTTCAGGCGATATTTCTCGACATCGGCGGCGTGCTCGGCACCAACGGCTGGGATACCGCCGCCCGCCAGCGCGCCAGTGCGCAATTCGGGC
>JBKJUQ010000377.1:0-5198 GCA_046590685.1 Hymenobacteraceae bacterium
GCGCCGGGTTGATCTCGAACATCGCCGCGTCGGTCTCGACGTACGCTTTGTAGAGGTTCGTGATGAACTGCACCATCTCCTTGTGCGCCGCACCCTCCAGCCCGAGACCGAAGGCGATTTTGCGCGCCTGGAAGGGCCGCAGACCCACGGCCGGGTCAATGAACTCGCGGCTGATTTTGTCGGGGTGGTTTTCGGCCACTTCCTCGATATCCATCCCACCCTCGGTGGAGCTCACGATCACGTCGCGCCCGGAGGTGCGGTCGAGCAGAATGGAGATGTAGAACTCCTTGACCGGCGAAGCGCCGGGGTAGTACACATCCTGCGCGATGAGGATTTTGTGGACTTTGCGACCTTCCGCACCCGTCTGCTTCGTGACTAGCTGCATCCCGATAATCTGACCGGCGATCTCCCGGACCTGCTCCAGATTTTTCGCCAGCTTCACGCCGCCGCCCTTCCCGCGCCCACCGGCGTGGATTTGCGCCTTGATGACGTGCCAGCCCGAGCCCGTCTGCTCCGTGATCTGCTTGGCGGCTTCGACGGCCTGTTCGGGCGTGTCTGCCACGATCCCTTCCTGAATACGAACGCCGTAGCGCTTGAGGATTTCCTTGCCTTGATACTCGTGGATGTTCATTCTGACTCCGGGGTGCGGGAAAACGTGAAAACTGAACCGGTTGCGAAGGTACGGCAACGTTGCGCGGACTTTAGTCCGCCGTTTGGTCTGGCGCAAACCACGGACTAAAGTCCGCACGACACCCCGTAGTTTTGCACGAACACTCTCATTGCCCCGCCGTGCTCCAAGCCGTTGACGTTAAGAAAAGCTACGATACCGTGGATGTGCTCCGCGGGGTGACCGTCGAGATCGGCGACGGCGAGGTGGTTTCCATCGTAGGCGCTTCGGGCGCGGGCAAATCCACGCTGCTACACATTCTGGGCACGCTCGACTTACCCGACTCGGGTAAGGTGCTCTTCGACGGCAAGGAGGTTTCAAAGATGAAATCGGCCGAGCTGGCGCGCTTCCGAAATAAGAACCTCGGGTTTATCTTTCAGTTTCACAATCTGTTGCCCGAGTTTACGGCGCTCGAAAACGTGATGCTGCCGGGCTTGCTGGCCGGCAAGAATGAGAAACAAGTGAAAGATCGCGGGATTGATCTGCTCACGATGCTCAATCTCGCCCATCGCCTCCACCATAAGCCGAGCGAAATGTCGGGCGGCGAGCAGCAGCGCACTTCCGTGAGCCGCGCGCTTATCAACTCTCCCAAGATCGTTTTTGCCGACGAGCCGTCGGGCAACCTTGATTCCAAGAATGCCCGCGAGCTCCACGAGATCTTTTTCCGCCTGCGCGACGAGATGAAGCAGACGTTCGTCATCGTCACCCACAACGACGAGCTCGCGGCGATGGCCGATCGTAAAATCGTGATGCGCGACGGGATTTTGGCTACCTGAATCTTACGGATGGCGGGCGTCAAGCTACACTGTTAAGAAAGGCCTCGTAGGCACGCACGCGTAGCGACAAAATCTCCCATTTTAGTGCTTTCGCGAAAATATTTTTTAGTCATTCGGCTAAGCGTCTGACTTGCAGTGATTTGCTGATTGTGCTAATTTAATAAGATTCGCACTAATTGTTGGGACAACGGGTTTAGCAACCGAACCATTACATTGCTTACCCCGATGACCCAGCAATCCGAAGAAACGAAAGGCACTAAGGCCGTCAAACCCGCCAAAGTAGCCTCTTACGACATTTCCCGTGCCGACGAGACGCTCTCGCTGGCTACGGATCTTGCTAAATTCATTCGCGAAAACAAGCTCACGCACAATGTGCAGGGCAAGGAGTACGTGAACGTCGAAGGCTGGCAGTACGCCGGCTCGCGCCTGGGCATTGTGCCGATCGTCGAGCAAGTGATTGATATGAGCCACGACGGCGAGATCAAGTACAACGCGCGCGTTTCACTCTTCGATCTGCGCTCGCAGCAGACCGTCGGGGCCGGGTTCGCCGTCTGCTCGAACAAGGAGAACGGCAAGAAATTCTACGCCGAGTACGCGATAGCTTCGATGGCGCAGACCCGCGCTATCGGTAAAGCTTACCGCAACATCCTCGCGTGGATCATCCGCGCCGCTGGCTACGAGCCGACCCCGGCCGAGGAGATGGATTACCAGACCATTCCGCAGCCGGCCGCCCAGCCGATGGAAGCACCGCGGGCTGCCGCTCCCACGCAACCCGTGATGCAGGTAGTCGCCCCCGACGACACCGCGGATGTGCGTTACGCCACGGCCAAGCAGAAGGAGGAAATCATCCGTCTGCTCAACAACCCGGTCATCACGCGCGCCGAGAAGACGAAGATGTTGCTCAACATCAACAAACTCGACGATCATCGCGCCCAGCAGAGCATCGACAAGCTCCGTCAGGTGATTCAGGAGCGCGAAGGTGAGCAGCGCGTCGCCGCCTAACACTTCTTCAGCCTCCCCATTCCAACGCCCGGTTGCCGTAAGGTAGCCGGGCGTTTTTAGTTGTACCCGGCTCTGTCTCAGAGCCGGTTCGAGCGCCGTTGCAGTGGCTGCGCTTAGTGCCCTTGACTCGGCTCTGAGACAGAGCCGGCTACACTGTGCCGCGCCACAACGCGGCGCTTGCCGAACTTCGCGCCGCTATGGAAACCGCCCCTTCATCTACCGCCCTCGACCTGTTGCAGCGCCATTGGCAGCACACTGCCTTCCGGCCGATGCAGGCGGAAATCGTGGATGCGGTGGCCGCCGGGCAGGATGTGCTCGCGCTTTTGCCGACCGGCGGCGGTAAATCCGTGTGCTTTCAGGTGCCGGCATTGTTGCGCGGCGGCCTCTGCCTGGTCGTGTCGCCCTTGATCGCCTTGTTGCAGGACCAGGTGGAGGGGTTGAAAAAGCGCGGAGTTGCGGCCGTGGCCTTGCACGCCGGCCTGACGGCCGAACAGATCGATACCACCCTCAACAACCTCGCGTTGCGCCCCGGCGAGATCAAGTTTCTGTACTGCTCGCCGGAACGACTCCTGACAACTCTGTTCCGGGCCCGGGTGCGGGCGATGGACGTCCGCCTGATCGCCGTCGACGAAGCGCATTGTATTTCGCAGTGGGGCCACGATTTCCGGCCCGCGTACCGCCAGATTGCGCAGCTCCGCGATTTGCTGCCCGGCGTACCGGTGGTCGCGCTCACCGCCACCGCCACCGAGCAGGTACGCCAGGATATCCGCGAGCAGCTGCGGTTTCCGGCCGAAGCCCGCACCTTTCGCCGCTCGTTTGCCCGGCCGAATCTGTCGTATTCCGTGCTGCCTACCGATGACAAAGCCGGCGCGCTGACCCGCGCGCTCGCTGGGGTGCCGGGCACGGCGATCGTGTACGTGCCGACGCGCCGCCTCACCGAGGAAGTAGCGGCTGCCGTGCGCCGCGCGGGCCACGGCGCGGCGGCTTACCACGCGGGCTTGCCGCACGCCCAGCGCGCTACCATCCAGGCTGAGTGGCTCAGCGGGAAAACGCGCGTGATCGTGGCGACAAACGCCTTCGGGATGGGCATCGACAAACCCGACGTGCGCCTCGTGGTGCACTGGCAGATGCCCGACTCGCCGGAAGCCTATTACCAGGAAGCCGGCCGCGCGGGCCGCGACGAGAAGTACGCCTACGCCACCGTGCTGGCCGGCCCGGCCGACGCTGCCGACCGCGCCCGGGCGGCGGAGCGCGTTTTCCCGGATACCGCCACGCTCCGGCGCGTGTATCAGGCAATCGCCGACTACTTCCAGATTCCGGTCAATGGGGGGCACCTGCAAGTGTTCACGTTCGATCTGCCGGCTTTTGCCCAAAAGCGCAAGCTTGATTTGGTCGATACCCACCACGCCCTGCGCCTGCTGATGCAGCAGGGGCTACTGGATCTGACGGAGGCGGTTTTTACCCCCGCGCGGCTCCAGCTGCTGCTGCACGGGCCGGCGCTGCACGACTATCAACAACGGAATGAGCGCGCCGGTCGGCTGCTCCGGGCGGTCCTGCGGGTGCAGGGTTCCGAAGTGTTTGCCAGCCCGGTGCGGCTGCGCGACGAAAGCGTGGCGCAGGTATTCACCGAATCAGTGGACGAAACGCGTAAGCTGCTGCTCCACCTGCACCAAACGGGTGTCGTGCTCTACGAGCCCGCCCGCG
This sequence comes from Hymenobacteraceae bacterium, assembly GCA_046590685.1. Classification (GTDB taxonomy): domain Bacteria; phylum Bacteroidota; class Bacteroidia; order Cytophagales; family Hymenobacteraceae; genus JANNMJ01. Next base: position 4,150 of record JBKJUQ010000377.1, read on the forward strand.
ATGCCGCGCGCCTCACCCTGCTTCAGCCCCGCCACGACGCCGCCAAGCTGCCCCTCGACACCGCCGTACTGCGCGCCCGCCGCGCCACCGCCGCCCGGCAGGCCGAGGCCGTGGTGGCGTATCTGGCCCAGCCGCCGAGTCGCTGCCGCACCGCCGAGCTGCTCGACTACTTCGGCGAAGAGTACGATCAGGAGTGCCGCATCTGCGACTGGTGCCTCGCCCGCAAGCAGGCGCGGGCGCGGGAAGTCCAGCGCACCGCCCACCTCGCCGCCCTGCGCGACAAGCTGCGCGCCGCGCCGCAGCACCCGCGCTTGCTGCTGCTGCACTTCGAGCCCCGGGACCACGCGCAAGTCACCGAGCTGCTACGCGAGCTGGTGGAGGCCGGCGAAGCCGCGTACGACGCGCGCGGGAACGTGGGGTTCAGCAGCAAGAAGCCCTGACCGCGCGACGGCGCAGCCAGGGCTTCTTGCTGAATCGGCAACCTGAGTCGCGCGCCTTACCCGATCGCCGCGACGCCCGGTAGCGTCTTGCCTTCCATATACTCCAGCAGCGCGCCACCGCCGGTACTGATGTAGCTCACGCGGTCGGCGTAGCCCATCTGGTTGACGGCGGCGGCCGAGTCGCCCCCGCCGATGAGGGAGTAAGCGCCGCGGTCGGTGGCGCGGGCCACGGCCTCCGCCACGGCCTGGGTGCCGAGGGAGAAGTTGCTCATCTCGAATACGCCCATCGGCCCGTTCCAGAGGATGGTTTGGGCGCCTTCGATGGCGGCCGCGAACTGCTCGCGCGCGTCGGGGCCGAGGTCGAGGCCCATCCAGCCGTCGGGGATGTGGTGGTTGGCGGCCACGTCCACGTTGGCATCGTTGGCGAATTTATCGGCGATGAGCGAATCAGCGGGCAGCATCAGGTTCACGCCCTTGTCTTTGGCCTTTTGGATGAGTTGGCGGGCGAGGTCCACTTTGTCGGCTTCCAGCAGCGAGCTGCCAACGTGGCCGTTCTCGGCTACAGCAAACGTGTAGGCCATACCGCCCCCAATGAGCAGGTTATCCACC
>JBKJUQ010000336.1:0-1649 GCA_046590685.1 Hymenobacteraceae bacterium
CGTCGCTCTTCGACGTTGGCTCGGGCGTGGAGGCGCGGTGGGCCGCCGTGCCGGCCCTCTCGCTGCTTTGGCTTACGCGAGCCCAGTTCAGCACCGCCCTGGCCGATTTCGGCACCAACCTCACCGACAAGCGGCGCGTGGCCGCCGAGCGCTCGCCGGGGGTGCAGCGCCTCATGGAACTCGACGACGTGGCCGAAGACGCTCTGCCGTTCCTGCGCGGCTACATCGACGAAGAGGCCGGCTCGAAAACCAAAGGCAAAGCGCAGTACACCGCCCACGGTCTCGAGCAAAAAGGCACCCGCTACCGCTGGGCGATCGACCGCAACGAGCGCGTGAAGGCCGTACAGATGCTCCTCGCCAAGCTCGGCACCGGCGCCACCGCCCTCCCCTACGCCGACCGCAAGTACGGCACCGCTTTCTGGCAAGCCTGGCTCGCCGAGTACAAGCCGCTGGTCGAGAAAAGCGGCGCCGACGCCGGCACCGTCTCGCACAAAGTCAGCCGGAAAGACGAGGCCAAGAAGACCGTCCGCAAAGCCCTGCAAGCCATCATCTTCCTGCTCAAAGCCAACTACCCCGATACCTTCGAGGCCGAGCTGCGGCAGTGGGGGTTCAGGAAGGAGAGTTATTGAGGTTGACTGGTAGCACCGTAATCTTGCTACCCACTCTGTCATTGCGAGCAAAGCGAAGCAATCCGACGCATGCAGCCGTTATGCATGCGCCGGATTGCTTCGCTTTGCTCGCAATGACAAGGGGCGGCTTATTTTTACAGTATGGCAACGGTTACTGAAGTCTCATTTTCAAGAGACTATCCTAAAGATTTAGCGAAGCTGAGAAACCCGCTAAATCTTTACTGGCAGTATGCCTTCATACTCGCAAACGCTTGCCTTTACTTAGTAGATTTTATGACCGGCCTCATTGTTAATTTCCTTGGGGCTGTTGTAATGATTAGCAGGCACCAAAAGAATAACCAGAAAGTAGATCAAAAACTAATCAGTAAGGTGCTCGCTACTAAGCATGAAACTGGCACAACTGTTAAGTTTTATCATTTCAGTTCGATGACGGATCCACACATACACAATGCCTCAACACTTATCATCGAAGACAAAGGATCTTATTTTATCTTCTGGAATCTGGTAGAGCCAGCCAAATATCCTTTTGCATTTGCGATAAAAGAACAGGGGAAGAATTACTTATCTTTCACGGAAAACTTCCCCGTTGGCGCGCGTTTGTAACGCGTGCCTAACCGGCGAGCGCGTTTGCAACGCGCGCGGCCGGCTTTGCGGCCGCTCCCACCGTAGCCCGAACGTTAACCACATAGAAAGCCGCGTTCCGCGGCTGCGCGTTACAAACGCGCGGCCCGGTTTCACATGCGTCGCAGACGCGCGCGAACGATCAATGAACACGCGGCCAGTACCCGCGAATGAGCGCGGCAAGGAGTGCGAACGCCCCCGTGCCGACCTTTGCCCCCGCCGTGCCCACCTCGCTCCTCAACGCCCTTCCTGCCCTCGACGACCGCCCCGACCGCGCTACGTGGTTTGCCGACGTCATTCTGCCGCTGCCGCTGCCGCGCCTCTACACCTACCGGGTGCCGCAGGCGCTCGCCGAGCAGGTGGCGGTGGGCTTGCGCGTGGTGGTGCAGTTCGGCAAGC
>JBKJUQ010000029.1:0-1150 GCA_046590685.1 Hymenobacteraceae bacterium
GCAACCGCTTCTTCGAGCTTGTCGGGGGCTTCGTCGTAGTACTTCGCGTCGGGCTTCATATTGTAGCTCACGCCGGGCACGTAAGTGACGTTGCCACTACCGATTTCCTGCTGTACCGCCTCCAGAATGGTGTGGTATTTCGCGGCAAACTCCTCCACTTTTTCGCCCTGCCACGAGTACGTCCACGAGCCATTGAGCGTCCGCATCGAGTTGGCGTTGGGGCCGGTAACGAGCACCTTGGTCGTTTTCTTCAGGGGCAGCAGGCTGCCCTCGTTTTTGAGCAGCGTGATGGCCTCAGTGGCCGCGTTGTAGGCAGCTCGCTCAAACTCCGGGGAGCCAAACTTGGGGTAATCCTTCGGATCGGTGACGGGCCGCTCGAACAGCCCGAGCTCCGCTTTCAGGCGCAGAATACGCCGTACGGCGTCATCGACGCGGCTCTGCGGTACTTTTTCTTCCTTCACTAATTCAATGAGCTTCTCGCAAAACGACTCGTACTGGTACGGAATCATCGCCAGGTCGACTCCCGCGTTGATCGCCTGCCGGATCGCGTCTTTCTCATCGGTGGCGAGATGGTCGCGCTTGTAGAGGTTGTCGATGTCGCCCCAGTCGGTCACCACCACCCCCCGGAAGCCGAGCTTCTGGCGCAACAGGCCGGTGAGGAGATCAGGGTTGGCGTGAACCGGTACTCCGTTGAGGAGCCCCGAGTTGACCATCAGGGAGTGCGAGCCCGCCGCGATGCCCGCCGCGAAAGGCGCTACGTGATAGTCGTAGAGCGCATCGGGCGAGACGGCCGAATTCGTGCGGTCCTTGCCCGACGCGGGCACCTGATACGCCAGAAAGTGCTTGATATTGGACGCTACGTGCTCGGGGTGGCCGATGTCGTTGCGCTCGCCTTCGTAGCCTTTGATGATCTGCGCGCCCAATTCGCCCACCAGGTAAGGGTCTTCCCCCAGGGTTTCCCAGTGGCGGGGGGAGCGCGGGTCGGCGCCGAGGTCGAGCACGGGGGAGAAGGTCCAGGGCGTCGCGCTCGCGCGGGTTTCATAGGCGCTGATTTCGGCGCCCCGCCGCACCAGGGCGCGGTTACGGGTAGCGGCCAGCGCGATCTCCTGCGGAAACATCGTGGCGCCGGCCGTGTAGGTGGCGCCGTGGA
>JBKJUQ010000091.1:0-6599 GCA_046590685.1 Hymenobacteraceae bacterium
CACAGCCACGATTTCGAGACGTGGTCGCACTACTTGGAGCACTGCCCGTTTCTGGCGCCGATTACGGCCGACGATGTCGCGCTCTACGAAGCCTACTTGCGCAGCCCAGGCTACGACCACGAATACGTGTTCGAGTGGCAGGCGTACAAGGACTTCAAGCTGAGCGAAGACCCGGACCAACAGCACAAGTCCAACTGCGACCTGCCGGCGTGGTACGACTTTCATAACGCCCACACCGGGGCGGGCGCGCTGCTGATTTTGCCCGATGTGCGCGGGTCCAAAGAGGAGCGGTACGTGAGTGAATGGAGCGTTGAGCGGCGCGCACGGTACGCAGAAGTGGAAGCCGGGAAGTTAGAGACCGAGAAGCTGCCGTGGCCGCCCTCGTGCATCGGGCTCGACCGGATTGCCCCGTTCCTCGACCTCTTCGAGCCCGCCGCCGACCTGCCGCGGCTGCATCGCTGGCGCCGGGCGGTGGCCCTGGAAGAAAACGAATCGACCTGGGAGCTGGAACAGGCCGAGTACTGGTACGCCTGCGTACTGCACGCGGCCGGCGAAGCCTGGCCCATCAAGGCCCACGCCGACTGGCGCGTGGCACTGCGCGAAGCCGGCATCAACTACTGGTCGACGCAGGTAGCGGATGTGCTGCACGAGGTGTGGCAGGAGCAGGAGCAGAATCGGGCGCTGGGCTTGCCCGTGACCCCGGCCGGGAGTACGAAGCATCGGACGCCATTTGAAAAGCTCGACTGGACCAGTGAGCGCGACTGGTACGGGACGGCCATTCTGCGCGGCCGCGAGCTGGCGGGCGAGCCGCGCGACTTCAACTTCTGAGCGGCCCGGCGGCCCGTTGTGACGCCAAAAAGGCCCACCTCCTTTCGAAGGCGGGCCTTTTTGGCTTGGCGTAGCGCGCGACTACATCTTGCCTTTCTTCATTTTGTCGCCGTGCATGTCGCCCTTCATCATGGTGCCGTCCATCATCATATGCTCGCCGTCTTTCATCATCATCTTTTTGCCGTCAGGCGTCATGCAGTTACCGTCCATCATCACCTTGGTGCCGTTGGCCATCGTCATGTCCTTGTCCATCATCATGGTCTGGCCGCCCTTCATCACCATCATCTTGCCGCCCTTCATCATGACACAATCCTCCATCATGCCGCCCATCATCATCTTGCCATCCATCATCATCCCTTGACCTTCTTTAATCATCATCTTCTTGCCGTCGGGCGACATACAGCTACCATCCATCATCACCTTGGCGCCGTTGCTCATCGTCATGTCCTGATCCATCATCATGGTCTTGCCGCCCTTCATCATCATCATCTTGCCGTCTTTCATCATCACGCAGTCGTGCATCATCTTGTCGTCTTTCATCATCTTGCCGTCTTGGGCGTGGGTCAGGAAGGAGACGGCCGACAGGGCCACGACAGCGAGGGTTTTAGCGAAGAACTTCATCGGAACGGGTTGGGGGAAAATGGCTTGCGACTACCGGCGATATGCCGGGCCGAGCCGTTACTGAAACGCGCAACCGCGGGCGCAGTTGTCACGAAAGTGTCACGTTTTTCATCTGAATCTGTGAGGGTTACGACGGACCGCCGCCCCCCGCCCCCGGCGACCGAAATCAGTATCGAATCGTGATTCTTTCGTGATAACTACCCGCCGGGCGGGGCGTTCAACGTCAACTCCCGCGGACCACTGAGCTTTTCGGCTGGTCGAGCGGCCGTCCCCTTCACCCCCTTCCCGATGAATCGATACCTGCCCCTGCTGCTGGCGGCAACGCTACTGAGCGCCTGCAACAAAGACAAAGACGACACCACCACCACCCCGCAACCGGAAAAAAAGATCCGGACGCTGCCCAACCAGCTAGCCAGCGCCACCCAGATTGATACTGTGACGGCGACGGCCGTGCTGCCGCTCTACCGGGGCCAGGATGCGAGTGGCGGCGATGTGTTCTACATCATCACCGAGTCGAACAACGTTGACAAATCCATCGAGCTGGGGTTGAACTGGACACCCAAGCTGGTGCACGCCATCGGCACGGCCGCTACCCAGTCGGCCACCGTGGTGAGCGGCGGCGCGCCGAATCCGCACAATTTCCCGGTGCTCAAGTTCGCTGGCAACGTCAACTTCGCCCCCGCTCGAAATGTGGTACCCGGCCCGATGGGCTTCCCCCTGGACCCCGCTTCCGAGCCGGGCTCGGTCGGCGATGCGGCCTACTCCCCGCTCGTGACGTTCGACGGTAAGATCGTGTACAACGCCTCGCACCTGTCGAACAGCACCGGCGTGCACGACCGCGTGATCAGCATGGACAAGGTAGCGATGACGGTAAAGATGCGGCTGGCCCGCGGGTTTTACGAAGGATTCCCGATCCTGTATTCCACCACCGAAAGCTCCGACAACGACATTGCCGCGCTGGAGGATAACACGTTCGCGCCCAATATGAATGCCGCGCCCAATCCCGGCGACGACAAGTCGTTCCGCTCGGCCCGCGAGGCACTGATCCCCGTGATCAACGGGCCGATGGGCGCCAACAACCCCAACCGGCAGGGTCTGCGCTCGGCGGTGGCGGGCGAAGGCGACCCGCTCAACATCTTTCAGGAGCAGGCGGGCTGTGAGAACGCCGACGATCCGGGCGCGTTCTGCGACGCGGCGGGCTACAGCCCGCTATGGGACGTGCACCCGGTGCTGTGGACGGATGCCGCGATTGCCAATGGCGACCGTACGCGCGTTACCACGGATAAGCGGGAAGTGATTGCCCCGATCAACATTATCGAGCTGTACGCCGATGGTTTCGTGGTGGCCGGCGCCCCTATGGGCCCGCGCAACGCGTCGCTGGGCGGCCTCAACGCGGCCGGCATTATCGTCAACTGCCCGATCATCTTCGTGCCGGCCCGCGCCCGGTAGTCCGGTTTCTCTACCACTAACCTTACACTGCGGGCGGGGGGCGGCCAATTGGTCCACCCGCCGCCCGCATCTTATTCGGCCCTGCGCCGTTCGTTCTCTATGGCTACCCGCGCCCTTATCGTGGAAGACGACGCCGACATTGCCCACTTGGTGCAGGTAAACCTGCGCGACATCAACTGCCAGGCCGATATCGCCAACAATGGGCTCGACGGCCTGCGGTTCGCCACGGAGGCGCCGTACGACGTCATCATCCTCGACATTATGCTGCCCGGCCTGAGCGGCATCGAAGTTTGCCGCCGCATCCGCGAGCAGCGCATCACCACGCCGATTCTGATGCTCACCAGCCGGCACGAGGAGCTTGACAAAGTGCTCGCCCTGGACCTGGGCGCCGACGACTACCTCACCAAGCCCTTCAGCGTACGCGAGCTGCTGGCGCGCGTCAAGGCCCGCTTGCGCCGCTCGGCGCCGGAGAAGGAGCCGGGCTTCGCGGGCGGGGCGACGCTCACGCGCTATACCCTCGGCGCGCTGGCACTTGACACCGAGCGCCACCTGGTGACCGTGGCCGGCCGCGTGGTGGAGCTGACGGCCCGCGAGTTCGAACTGCTCACGTTGTTTCTGCGGCACCCCGGCCGCACCTTCACCCGCGCCGAGCTGCTGGAGCTGGTCTGGGGTACGTCGTTCGTCGGCTACGAGCACACTGTCAACTCGCACATCAACCGCCTGCGGATGAAGATCGAGCGCGACGCCGCCCACCCTGAGTACGTGCTGACGGTGTGGGGCGTGGGCTACAAGCTCAGCGACGAGCCCGCCGCGGGGCCACACGCCTGATGCGGTGGCGGCCGCAACGGTTGCAGCTGCGGCTCTCGCTGCTGTTCGTCGGGCTGCTGCTCGGCGTGAGTGGCCTGTACGGGTGGTTGCTCTACCGCGCCGCCGACGACTACGTGGCCGAGGAGATGCAGCGCATCAACCACTCGCTGGCCGATTCCATCGCGAAGGCGCTGCGCATCGATGAGCGCACCAACGAGTTATCGGCCGCCGCTATCCGCCGCACCTTCGACAATGCGATGGTCATCAACCCGCGCATCAAGCTCTATTTCGTGGGCTTCGATGGTGCCATTCTGGCCGCATCGGCCAAGCCTAACGAAGTGCAGCTCACGCGGGTGCCGACCGCACCCGTCCGCGCGTTTCTGGCCGGGCGGGCGCCGCTGCCCATCTGGGGCGCCGACCCGCGCCACGCCACTGCCCCGACGCCGTTCTCGGCGGTACTGCTGCGTACCGCCACCGGCGCGCCGTACTGCTACCTGTACATCACCCTCGATACCCGGCCGACTGCCGGCGAGCCGGGCGCCCAGCGGCAGGGCTACATCCTGCGGCTGCTGTTCCGGACGCTGCTGGTGGCGACGGGCAGTATCGGCCTTACCGGCCTGTTGCTGATCTCGCTGCTGACTCGTAACCTCCAGCGATTGTCGGGCGCCGTACGGCGGCTGCACACCGGCGATTACACCGCGCGCGTGACCGATATCCGGCCCGGCGACGAGCTGGGCGAGCTGGCGGCGGCGTTCAACGAGATGGCCGCCCGGACCCAGCAAGCCATCGCGGCGCTCGAAAACAACGACGAGCTACGGCGCGAGCTGCTGGCCAACGTCTCGCACGACCTGCGCACCCCGCTCACGAGCATCGAAGGCTACACCGAAACCATCCTGCGGCGGCAGGCCGACCTGACCGACGACGAGCGCCAGCGCTACCTCCAAACCATCCTCACCAACACCCGCAGCCTCAAGCAGCTCGTCGCGGAGCTGTTCGAGCTCTCGAAGCTCGAAGCCCGCCAGACGGTGCCCCGGCCCGAGCCATTCGCGGTGGCCGAGTTGGTACAGGACGTGCTGCTTCAGCTCCGCCCCCGCGCCCAGGAGCGCGACGTGCAGCTCATCGCCCGCCCGGCTCGCGCCCTACCCTTCGCCTGCGCCGACGTGGGGATGGTGGAGCGCGTACTCCACAACCTGCTCGACAATGCCATCCGCTACACGCCCGCCGGCGGGCAGGTGGAGGTGCTGGTCACGCTGCAACACACCGGCTGGCTGCACCTCGAAATCTGCGACAACGGCCACGGGATCGCCCCCGCCGATCTACCGCACGTCTTCGACCGTTTTTACCGTGTCGACCAAGCGCGACCTACGCACCAGAGCGGCTTGGGCCTGGGGCTGGCCATCGCTCGCCGGATCGTGGAGCTGCACCACGGTGAGCTGCGCGTGACGAGCACCGAGGGCGAGGGCACCTGCTTCGCGTTTGAGCTGCCCATCTACAACGCCGCCGCCGCAGCAGCGGGCTGAAGGCATAATCGCCGCGACGATTGCTTGAAGCGCCCCATAGCTGTCAGCCGAAATTCTCGATCCGCGCCACACTTGGGCCGACGAAGCCCCCCCTACGACCGCACCGCCAATGCCCTGGTCGCGAAGTTCGTCCAGAACTTTAATTTAAGGAGTACGCTGACTTCGCCACCGACGAAATCCTCGCCGACGCGCCCAACGTGCAGACCGAAGCGAACGCCTACCCCACCATCGCTCACCAGGGTGGCAGACCTTTTTTGCATTTGCTCCGGAAGGCCCGCACCCGCTCTGGCCTTTTCGCGTTCGTTTGCCGCACCGCTACCGGAATACCCTACGGGGGCCGGCCAGTAGCCGGAAGCAAGCGGTGTTACTCCGCCGGCCGTCGCGCCGGCAGGTATCCGAACTACCTGTCAAGCAGGGAAGTTACCTTTGCCGAACAATCTCTTCCTTCCTGAGTGCGAAATTTCCTGGTCGTGGCCGGGCTGCTGCTGCAGTCCTTGGTCGTACGTGCGCAATCGACGCCGCATTTTTACTTCGGCAACCTGCATTCGCACACCGCTTACTCCGATGGGAGTAAGGACAGCGCGACCACCGGCGTGAACACGCCGCGCGAGGCGTACTTCTTCGCCCGCCAGAGCGAGCACTTCGATTTTCTTGGCATCTCGGAGCATAACCACCTGCAAGCGGGGATGCGGCGCTACCGCTACCCATTGGGCCGGCAGCAAGCCGATTCGGCCACGGTGCCCGGCCAGTTCGTGGCGCTCTGGGGGATGGAGTGGGGCATCATCGCCGGCGGCGGCCACGTGCTCATCTACGGCTACGACGAGCTGATCGGCTGGCAGACGGGCGCGTACGATGAGTTCGTCGGCCAAAACGACTACCACGGGCTGTGGCGCAAGCTCAACGCCCGGCCGGGGGCGTTTGCCAGCTGCGCCCACCCCGGCGGCGACGACTATAACGACCTCAAAGGGGGCGCTTTCGACCCCTCAGCCGATTCAGCCCTCGTTGGCTCCGCCTTTCGCAGCGGCCCCGCCTTCTCGACGGACGTGACGTACTCGAATGCCTCCACCACCTCCTACGAGTCGTACTTCCGCGCGCTGCTGACCCGCGGCTATCACATCGGCCCTTTCTTCGACCACGACAATCACAACACCACTTTCGGGCGCACCACCGCCGGGCGGCTGGTGATCCTGGCCGACACCCTCACGCAGGCGGCGCTGCTGGGCGCGTTGCGGGCCCGGCATTTTTACGCCTCCGACGACTGGAACGCCCAAGCGACCCTGACTCTCGGCCAGCACCCGATGGGTGCGCTGGTGCAGGAACCGGGTACGCCCACGCTCGCCTTCACCCTGACCGATGCCGACGGCGAGACTACCC
>JBKJUQ010000102.1:0-2886 GCA_046590685.1 Hymenobacteraceae bacterium
GGGGGGGGGGGGGGGAAGGGGGTTGTGGGGGCGGCAGAGGGTCCTGCCGGGGCCGGGCGAGGGTTGGCGGGAGCCGGGAGGCGGTGGCCACGCCCCGGGAGCAGCTGACCCAGCGCCGGACGGGGTTGGCCAAGCGCCGGGAGCAGCTGACCAGAAGCCGGACGGGGTTGGCCAGGGCCCGGACGGGGTCGGCCAGGGCCCGGGAGCGGCGCGCCACTGGCCGGAACGCCCCCGCCAACGTCCGGCCGGCGCGCCAACGGCCGGGAGAAATCAGCTCGAACGTGAAATTTGGTTTTACTTTGAAAGCGCGGAAGATTTCGCGCGGTTCTTTTCTACCATTTTCCCCCTCCCCTCTTTCGTATGGCCTTGTTAGATGACCGAATCCGGAACCGCTACACGCGCGATGCCGACACGGCGGCGGCGTTTAGCGAAGATGAAGCTGACTGGCAGCAGATGGATGAATTGGCACCGCTCTACGCCGAGCTGGTGGCCAATAACCTCGAAGCGAAGAAATACCACGCCGCGCTGACCGAGTTCGACGCGCGCACCGACGCGGAAGACAAGCGGGAAAACCGCGAGGAAGGCGTGGCGCTGGCGATGCAGGTAGTGACCGGGCTGGTGGCGTGGGCGACGGGCAAGCCGGGCCAGGAAAAGCTGTTGACGGCGATGGAGAAAATCAAGAAATCGGTGCTCGATAAGGAGGCTGATCTGGATTACTCGCAGCTCATTAGCAGCGTGTACGCGGCGGCGGCGCCGGTGAAGGCAGCGCTGGTGAAGTACTTCGTGCCGACGGCCGTGACCGATCAGCTAGGGGAGCTGCACGCGGCGTTTGACGAGATGCGGAGCGACGGGCGCCTGACGCAGACCGAAGCGGCCGCGGTGCGCAAGGCCCTGGCGGAAGTGGTGAGCCGCAACGATCAGAAGAAAACGGGCGTGTACGACCGGATGAAGGTGTACCTCAAGCCGTTCAAGTACGGCAACCGGCCGCTGTACGACCGGCTGATGAACGTAATGCAGACGGTGGACCGGCGGGGGCGGAGGAAGGCGGTGAAGGGGGGAGAGACGCCGGCGGGAGGCTGAGGGCTGCGGGGTGGGCGGTGCGTACCCAGGGTACCCAGCGTACCCAGCGTACCCAGGGTAGGCGGGTACGCCTACCCTGGGCTATGGTACAGAACCCCGTTGGGGTTCGGCTTGCGTAGAATGGTGAGCCGGGCGTGCCTCCCCGCCGTGGGAGGCGCGCCCGGTTCGTGTTTGAAAGATTGAGACGTTTTTTATTACCTCCAATGCGAAGCTCGCTTGGTTTATCATTGGCGTTGGGGGGCTGGCTGCTGGCCTGCGGGAAGGTGGAGGAGCAGAAGGGAAAGGTGACGCCTGCTGTCGTAACTGCTGGACCGGTTGAGACTCGTTCGGCGCCACCGTCGGAAATCGCTGCGACAGCGTTGTCAGATACCCTACACCTATCTAATGGTGTGGTGGTGAAGCTGGAAGCAATCGAGCAAAGTGAATTCGGAGCAGTTCCTGATTTGATAGACTCGCCGTTGATAATCCCTGAAGGCTCGCCAGCCGCGGATTGGGAAAGTATCTCCAGGAGTAAAATTCTTCACGATTCGGCGCGTGTCCAATTGCGTGACAGCACCCTACTATTGAAGCCCAGTAGAGCTGCGCCTGTGCTCTTAATGTCAGGCATTCCAGCCGGCAGCGACGAGACCTCAGTTGCACGCTATACATTCCTTGGCACTTTACAGCCATTGCCTTATTGGCTAGTGGCGGTAGGGGGCTACTGCGGGGGGCACTATCTATTAGTAAGTCAAGAAACAGGCATACAAACGCTTTTGCTCGAACGGCCTATTGTTTCACCAGATGCGCGCTTGATTGCTTGTGGCAAGTCGGTAGCCAGCGTTGGTGACGGAGGATTAGAAGTGTGGGAGGTAACGAGAGATTATTCTCTGCGCCTACTATACGCCAAGAACGGCCTAGGAATCAGTGCTCTGAAATGGGCAGATAGTCGCATCTTGCTGCTGGCTCAGCAAGTAGAAGAGCCTACTGATGCAAAAGATGAGAATGAAATCTGGGTGAGATACAAGAAGCTTCGCCTACCTAGATAAACGCCACACCGGGCGCGCCTCCCTCCGCAGTGGGGAAGCGCGCCCGGTTTAGCGTTTGGGGCCGGTTGGAGGCTTATGCCACCACGATGCCGGTGGTCTTCACGATCTCCGCCAGCGGGCTGGTAGGGTCTTCGTAGGCGGCTGTGTTGAAGGTGTGCGGCTCTAAGGCCAGATAGGGACGTTGGGCCAGCACCTGCGAAAAAGCCACTGTATCGATAAATCGCAAACCGACGAACTGGTCCGCCACTAGGGCAACGTCAATGTCGGAGTCGCTTCGCTGCTCATTGCGGGCGTAGGAGCCGAACAGGATAACGTGCCGCAGGGGCACATTTTGCTGACGTAAGGCATCAGCGAAGGCCCGCACCTGGGCTATGGCAGCAGCTTGCGTAAGCATTGGATGAAATCGGTGGTTGCGGTAAGTAGCGACTGCGCCATCGCACCAGTCACTTGGCGATACAGGTATTCCGTGTCGCCAGGATAACGCCCCTCCAACTGCAAGCCGTTCAACTTATCGGCTACTTGCGTTTGCGCCGGGGTGAGCACAAAAGGAGTGGCCGCCAGCAAATTGAGGATGTTGTGCGTACGCGGCGGATGGTTCGCCTCGTTGTGCTTCACTCAAAGGGCCTTGCTGTACTTCTCCACCGTCAGGTGGGTAAGAAACAGGCCGTGGACGAAGCGTTTGGCGGCGAACAAGTCCTGCACGACTTCCCAATCGCGCTCGGCGAGGTCGATCCAGTAGGCGATATGGTCGGCTTTGGTCATCATGGCGCGCCGAAGGTAG
>JBKJUQ010000115.1:0-20992 GCA_046590685.1 Hymenobacteraceae bacterium
GAGGGGCGTCGTGTTCGGCCACTGCGATGCGTTTCGCTTTCGGCTGTCGGCGCGCGGGGTTCCGCGCCGCCGGACGGCTGCTTGTTTCCCGGTTGACGCTACCCGTGCTGGTCGCGGGCGCCGGTGTGCTGTGTCCGCTCGGCGCCCGGGCCCAAACGGCGCCGGCCCGCGCCGTGCCCGACACGGTGGCCGGCCACACCGTCGAGCTGAGTGAAGCGCGGGTGGAGGCGGCGCGCCTCCCGGCAGGCCGCGCAAGCTTGTCGCGCCCGTCCGAAACGGTGGGCTACGTCACCCGCCTGCGCCCGGCCGACCTGCGCGCCGTTGGGCCGGGGGCGACGCTGGGCGCGCTACTCGCGCAACGTACGCCCCTCGTCGTGCGGCAGTACGGTCCCGGCCAGCTGGCCAGCCTGAGCGTCAGGGGCACTACCGCGCAGCACGTAGCCGTGCTGTGGCAGGGCTTCAACATCACGTTCCCCACGCTCGGCCAGGCCGATCTGAGCTTGCTGCCGGCGGCGGCGCTCACCGGCGCGGAGCTGCGGCACGGCCCCGACGCGGCCCGCAGCGGCTCGGGGGCCATCGGCGGGGCGCTGACGCTGGAAACCGGCGAAGCGTTAGCCGCCGATGGCACCGTGGGCGAAGCCACCGTCGGGATCGGCGCGTTTGGGCAGCAGGCGGCGAGCGCGCGGGTTTCCGGGCGCCGCGCGGCGCGCGGCGGGTTCAGCACGAGCCTGCAAGCCAGCCGCGCCACCAACGACTTCGCGTACCACCGCCGCACGTTTCAGGGACGGCTGACGGAGCGGCAGGTCAATGCCGCCACGCGCTCCTACTCGCTCACGCACCACCAGTACGCCACCCTCGGTAGCGCTTGGGAGCTGACGGGCGCCGCGTGGCTCACGGGCGCGGATCGGCAGCTGGCGCCACCCCTCAACACGCCCAACAACGCTGCCCGGGAGCAGGACGCCAGTCAGCGCTTGATGCTCGGGCTCACCCACCGCGCCCGCACTTACCTGCGCGTGGCCTCGCTGACCGACGTCATCAACTACGCCGACGCGCTATCCGGCCCGTCTGACGCGCGCTCACAGAGCTGGCAGGCGCAGCTCGGGCACTGCCAGCCGATCAGCCCGTCGGTTACGCTCCGGGGAGGGATTGAAGGGCAGCGGTTCGGCGCCCGGGTCGATGGCTACGGCCCCGGCCAGCACACCGAAAACCGCGCGGCCGCCACCGGCGAGCTGACGTGGCAGGACGCCGACGACCGCGGCAACGTGCAGCTCACAGTTCGCCAGGCCGTCATTCCCGGCCAGCGCGTGCCCGTCACACCGGCCCTGGGGGCGGCGTGGAAGGTGTGGCACGCAGCCGAAGCGGCCAGTGCCGACGGCCGGCCGCTCGCCCGCTCTCTGCTGCTCAAAGCCGGGGCGGCCCGCGCCTACCGCGCGCCCACGCTCAACGAACGGTACTGGCGCGTGGGCGGCAACCCCGGTCTGCGCGCCGAAACCAGCGACGGCTACCAGGCAGGGCTGCAGTTTGTGGACCACGCGACGCGCGTACGCTCCGCGGCGCCCGCCCGCCAGTACGCGCTCACGGCCGAAGTCATGGCCTTCGACCAGCGCGTGCAGGACTGGGTGCAATGGACGCCTGATCCACGCTCGGGCCTGTGGAGCCCGCGCAACCTGCGGCGGGTGCGCTCGCGGGGGGTCGAAGGGCAGCTGGACCTGACGCGGGGGAGCGCGGCGGGCGGAGGTCAATCCGAAACGACGCTCCACCTCGCCGGCCAGCTGCTCCAGACCCGCAAAACCGCCGGCGCCCCCGCCGACCCCGACCCCGTGGGGGTTCAGCTCCCGTACGTGCCGGCGCGCACCGGCAGCCTTACCCTCACGCACCGGCACCCCGTGCGGCACGGGCGCGGGACGCTCGCCGCCGACCTGAGCGGCACCCTGACGAGCCAGCGCACCACCAATGCCTCCGGCACCGAGGCGCTGCCCGCTTACGGCCTGCTCAACGCCGGGCTGTGGGGCGAATGGGCGGCGGGTCCCGCGCAGCTACGCCTGCGCCTCGACGGGTTCAATCTGCTGGGCACGGAGTACCAAAGTCTAACCAATCGCCCGATGCCCGGCCGCGCCTGGCTCCTCACGCTGGGCGTGCTCGCCGCGCGCTACCGTTCGCACTGAATCCGCTTTCCATTTCAACCCAACCCCCCATTTACGTTTCCCTGATGACCATTCGTTTCCCCTCATTCCGCTCGTTGCTACTTCTCACGGCCGTACCGGCGCTGCTGAGTGCCTGTAAGAAAGACGACGAGGAGCCCCCTACCCCCGCGCCCACCACTACGCGTATGTACGTGATCAACCAGGGCAATTTCCTGCGGGCCAACGCGGCCATTACGCGCTACGACCGCGCGAGTGGCACCGTCGTCCGCGACCAGTTCGCCGTCGCGAACCCCGGCGTCGCCCTCGGTGACGTGGCGCAATCAATGACGGTCGTTGGCGACAAAGGGTACATCGTGGTCAACAACTCGAACCGCATCGCGGTAGTGCAGCTCAGCGATCTCAAGCAGATCGCCGAGATTACTGGTCTGGAGCAGCCGCGGTATATGGTTGTGGCCAGCGGCAAAGGCTACGTCACGGAGTGGGGTGCCACGTTTGGGGCGGCCGGCCGGGTCAGCGAGCTCGACCTGACCACCAATACCCGCACCGGGCGCACGTTCGCCACCGACGTGCAGCCGGAGGAAATCACCGCGACGCCTAACGGCCTGCTGGTGGCCAACGCCGGTGCCGGTTTCTTGACGACCGTTAATCTGACGACCGGCGCTACCGGCCAGGTCCGGACGCCGATGGGCCCCACGGCTGTTCGCCTCGACGCCAGCGGCCGTGCGTGGGTGCTGTGCAGCGGGCTGATCGCGTACGATCCCGTCACGTACGCCGTCGATACGGCTAACTCGACGCCGGGCGCCCTTTTCTCGTTCAGCCCCACGAATCCGAGCGATTCGACCACGCGGCTCTTCAACCGCAAAGGCACCGCGCCGAGCAACCTGCTCTTGGCGGCCGCTGGTACGCGCCTCTACTACACCTACCACGGCAACGTGTTCACGATGAGCACGACCGATCCGGCCCTGCCGCGTACGGCCTTCATCCGCCGTCGCTTCGACGCCCTCGGTTTCGATCCGGCCAGCAACCTTCTCTACTGCGCTGACCAGCGCGGCTTTACCGCCGACGGCCGGGTGCTGCGCTACCGCGTGTCGGGTGCCGTCATCGACTCGTTCGCCACCGCCGTGGGCCCCACGCAGTTCGTGTTTTAAAGCCGCGCGCGGGGCGACCTTTGCCCCACGATGCCGCCCGCCGCTCCGCTCAAAGACTTCTTGCTTGACCTGACCGACCACCCGGTCGTTCGGCGCCTGGCGTGGCTCGGATTCGTGAGCTGGGTAGTAGCGCTGACGCTCACCGGCTACATCTTCGGCTTCACTGACGGCTTTTTCGGGAAGCTCTTCTCCGCCACGCTCGTGCTGTGGCTGCTGGCCGCCGGCACCGTCTTCGGGATTGCGCCCCTGATCGGCTGGCTCACGCGGCGGCTCAGCGACTCCGGCGGGCGGGTCCCGCGCCCGCGTAAGCCGGCCGCTAAACGGGCCCCGAGTCGCCCGACACACTCCGCCTCCCCGTCGATTCCGGCGAATAAGTGGCGCTGATGCCGAAGCGCTAATGAGTAAGCCAACACAAAAACGGAGCGCGACCCATCGGTCGCGCTCCGTTTTTGTGTTGATTGTTAAGACGGTCCGCCCTACACGCCGACGTCGATCTTGGTGAAGATCTGTACCTCGAAGCGCGTGTAAGTGGGGCGGTCTGAGACATTGCCATCAAAAACGAGCGTCACCTTATGGTTGCCGTTGACCGCTTCGACGAGCTTGGCTTTAGCATCTTCGGCCAGCGACAGATCCTGCACCGTATCGGCCGCGTCCAGGGCGGGCAAGTCCAAATCGGTCACGGTGCCGAGCGTGTACACCTGCGTTGGGGCATCGCTGAGGTAGAATTTCCAGGTTCCGGAGCCCTTCGTGGCGGCGGGGCCGATAAACTGGACCACCCGGTAAGCGAGGCGCTCGACGACGACCTTCTTGATTTTGCTCCGATTGTCGCGCACATCGACGTTCGAGTTCGGGTCGAGCTCCTGAATCCAGACGGCGGCGAGTGGGTCCGACCCTTTTACGTCGAGCACCACGTCGGACACCAGTTTTACATCCAGCGTTTTGAGGACAACTTCTTTGTCGCAGCTCGTGAGCGAGGTCGTGGCGGCAATGGCAAGCGAAGCAGCGAGCGCAACGGGGCGGAAAAAGGAGAGCGTGTTCATCGTTATCAGGATCAGGAGGGAGAGAAAAGGTTATCGAGCAACCCGCCACGCTGCGCGTGGGGAGTAGGCAAAGGTATCTGCCTTCCCCGGGGGGTCCAATCACATCTTGATGCGATGCTATGGAATGCACCGCGCGGAAGCCGCGGGTCCCGGGCGAACGGTTACGCTGCCCGTTACCGTTAATCCCGTGCCGTAGCTTCGCCGGCCCGTTGTTTCGCTCACCGTGCCCCTCGCCGCTCCCCGTCTGCTCCTCGTCACGCCGCCGCTCACGCAGCTCAACACTCCTTACCCCGCCACGGCGTATCTGACGGGCTTTTTGCGGGGCCGGGGCTTCGAGACCGCGCAGGCCGATGCCGGCTTGGCGTTGGTATTGCGGCTGTTTTCGGCCGATGGGCTGCGCCGCGTGTTCGACGCCGTGACGACGGGGGCGCAAGCCAGCGCGTTCACTTTGAGTGAGAACTGCACTCATATGCTGCGGCGACGGACCAGCTACGAACGGACGATCGGCCCGGTCGTGCGCTTTCTGCAAAACAAAGACCTCTCACTCGCCGCGCGCATCGCCGGTGGTCAGTGGCTCCCCGAAGCCGGCCGCTTCGCACAGGTGGCGGACCTGGAAACTGCCTTCGGCACGATGGGCATTACCGACCAGGCCCGGCACCTCGCCACGCTCTACCTCGAGGACCTGGCCGACCTGGTGCGCGAAACGGTAGGGCCCCAGTTTGGCCTGGCGCGTTACCACGAGCGGATCGCTCGCACGGCGACTTCTTTCGACCCCATTCAGGTCGAGCTGGAAGGCGCGCCTAATCTGGTGGATGAGCTACTGCTCGAAACCTTCGCGGCCATTTTTGAGCGTGAGTCGCCGGATGTGGTCGCTTTCACGGTTCCGTTTCCCGGCAACCTCTACGGCGCGCTTCGGCTGGCGCAGTGGGTGAAGGCGCACCATCCGCAGGTTAAAACCTTGATGGGCGGCGGCTATCCCAATACCGAGCTGCGGACCCTGAGTGAGCCGCGATTCTTCGATTACATCGACTATCTGACCCTCGACGACGGCGAAGCGCCGCTGCTGCAGCTGCTGGCGCACTGGCGCGGCGAGGTCCCCGAAACCGCCCTACAGCGCACCTTCCTGCGCGCATCAACCGGCGAGGTCGTCTACCGCAACGGCGCCCTGACGGCGGATATCGCGCACCGCGAAATCGGCGCGCCCGACTACGACGGCCTGCCCCTCGCCGACTACCTCTCGGTGCTCGAAACCCTCAACCCGATGCACCGGCTGTGGTCCGACGGGCGCTGGAATAAGCTCACCATTGCCCACGGCTGCTACTGGAAACGGTGCTCGTTCTGCGATGTCACCCTCGACTACATCGGGCGCTTCGAGCCCGCGCCGGCCGCCATCCTCGCCGACCGGATTGACGCGCTCGTGCGCCAGACCGGCCAAACGGGCTTCCATTTTGTCGATGAAGCCGCGCCGCCCGTGCAGCTGCGCGATCTGGCGCTGGAGCTGCTGCGGCGGGGCACCGAAATCTCGTGGTGGGGGAACATTCGCTTCGAAAAAACCTTCACGCCCGACCTCTGCCGGCTCTTGGCGGCCAGCGGCTGCATCGCCGTCACGGGCGGACTCGAAGTCGCCTCCGACCGCCTGCTGGCGCTGATGGAAAAGGGCGTGACCGTGGCTCAGGTGGCCCGCGTCGCCCACGCCTTCACCGACGTTGGCATCCTCGTGCATGCGTACCTGATGTACGGCTTTCCGACCCAGACTGACCAGGAGACAATCGATTCGCTCGAAGTCGTCCGGCAGCTCTTCGCCGCGGGGGTGCTGCAATCGGGCTTCTGGCACCGCTTCGCGATGACGGCGCACGCCCCGGTGGGCAAAAACCCCGCGAAGTACCAGGTCGAGCTCACCGGCCCCGAGCCGGGCGGCTTCGCCTGGAACGACCTCTACCACGCCGACCCCACCGGTGCCGACCACGACCGCTTCGGCCCCGGCCTCGCCAAGGCGCTCTACAATTTTATGCACGGCATCGGCCTCGACGAGCCCCTCCACTATTGGTTCGCCGACGATGAGGGCCCGCGCGTGCCGCGCCGCACCGTGCCGCCCGATTTAATCGACCAGGCCCTCGCCGAGCTCGAAAAGCCCGACGCGGCCCGAGCGCACCAGCAGCTCGTCTGGCTACACGCCGCCCCGACGCTCCGCGTGGGCGAGCGCCGCCGCAAAGGCCGGGTCCAGGAGGTAGCCACGCTCGGCTTGCCCTTACCCGCCTCTGACGAGCTCGTGCACTTACCGCCCATCGCCGGCCAGTGGCTCCACGGCCTGCTGACGGAGTTGGCCGCTGACGGTTTTCGCTCCCGACGCCCGCTGCGCGATGCAGCGGCGAGTTATCCCGCGCACGCCGAATGGGCGTGGGAAGCGCTGTTGATTTCGCCGCCGTGGCGCGCGGTTCGGGCCGCTGGGTTGCTGCTCGTTTGAGGGCTATCGAGCAGACCAGCAGCCAGGTCGCGACAAAAAATGTTAGTATCCAGAAAACCCTGACGGGCTTTTCGCCGTTAAAACCCTCGTCGGGCGCAGCCACCGCAAGCGGCTACTTCCGGCAAACCACTTCTCTACCCTACCTCCTTCCTGAGCACCACCGCAGCCTCGGCCGCGCTTCTTGAAACCAAGCTTCTCGTTCTCTTCCTTCCTGCTGAAAACAAACGCTTCTCACCCTCCTTCCACTGCTGAAAACGAACACCGCGCTCTTCTAATCTACTGAAAACAAACACGCTGTTCTCTTACCTCTGCTTTTCCGAAGACAAACCCCAATCGGTCGCACGCTGAACCGCTTGATTCTGACCTACGATTACTAGCTCCCGCAGCGTGAGCTTATAGACCGCCCCGGTTCCGTCTTTCAGTAGGTGGAGCCGGGGCGATTTGCTTAGCTGGACTTTCGTTACTGGCTTTCTAGCCAACGTGGAAGTCGGGTGTATCTTCGCGCCGGCACTTATCCAGAAGGACCGAGGGAACAGGCCCCGTGACGTCCTGGCAACCGATGAATAGAGTCGGTGCCAATTCCTGGTCAAGCCCCTTACCGGGTTTGGCTCAGATGAGTGACTGCTACGCGCGCTATGTCGTGCGTCGCCTAACCCCGTGGGGTTGGCGGCGTGGCCTGCGCCCAGCGGTTCCTTCTCGGAAAAAGCCTTTTGCGCCCCCGGCGCGTCTTTTTTCGTCCGCTGTATGTCCGTTTCCCCTTCTTCTGTTTCGGCTGAGCTACGCTCGGCACCCGCGCTCCACGTCGCGCAATCGGCTGCTTTTCTGCCGCAACCCGCCGCTGATTCGACCGCCCACCTGCGCGCGCTGCTCGCCGCGCGCATTCTGGTGCTC
Organism: Hymenobacteraceae bacterium; assembly: GCA_046590685.1. Lineage (GTDB taxonomy): Bacteria > Bacteroidota > Bacteroidia > Cytophagales > Hymenobacteraceae > JANNMJ01. The sequence continues at coordinate 7,688 of JBKJUQ010000115.1, forward strand.
GACGGCGCGATGGGCACGATGATTCAGCGCCACCCGCTCACGGAGGAAGACTTCCGGGGCGCACGGTTCGCCGATCATCCTTCTCCCCTGCGGGGCAACAACGATCTACTGACGCTCACGCGGGCCGACATCATACTTGATATCCATCGGCAGTACCTGGCGGCCGGGGCCGATATCATCGAAACCAACACCTTTAGCTCCACCACCATCGCGCAGGCCGACTACGGCCTCTCGCACCTCGCGTACGAGCTGAATTACGCCGCCTCGCGCCTCGCCCGGCAGGCGTGCGATGAGGCGGGCGCCGAGCGCTACGTGGCCGGCGCGCTCGGGCCGACCAACCGTACCGCTTCGCTCTCGCCGGACGTCAACCGGCCGGGGTTCCGCGCTATCTCGTTTGACGAGCTCACGACGGCTTACACCGAGCAAGCTGCCGGGCTGGTGGATGGCGGCGCGGACATCCTGCTGGTCGAGACCATTTTTGATACTCTCAACGCCAAGGCCGCGCTGTTCGCCATCGAGCAGCTGTTCGCCGCGCGCGGACGGCGGTGGCCGGTGATGGTGTCGGGGACGATCACCGACGCGTCGGGCCGGACCCTGTCGGGGCAGACAGTGGGCGCGTTCTGGCAATCGGTATCCCACATCCCGCTGCTGAGCGTGGGGCTGAATTGCGCGCTGGGTGCGGCCCAGCTGCGGCCGTACGTGGCCGAGCTGGCGCGGCTGGCGCCCGTCGCGATCTCGGCGTACCCGAACGCGGGTTTGCCCAACGCCTTCGGGGGCTACGACGAAACCGCCGCGCAGATGGCCGCCATCCTCGACGAGCAGCTCGGCGCGGGATTGATGAATCTGGTGGGCGGCTGTTGCGGTACCACGCCCGACCACATCCGCGCGTTTGCCGAGGCCGCGCGACGCCACCGGCCCCGACCGATCCCCGCGGCCGATCACTCGGCCCTGACTTTGAGCGGCTTGGAGCCGGTGGCCATCCGGCCGGGCGCGCTGCTGGTGAATGTGGGGGAGCGCACCAACGTGACGGGCTCGCGCAAATTCGCGCGGCTCATCCGCGAGGGCAACTACGAGGCGGCGGTCGCCATCGCGCGCGAGCAGGTGGAAGGCGGCGCGCAGGTGCTCGACGTGAACATGGACGAAGGCATGCTCGACGCGCCGCTGGCGATGACGACGTTCCTGAATTTGATCGCCGCCGAGCCCGACATCGCGCGGGTGCCACTGATGATCGATTCGAGCAAGTGGGAGGTGATCGAGGCGGGCCTGAAATGCGCACAGGGCAAATCGATCGTCAACTCTTTGTCACTTAAGGACGGCGAAGATTCCTTCCGTGAGCGAGCGCGGAAGGCGCGGGCCTACGGCGCGGCCGTGGTGGTGATGGCCTTCGATGAAGCCGGGCAGGCCGATACCTACGCCCGGCGCATCGCCATCTGCCAGCGGGCGTACCGCATCCTCACCGAAGAAGTCGGCTTCCCCGCCGAAGACCTCATCTTCGACCCCAATATCCTCACCGTCGGCACCGGGCTCGACGAGCACCGCCGCTACGCGCTCGATTTCCTCGCCGCCGTACGCTGGATCAAGGCGCACCTGCCGGGCGCGCGTACCTCGGGCGGCCTGTCGAACATCTCCTTCGCCTTCCGCGGGCACGACGTGGTGCGCGAGGCGATGCACGCGGCGTTTCTCTACCGGGCGGTGCAGGCGGGGCTTGATCTGGCGATCGTCAACCCCACCAGCCTGCCGGTGTACGACGACATTCCCGCCGATTTGCGCCAGGCCGTCGAAGACGTGCTCTGGGATCAGGAAGTACCCGATGGCGGCGACGCCACCGAGCGCCTCATCACCCTCGCCGAAAGTTTGCGCGCCGCCGGCCCCGGCGAGAAAGCCGCCGTGGCCGTGGATGCGTGGCGCGCGCTGCCGGTCCACGAGCGGCTGGCGCACGCGCTGGTGCGCGGCCTCACCGACTTCATCGAAGTCGATACCGAGGAAGCCCGCCAGCTCCTGACTTCGCCGCTCGCCGTGATCGAGGGGCCGCTGATGGCGGGGATGAACGAGGTGGGCGACCTGTTCGGCGCCGGCAAGATGTTTCTGCCGCAGGTAGTGAAGGCCGCGCGGGTGATGAAAAAGGCCGTCGCGTACCTGGAGCCGTACCTGGAAGCTGAAAAGCTGGGCTCGGGCCGCACGGCCGGCACGGTGCTGCTCGCCACGGTCAAGGGCGACGTGCACGACATCGGCAAGAATATCGTCGGCGTCGTGCTCGCCTGCAACAACTACCGCATCATCGACCTGGGCGTGATGGTGCCGCCGGAGAAGATCCTGGCCGCCGCCCTCGAACACGACGTGGATGTGATCGGCCTGAGCGGCCTCATCACGCCCTCGCTCGATGAGATGGCGCACCTGGCGGCCGAGCTGGCCCGCACCGGCGCGCGGGTGCCGCTGCTGATCGGCGGCGCCACCACCTCGCGGCTGCACACGGCCGTCCGGATTCAGCCACGCTACTCGGGCGCGCCCGTCGTCCACGTCCACGACGCGTCGCGCTCGGTGGGGGTGCTCGGCGGGTTGCTGGGCTCGGGCAAAGCCGCGTTTGCCGAAGCCATCGCCGCCGAGTACGCGCAGGTGCGGACCGACTACGCCGCCCGCGCCCGCCAGAAAGAGTACCTGACGCTGGCAGCCGCCCGCGCCAACCGCCTGCCCATCGACTGGGTCGCGCAGCCGCCCGTGCCGCGCCCGTCGTTTCTCGGGACGCGCGTCTTCGACGACTACCCGCTCGCCGAGCTGGTGCCGTACATCGACTGGACGCCCTTTTTCCATACCTGGGAGCTGCGCGCCGCCTACCCGCGCATCCTCACCGATGCCACGCTCGGCCCGGCGGCCCGCGCGCTCTTCGCCGACGCGCAGGCGATGCTGGCCGAGATTATCGACCAAAAGCTGCTCACGGCCCGCGCCGTGGTGGGGTTCTGGCCGGTGAATACGTCGGACGCCGACACGATTCACGTCTACGCCGACGACACCCGCCAGTCCGAAACCACCCGCCTCTACACCCTGCGCCAGCAGGGGCTGAAGGCGCCGGGGCTACCGAATCTGGCCTTTTCCGACTTCCTCGCGCCCGCCGAAACGGGTTTGCCCGACTACCTCGGCGGCTTTGCCGTGACGGCCGGGCACGGCCTGGAGACGTTGGTGACGAAGTTTCAGGCCGACCACGACGAGTACCGCGTCATCCTCGCCAAAGCCCTCGCCGACCGCCTCGCCGAAGCCTTCGCCGAGCGCCTGCACGAGCGCGTCCGCCAGGAGCTCTGGGGCTACGCGCCCGCCGAGCACCTCACCGGCGACGACCTCATTCAGGAAAAATACCAAGGCGTGCGCCCCGCCCCCGGCTACCCCGGCTGCCCCGACCACACCGAGAAAATCACGCTGTTCGAGCTATTAGACGCCGGCCGCGCCGGCATCACCCTCACCGAGTCGCTGGCGATGCAGCCCGCCGCCGCCGTCAGCGGTTTCTACTACGCCCACCCGCAAAGCCGCTACTTTGGGCTGGGTCGTATCGGGCAGGATCAGGTGACCGACATCGCCGCCCGTAAGGGAATGGCGTTCGCGGAGCTGGAGCGCTGGTTAGCGCCGAATCTGAACTACGAGTCATAGCAATGCCGGAGCAGCAATCGTCGGCCCCGGAGCAGGTGCCGACGCCCCCGGAGAAGCCCGCGCTGGGAGCGGAGTCCGTTTCGCCGGCCCCGGAACAGGTGGTGCGGGCCTGGGAGTACTTTTCGCCTATTCCGGAGAACGTTTTGCCGACCCCGGACCAGAATTTTCCAAGACCGGACCAGAATTTTCCATGATCTATCTCGTCTCCCGGTCGGGCGCGAGCTTCTCCGGGGGCGGCAACGCCTTTCCGGGCGCCGGCCGAGGTGGCCGGCGCTATTCCGGCGACGGCCTTGCTTCGTCGCTCGACCATCCGCTTTAACCCGGCTCTGGGACAGAGCCGGCTACATTCAGCCAATTGAAAATCACCGATCACCTCGCCCGCGCCGCCGGCCGCACGCTGTTTTCCTTCGAGATCCTGCCGCCAATGAAGGGGCAGACCGTGCAGCACCTGTACCAGACCATCGCGCCGCTGCTCGAATTTCAGCCGCCGTTTATCGACGTCACCTACCACCGCGAGGAAGTGGTGTACCGCGAGCGGCCCGGCGGCGGCCTGGAGCGACGCGCCATCTGGAAGCGCCCCGGCACCGTGGCGATCTGCGCGGCGCTTCAGAATAAGTTTGGCATCGATACCGTCCCGCACCTGATTTGCGGCGGCTTCACGCGCGAGGAAACCGAGAACGCGCTGCTGGAGCTGCATTTTCTCGGGATTGATAACGTGCTGTGCTTACGCGGCGACGCCATCCGGTCGCTGGGGCATTTCGCGCCCGAAGCCGGCGGCCACAACTACGCGTCTGAGCTGGTGGCCCAGGTGGCGGGCCTCAACCGCGGCGAGTACCTCGACGAAGAGCAGGCGAGCGGCTTCGCGACCGATTTCTGCATCGGCGTCGCCGCCTACCCCGAAAAGCACTTTGAGTCGCCGAACCCGAAGGCTGATCTGGCGTGGCTCAAGCAGAAGATCGCCAACGGCGCGCAGTACATCGTCACGCAGATGTTCTTCGACAACGCACGGTATTTCGCCTTCGAAGCCCGGTGCCGGGCCGCCGGCATCACCGTGCCCATCATCCCCGGTCTGAAGCCGCTGACCACCAAAGGCCAGGCCTCCACCCTGCCCCGCTCCTTCCACCTCGATTTGCCCGACGACCTGGCCGACGCCGTCGCCGACGCTCCTGACAACGCCGCGGCCCGGCAGATCGGTATCGCGTGGTGCATCGAGCAAAGCCGCGAGCTCGTGGCCCACGGCGTGCCGTGCCTGCACTACTACTCGATGGGCAAGGCCGACGCCATCGCGCAGATCGCGCGGGCCGTGTTCTAACGTTGTGCGGACTTCCGTCCGCAGTTTTACGGCCCCATCGGCGAATTCGAGTCCACCCAACCTTCCCCAGTGCCCGACCTCACCCGCGCCCTCGACTTTCTGCGCGAGCTGCGCGACCACAACACCGCCGAGTGGTTTCAGGCGAACCGCCCGGCTTACGAGGCGGCCCGGACCGACTTTGTCGCGTTCGTGCGCGCCGTGCACGCCGGCCTGACCGAAGCCGATCCGCTCCTGCGCGCTACTGACCCCGCGAAGGCGCTCTTTCGCATCAACCGCGACGTGCGCTTCAGCACCGATAAGGCGCCTTATAAGCGCCACTTCAGCGCGGCCCTCGCGCCGGCCGGTCGCAAAGCCCCCGGCCCCGTCTACTACCTGCATCTGGAGCCCGACGGCCAATCGGGCTACGGTGGCGGCGTCTGGCTGCCCGAGTCGGCCGACCTCAAGCGCATTCGGCAGGAGATCGACTTCTCGCCCGAGCCGTTGCGCGCCGTACTGCAAGCGCCCGAGTTTCAGCGCTGGTTCGGCCCGGCGCTGCTACCCGACGGCGCCCTCAAGCGCATTCCGACGGGCTACCCACCCGATCACCCCGACGCCGATCTGCTGCGCCTCAAAAGCTTCACCGCGTGGCACTCGGTAGCCGACGACGCCCCAAGTGTGCCGGGTGCCGTGGCCGCCCTTTCCGCGCTCGTGCCCCTGAATGCGTGGCTGCGGGCGGCGGTAGTGGCGGGCTGATAGTCCGTTCGTAGAGACCGTTGCCTGTCGACTTTCGGCAGAAGTGAACGACCCGACCGGACACAAAAAAGCCGGGTGGCCCTTATCAGGGCCACCCGGCTTCTGTTTTATCTACTCAGTCGAGTGAGACGTTGGGCTTACCACTCCTAACGTCAGTACGGCGGACCGACGAGTCAGACGACTCGCCGGCCCGTTGTGTACTTACTCGATAACAACACGGCGCGTGGCCGACTGCTCACCAGCCGTCAAGCGGAGCGTGTAAACGCCTTTGCTGAGCGAGCGGATGCTGATCGCACCTTCCACCGCCCCGTTGGCAGCGGAGAGTTGCTCCGTTGCCACCGTACGGCCGAGGGCATCCACCAAGCGAGCCGTTACCGACTTCACTTGCGCGTTGAGGCCCAGCATCCGTACCTGAAGCGCGGCATTAGCTGCCACTGGGTTCGGGAATACCATCACCTGACCAGCGGCCAGCGAGGCATTCACACCCGTCACGCGGAGCGGGTTGAACACGAGCGAGAAACGACCGGGGTTGTCGCCAGCGACTGAAGTGAACGTGTAGGTAGGGTTCAGGCTAAGGTCCTGATCCGTACCCGTTACCGCGTCGCGCAGCAGCACTCGCATCGGAGCGTCGAAGTTGGCCATAGTGCCCAACTCGAACTTATACGAGCCCGCCCGTGGCGTGATCACCACCATCGGCACCACCGTTTCAGTCGTAGTCGACAGGGTCGGCAGACCGTTGATTGCGGCGCTACCGCCTTCAAGTACGGTTGCCAGCGTTGGCGTAATGCCCAGTGAGTTCAGCTTCGGTGCGTCGTAGGTTGGATCCATACCCACCGTTGCGCCTTCCTCAAAGTACACCCACGTCTCGTCGCCGTCTTCAGCCGTGAGGCTGGTCTCGTAGAGGTTCATCTTCACCACCGGACGAACGTCCGGCGAGGTCCGATAGTGCACCACGTTCTGGTACGTAAGCACCCGGTCATCCTGCTCGATCGTCACCGAGCCAGTCTGGCCCGGGAGGGTCTGCATAAAGAACCCTTGGCCAACGGCGACATGCTTAGCCGACCCAACCCCGTTCTGGTACGACAGGTAGTTGCCATTGGTGGCATTTATGGCCCGCGCGATGTGGGCAGAGGAAATCGACGTGTTCATCCCCGTGATCTGCGAGTTAGCCACCCGGCCCCAATCAAGAGGAGCCGCGTAGGTGTTACCCAGCAAGTGCCAGCCCGAGTTCGGACCATTCTGGCTGTTCTGCAGGCCGGTGACCGTGTACGATGGGGCGAGGTTAAGCGGCCCGACGAGGGTCGGCGTGATGCCGGCCTTCATGTAAGCCGAGTAGCCTTTCAGCGGAGTCATTGGCCCGCTGACCGAGGTAGGCGATTGGTAGCCAGCCGCGAAGTCGAACGGCGAACTGCCCGCCGCTGCCGGGGCTGTGTTCTGCGTAACCGCACCTACCCGACTCTGATTGTACTCGAAAATCGTCGGGTACGACCCCGGGATCGAATTGGTCACGGTGATGGGGTAGGGAGCCGAGTTGTAGGCTGTATTCGCAATCGCGACATAGCTCCCCGCTGCCGATGAAGTGCTCAGGTCACTAATCGTGGTAGCGACGGGCGACGAGAAGTGCCGGAACGTCACGCCGGCGTTGAACAGCGGATCAACATACCGCTCAACCGTTACATCGCCCGTAACGCTGCCGCTACCGAGCTGCATCGCCGATTGCGTTGCGTTGCTCACCAGCACCAGCTTTTTGCCGGCCGTCGTGTGGGCACCGTTTACCGTCAGCAGGCGGCTGATTTGTACATCAGCGCTCTGCGTCGAGCCGGCACCACCGGAAGCGATCGTCACGTTCTGGAGCGGGGCAGCCTGGAAGCCCAGTACGGCGGGTGTACCCGAGCTGCTGAGCACGAGCGTAGCCGTAGTAGCCTGGGTGTACGTACCGCGGTTTACGAAAGTCCGCGTTACAGTCAGGTTGTTTGCCGTATGCGACAGAGTTGCCCCCGCCATAATCGTCAAGCCGCCGACGGTAGTGTTCGTCGAAACCGCTGGCGAGTTCACCAGACCGGCCGGAATGAACAGGTTCACATCGTCGGCCGAAGAGTTACTCGGCAGCAGGTTGCGAGCGTCCGTCAGGCTGGTACTGAACGTACCGGTGAAGACTGGACGATCGGACACCGCCAGACGGAAGTTGCCACCACCTGTGGGTTGGGCAGCGTACTGTCCCACACGAATGAGGAGGTAGGCACCAGGCGTCAAGCCCGAGGTGATGCTGATCGTGGAATTGAAGCTAGAACTGTTCGAGCCGACGATATCCGTACCATCGTCATCGCACGCGATTCGCTGGGCCGCAGTCAAGCTACCACAGTTTGCATTCGAGTAAACTTCTATTACCCCATCGACCACGCCGGGTGCGGCACCTTCGCGCATATCGATGTACAACTGGCCCGTGGCCGGAACGCGCACTTTGAACCACAGGTCGCGGACAGCGGCATTGCCACTACCGCAGCCCCCCGCAATCGCCGGATCGACCGTAGTGGTCGCAAGGCGATTATCGTAGGTTTGATAAACCGGATTGACCCCTATTGATACCGGAGTGAGAAGGGCCCCACAGTAGGTGTCGTTAGCTGGCGGTGCCTGCGTGATGGTCACGTCGCCAGCAGGATCCTGCGTGGCAGCCGGGAACTTCTGCGTCCCGTTCACGCTGCTCAGCACCACCAGTTGCCGCGCGTTGAGCTTGGTATCCAGCTTGTTTCCAACCGTAGCCGTGGGCTGTAGGTTGTAGGTGATGAACAGGTTGTTCGAGCCAACCGGCAGCGCGTAGTTCATGATGAAGCGGATGGTGTCATCAGCCCCGATGCTGGCCGTGGCGAGCACTGTCGAGAGTGCAGCATCGAACGCGAAGTTCGAGTTCGGCTGCGACCAGAGCTTGACGCCGTTCGGTTTCACGTCGGCTTTATTGGTGCCCTTCCACGTCGCGTTGAGCTTCTTCAGGGTCAGGGTACCAGTCGAGCCGGCCACGTCCACGAAGATCTGTACGCTCGGGTTGTTGTTCGTGTTAGCGGCGGCCGTCGTGGGGATGGAGGCCGTCTGCTGCGTTATGACGCTGGCAACGAACCGCGCCCCGCGCGTTACGCAGATCGTGAACGGACCCGCTTCGTTGAGTGGGTTACCCGAGAGGTTATAAGCGGAATACCCGGCTACGCGCACGTAGTAGGTATCACCCGCCGTCAGGCCCGACAGGTCGATCGACTCCGAGTAACCAGCGATGAAGTACTGGCGGGTGGCCACTACCGTCAGCGCGCCAATCGTACCGTGCAGCACCTGCACTACCGCATCGAACGAGTTGGCCGTTGGCGCTACCGAAATCGAAGCCGCGCCGCCCACAGGCGCCACGAACTTGTAGAACACGTCATCGTCGTTGTCGACGGCGATAGTCAGTGCCGTGTTATTCGGGTCATACTCGTAGTTGCTCGTCACACCCGGGCCCAGATCAGCGTTTGGCGTGTTGGTCGCTCCGATGGTCGTCCCTGCGGTCTCGATGCACGAGTTGGCAACTGTGAGGGTCGTCGCACCGGCGATAGCGTCATTCAGCGGCGAAGCGATGTTCTGGACGCAGATGTTGAAGCTCGGGGTCACGTTGACGTAGCTGATACCCGAGTGATAAACCCGAATCTTGTAGACGTTACCGATCGTCAGCGCGTTCGACGTGAGCTCTTCCGGGGCGCTGGCGCCGTTCGCGTTGGCGCAGCCTAGTGCCGTCAGAGTGCCGGCACCGCACGTACCCGAGAACAGCTGCAACACGGGGTTCATCCCGCTCAAGCCATTGACGGTGATCCGGGCCACTTTCGCGGTGGCCGTGAACGTGTACCACACGTCGTCGTCGGCGTTACCCGCTGGCGAAGCCGAGCAGGTAGGCACGGCAAACGACGAAGCCGTCGCGCCGCGCGTAGTGCCGGTGGTCGGGGTGCAGCTAGTGCCTGGTATCAGGACACTAGCAGTGGCGCACTCGTCGTTGGCGGGTGGGTTCGGCACCTCGTACACGTCGAACACGAACGTGCCATTGGTGCTGGTGGCGTTCTCGTCGTACACCCGTACAGAGTAGGTGCCCAACGCCGCGTTGTTCATCACGTACGTTTCCTGAATGCCGTCGCCACCCGCGTTCTGGCAGGCGAGCGCCGTCAGCGAGCCGCAGGCACCACTGAAGACTTGCAGCACCACATTGAAGTTGTGCGAGCCAGCAGCCCGCACCGTGACGTTGGTGCCGGGAGCAGTCACCGTAAACTTCAGCCACACATCTTTCGAAGGCGTGCCGGGCGTCGGAGCCGAGCACACGGGGACGCCGGTAGAGGCGGTGGCGATGTCGGTATCAAACACCTGGCAGTAGGCCGTGGCCGGCGCACCACCGATGCTCACCGTGGTGGCACCCGCGCAGTTGTCGTTCGAAAGCGACGTTACTGGGGCCGGCAGCGAGAGTACGTCTGAGCCCGAAATGAAGGCATACTTCGTGTCGCACTCCGGAATTCGGTTCAGAGCGGTCAGCGGCGACACGGCGAAGTAGTCGGTATTTACCTGTTGCAGTGCGGCGCGCTGGGTAGCGGCCGGGCTGCCCGAAGCGCCCACGTGGTAGCCGTAACTTGGGTTGCCCGTGCCATCGTAGCCCGTCATCGGACCGTACACGATCTCGAACTTGTTGCCGTTCTGGTACAGCTTCACCTGGAAATTGAGGTCCGGGCCAGCCTGTAAAAAGCGCTCCATTCCGGCCCACTCCACCGTGAGGATGCCGTTGCCGGCGCCGCCCGAGTTGTCGAAGTAGTACTTGATGCGGTCGCGGCCAGCGGCCGAAGAACCCTGGGCTACCAGGTCGGCGGCGAAGGGAGCGATCCGGTTATCCGAACCCAGTGGCGAGTAGCCGGCTTCGGTGGTGGTAGCGGGAACCGTGGCGCTCACCAGATGCATCCAGCCGTTGATGTTGATCTGGAAGTCAGTGATCGTCTGCCCCAGGTACGTGAACGGGAAGGGCATCGTGATCGGATCCGTGTATTGGTCGTCGAACGGGAAAGTCGTACCGTTCCAGTTCGCATCCGGTGAGCTCGTGCCTACGCTCTCGATAGAGCTGAAGCCAGCCCCTACCATGCGGGTAATGTTAAACGGAACCGCCGTGGTGCCGGTGGTGAACGGGTACGCGCCGTCTACGTCGCTGAACCCGTTCGCCCCGCAGTTGCCCGCGATGTAGAGGTTGTACGACGTGCCGGGGGCCAAGCCCGTAAGATCCAGGAAGTTGCCCGTCACACCGTACACTTCCGTGTAGGTGCCGTAGGTGCCGTTCACGCCGCCGCCCACAAAACCGGGGAAAGCGCCTGTGCCGTAGGCAATCACTACGTCGGTGGTACCAGCGGCCGGGGTGAAGCTCACCCGCGCCGAGTTGTTGGTGATATACGAAATGGCCGTACCAGTCGGCGTTTCGCAAGCCGGCGTTTCCTCGTACTTGAACTCGTCGATGTAGATCGAGGTGAACGTCGAGTTGTTGCCGTGGCGGAAGGCGATGAACTTGTCGGTGCCCGTGTAGGTGTTAAACGAAACCTTGAAGCTCTGGAACGCCGAGTTCGACATTGGAATCGTGGTGAGGACCGTGAAGGTCGACGCGTCGTCCGGGTCGCTCATCGTGCCCACCTCCAGGTTCACCGCGCTGCTGAACGCTCCCGAGCGGGCCTTGAAGGAGATGCGGCGCGGCAGCGGCGTGGGGCCGCCCAGGTCGCCGATCATCGGCGACACCAGAATGGCGTTGGTGCCCGTCGTGCCCGAACCGTTGGAGAGGCGGGCCGAGCGCGAACCGCCCGTGTTAGAGTTGAACGTCGCGCTGCGCTCCACGAGAGCCAGCGTGGCGTTGCCGGTACCCTGACCCAAGACACTGCCCCAGCAGGCTGGGAGCGCTGTGGTGGCACCGTCGAAATTTTCGATCAGCGAAGGCGTACCACCCGTCACCACGAATGGGGCGCACTGGGTCGTGAACGTGTTGGGGCCACTGGGCGAAGGCGTGTTGCCGGCCGAGCACTTGCCGCGCACGTAGAACGTGTAGGTGGTACCGGCGGTCAGACCCGTCAGGTTCACGAACGTCGATGGGCTGGTGTTCGACACCGTGGTGCCCGTCGTGTTCGGGTCGAAAATGCCGCCCGCCTGGTAGATGATGTCCACGCCATTGACGTTGCCGGCATCCAGCGTGTAGTTCACGCGGACGCTGTTGTTGGTGCGGAGCGAGAGGCCCGTAAACGAAGGCGCCGGGCAGGGCGGGTTCGTCACGTTGATCGTGTAGTCTTCCACTTCCCCGAAGGTGAAGGTGCCGCAGTAAGCGGTAGGAGACACGCTGCCTGTTTCCACTAAAACGAGGCGCAGGCGAGTGTTGCCTAGCAAAGCGGTGCCCGGTACGTTGAACGAGATGTTGATCGTCTGGTCGGCCACCGAGCTGGTGGCGTTCGAAGCAGCCACGCTGGATGAAGCCTCGCCGGCATCGGCGAAGTCGCCGTCCTGATTCCAGTCGGCGAAGGCGCGCATCGCGGTGCCGAAAGTGCCCGCGTCGTGAATGACGATGGTACTGATTGGCAGCGCCGTCGAACGGTCAACCGAGAGCACCGGCGTAGCGCCGCTGAACGAGTAGTTACCCACCGACAGCGGGTTGTTGATCGTGCTGTTGTTGCCACCGGTGTTGTTCGTCACGGTCGTACCGAAGTTGACTGCCGTGCCCGCTACCCCGTTGGAGGTGGCCGGCCCGAGAGTCAGGTAGCCAATGTTATCATCCACCGAAGGGGTTTGCGTCGAGGCTGCCATGCAGTACCCGATAGTGCGCGAGCCAGCCGGGTTGACTGCCGGCGAGGCTGCCGGCGAGGCCGCGCCGCCCGCTGCTATAATCGTCAGGTCGCCGGCGGCGATGCGCGCGTCAACTGTGTTGCCGCGCGTAGCCGTGGGCGCGATATCGTAGGCCACCCACAGATAGTTGGCGCCAGCCGGCAGAGTGCGCGAGCCGGAGAAGGCCGCCGTACCGCCCGCAAACGACTGCGCCGTGCCGAACAGGTTGGCGGTCGAGAACGTCGTTGTCGTGGTGTAGTATAGCTTCACGCCAGAGGCGGCGATGTCGGCCGCGCTCGTTCCCTGGAAGGTAACGGTCGCGTTGGTGAGCGTCAGCGTTCCGGTGGTGCCGGTTACCGGCAGGTCGATCCGGATGATGGAGCGGTTGAGCTCGCTAACTGCTACTTCGCCCGTCACCTGCGTACCGGCTACCGTACCCAGGGTGAGCGGGGAAGGAACGATGAACGTGCGCTGCGGCGACCAGTTACCTACTGATCCGGCGCCGCAGTTCGATTGCACCTCATATTCCCAGGTGCCACCCGACAAACCGGAGTTGACCGTCGCGGTCGTCACGCCGGCCGCCGTCGAACCCGTGACGGTCCAGGGCAGGGTGCCTACAAGGCGGGCGCGGTAGTTATAGCCGCTGGCGGGAGCTGGCGAGGCCGCCGTCCAGTTCAGGGTGGCAGTGGCGGGGGGGCCCGCCGACAGACCCGTGGCAACCAGGGGCTGCACCACTTGGGCGCAGGTGCCGGGCGTCCAGGTGAACGTCAGGCCCGAAGCGGGCGCAG
>JBKJUQ010000157.1:0-4332 GCA_046590685.1 Hymenobacteraceae bacterium
TCGCGCTCGGCAAGCGAAGCGAAAAAATAACTTGAAATAGTAGTTAACCGCACACGAATTTGATTATGTTTGCAGTGTTGCACCCTCTGGCACGACTACTTTTATCACTATTCCTCACTTCGATGCGCTCATTCCGCACTTTCTTGGCCCTCATTGCTGCCGCTACCGCGCACGGTGCGGCCGCGCAAGCCACTGAGTCTATTGCCGTGGTCAGTCCGCCAGCCGTGGTCATCTCCGCGCCGCCCGCCACCGGCGAGCGCGCCGTTAGTCGGCAGGCAAACCCCGTCGGCCATGGCTTGCTGCTCTACGCCGATACCGTCGAGACGAGCCGCAGCCTCTCCATCAGCCGCTTTCGCCAGCTGTTCATTCGCTCGGAGGTAAATCCCCGGTGGTATCGCGCGGTTTACGGAGGTACGCAGTTTTTTGTCCGGCAAGCCGACGTCGCGCTGCTCGATCCGAGCGGCCCGGGGCAAGCCGGCACCCGCAGGGTAGCCAGCAAGACGGAACGATAGCCGGCCAGCGCGGCCGAATAGCTCGACGCGAAACCGGACAGGCTGTTCAGTATTGGACGGTTTTTCGAGGCAACCTCGGCGCCTTGCCAGCTATTACTAGCTAACAAACAACACCTTACCTAGCTGGCACAGTTGTCGGCGGAACGAGTAGGCAGCCCTATGCTGCGTACTCGAAAATGGACAGAGAAATTTCAGCGCACACCCAGCGTAGCCGCGTCCGGCAGCTGTGGCTCGCGGCCGGACTGGTGATCCTGCTACTGGCGGCTGGCCTGGTGGCCTTCCGCGGGGTGCTTCGCCCCAGCATCGACGCGCGCCAGCTGCTAACGGCCCGCGTGGAGGTTGGTGACGTCGAAGCGACCCTGACCGCCGGTGGCACCGTGGTGCCGGGCCGCGAAGTAGCCATCACCGCGCCCATCGCGAGTACCATCCGGCGGGTAATCCGGCAGGTGGGCGATAAGGTGCAAGCCGGCGAGCCGATCCTGGCGCTCGATACCGAACAAGCCGCCAGCGCCCTCGGCAAGCTGCGCGACGAGCAGGCGCGGCAGCAAAACAAAACGGCCCAGCTCAACCTCACCCTCGAACGTGCCCTCAACGACCTGCGCGCTCAGCAGGCCGCCCAGGAAGCGCGCGTCGGCAGCCTGCAAGCGGCCCTGCGCGATGAGCAGTACTTGCTGAAGATCGGCGGCACGACGGCCGAGAACGTTCGTCAGGCCGAGCTGAATCTGCGCGTGGCCGACCTGGAGCTGCGCCGTCTGCGCGACCAGGTTCGCACCCAGCACCGCACCGCCGCTGCCGACCAGCGCGAAGTCGGCTTCCAGCTCGCCTCCCAAGCGCGCGACATCGCGGAGCACGAGCGCCAGCTACGCCAAGCCGACATCAGCGCCGAGCTGCCGGGCGTCCTCACGTGGGTCAATGACCAGCTCGGCGCCACGGTGGCGCAGGGCACCGAGCTGGCCCGCGTGGCCGACCTGAGCGCCTTCCGCATCCGCGCCACCATCGCCGACTCCTACGCCGAAGCCCTGCACCCCGGCGACCCCGTCATCATCCGGCTTGGGCCGGGTACGCCCGACCTGCGCGGCCTGATCAGCACCGTGAACCCCGCCGTCGACAAAGGCAGCGTCACGTTCTACGCTACCCTCGCCGACCCGCGCCACGCCGCCCTGCGGCCGAATCTGCGCGTCGATGTCTTCGTCGTCACCAGCCGGCAGGCCCGCACGCTGCGGGTCAAGAACGGCCCTTTCTACCACGGCGCGCGCGAGCAGGCCGTGTACGTAGTGCGCCCCGGGAGTCGCGCCGAGCGCCGCACCGTCGAGTTCGGCGAATCCAACTTCGACTGGGTCCAGATCACCGGCGGCCTGCGCCCCGGCGATGAGCTGATCCTGACCGAAACGAAGGATTTCGGCGACGCTCCCGTGCTCACCATCAACGAGTAGTTGTGCGGACTTCAGTCCGCAGTTTATCCGCCCGTGCCTTTGAAACTGCGGACTGAAGTCCGCACAACGTTTCCGATGAAACTTCTTCTTTCGCTTCTGCTCGTAATCGTCGCGCTGCCAGCCACTGCTCAGGCGCCCCTCACCCTCGCCGCCGTCATTGAGGCAGCGCAGCGGCAGTCGGTGGCGGCCCAGCAGGCCGTTACGGCCCGCGAAACCGCCACCTGGCAGTGGCAACGCACCCGCG
This sequence comes from Hymenobacteraceae bacterium, assembly GCA_046590685.1. GTDB lineage: Bacteria > Bacteroidota > Bacteroidia > Cytophagales > Hymenobacteraceae > JANNMJ01. The sequence continues at coordinate 2,190 of JBKJUQ010000157.1, forward strand.
CCGACTTCCGGCCCCAGCTGAGTCTGGTGGGCACGCTGCCCGACTTCAGCCGCGCCATCGCCCCGGTGACGCAGCCCGACGGCACCACCGATTTCCGCGCCGTGCAGCTCAACAATTCCACCCTCCAGCTCGCTATCTCCCAGAACATCGGCTTCACCGGCGGGCAGCTGACGGTGGCGTCGGGGATGCAGCGGTTCGACAACTTCATCGGCGGGCAGCGCCTCTACAACGCCCAACCTTTCGCCGTGGGCCTCACCCAGCCGCTGCGCGGCTTCAACGCCCTGGCGTGGGCGCGCCGCACCGAGCCGCTGCGCTACGCCGAAGCCGAGCGCCAGCTCCCCTTCGACCGCGAAACCATCGCTCAGCGCGTCACCGAAGCGTTTTTTGATGTCCTGCTGCAGCAGCAGCAAGCCGCCCTCGCCACCCAGAACGAGCGCCTCGCCACCGAGCTGTTCCGGCTGGGCCGCGAAAAGCTCGCCCTCGGCCGCGTCGCCGAAGCCGATGTGCTGCTGCTGGAGCTCAACCAGATTCGCGCTCAGCAGGCCCGCCAGCAGGCCGAGCTGGCGGCCCAAACCGCCGCCCTCACGCTCCAGACCACCGCCGGCCTCCCCCCCGACCAGCCCCTGCCCCTCGCCGTGCCCGAGCCGGCGCCCGCCCCCGCCGTGGCCCCCGAAACCGCCCTCGCCGAAGCCCGCCGCCGCCGGCCCGAAACCATCGGCTTCCAGCGCCGCCTGCTCGAAGCCGACCGCGGCGTGGCGCAGGCGCGCTTTTCGGGCGGCCTGCAAGCCACCCTCACGGCCAACCTCGGCTACATCAACCGCGCGGAAACGCTCTGGAATTCCTACCTCAACCCCCAGGACCAGCAGCAGCTCCGTCTCGCTTTCTCGCTGCCCATCATCGACTGGGGCCGTCAGCGCGCCGCCGTCAAGCTCGCCGAAGCTTCCCGCCAGCTCACTCGCCGCACCGTGAGCCAGGACGAAGCCACTTTCGAGCAGCAGGTGCTCACGCTCGTCGCCCAAACCCCCACCCTCCACGCCCAGGTGCGCCTTACGGCCCGCGCCGATTCGCTCGCCCAGCGCCGCTACGTCATCACCCAGGAAGTCTACCGCGTCGGCCGCCTCTCCCTCACCGACCTTGGCATCGCCCAGCAGGAGAAGGACACCGCCCGCCAGGCCTACGTCAACGCCCTGCGCGCCGCGTGGGTCGCCCACTACCGCCTGCGCGCGCTTACCCTCTATGATTTCGTGCGCGGCGAGGGAGTCTGAGAATGAGTTGCGAAGCGCTCTTTTCGCCCCCTGATCGCCCCTTGATCGCTTGCCGGGCGCTTACGATGCTGGACCTTTGCGGCACCTGCCTTCCTTTCTGGTCCCATTCTGGTCTTCGCCCATGCTCCGCGTTCGTTACGCCTCCCTGCTCTTTCTGGCCCTGCTCGCCCGCCCGGCCCGCGCCCAACCCGCGCCCGTGTCGTCCGCCATAGCCGACAGCGTCCGCACTCTGCTCGATTCTACCCTCGCGCTGATGCAGCGGCACGCGCTTAACCGGAAAGCCGTCGATTGGCCCACGTTGCGCGCCACGGCCCTCGCCAAAGCCGCCGGCGCGCAGACCTTCCCCGCCGCCGCGCCCGCCGTCGCGTACCTCTACGAAGCCCTTGGCGACTTCCACGGCACGTTTTACTACGGCGACCAGGAGATCGGCTGGCAGCATCCCGGCCCCTCGCACGCCTCCACCGCCTCCAAAGCGGTAAAGGAGCAGATCAAGGCCGGCCCAAAATTCTTCAGCACCCGCTTGCCCCACGACGTCGGCTACGTCCGCATCCCGACCCTGATGCTCGATACCGCCAGTTGGAGCCCGTACGCGCAGATGATCCAGGACTCGATCGCCGCCCTCAGTGCCCGCCACCGCCTGCGCGGCCTCGTCGTCGATCTGCGCGTCAACCCCGGCGGCACGATGTACCCCATGATCACCGGGCTGGCCCCCATCCTGGGGACCGGCGAAATCGGCTCCTTCCGCACCGGCGACGGCCACATCGTCGGCCGCTGGCTGATGGCGAACGGCAACCTCCACGTCGAGCACGAGTTCCGCACCCACCTGCGGCGCCCCGCCCCCGCCCTGCCGGCCACCCTACCCGTAGCAGTCCTGCTTT
>JBKJUQ010000304.1:0-1601 GCA_046590685.1 Hymenobacteraceae bacterium
GCGCCGGAAGACGTAGGTGGCGCCCGTCGCCCCGCCACCGGCGGTGAGGGTCACGGAGCCGCCGGCGCAGAAGGTTGTTGGGCCACCAGCCGTCAGGGTAGCGGCAGGGCGGGGGAGCACCGTAAGCGTGGTAGTGGCCGTGGCCGCCGCGCAGCCGCCGCTGGCCGCGATGGTGTTGGTGACGGTGTAGGTACCGGCGGCCGAGGTGCTCAGGTTTACCGCTCCCGAAGCGGCAGTCAGTCCCAGGCCCGCGGGGGTAGCGTTGAATGTGCCGGCCGAAGCGCCCGTACCGAGCGTCGGAGTCAGCGTCGCGGTCGTGCCGGAACACAGCGGCGCGGTAGCGGAGTAGCTGAAAGCAGCGTTCGGCGCGGACGAGATCGTCACGATCTGCGTAGCGGAGACCGGGCAATTGCCGCCCACGGCGTACGTCACAGTGTAAGTGCCAACCGTGGATGCGGTCGGCGTGATGCGGCCGGTGGTCGCGTTGATCATCAGGCCCGTAGGCGTAGCCGAGAACGTGCCGCCCGACGCGCCCGTGATGGTGGGCGTGGGGTTGTCGGTACTAGTGCGGCAGAACGTGCCGCCCGAGTAAGCAAAGGCGGCCGATTGCGCCGGATTCACCGTGACGGTCAATGCTGCGGACGTAGCCGAGCAGGTGGTGGGGTTGGTGATCTCCACGGTGTAGGAGCCCGCTTGCGAGGCCACCAGCGAAGCGCTGCTCGTGCCCGTCACCACGACATTGTTGCGCCGGAAGACGTAGGTGGCGCCCGTCGCCCCGCCACCGGCGGTGAGGGTCACGGAGCCGCCGGCGCAGAAGGTCGTCGGGCCACCGGCCGTCAGGGTAGCGGTGGGGGCGGCGTTGATCGTCACGCTCTGGGTGGCCGTGGCGGCACAGGGGCCGGCGGTCGAGTAGGTCACGGTGTAGGTGCCCGCTGTCGAGGAAGCCAGGGTGATCAGGCCGGTGGTGGCGCTGAGCGCCAGACCCGTGGGAGAGGCCGAGAACGTACCGCCCGAGTTGCCCGTCACCGTAGCGGTGGGGTTGGTGGTGGCATTCTTACAGAAGGCGCTGCCCGAGTAGGTGAAGGCGGCCGATTGCGCCGGGCTCACGGTGATGGTCAGGGCGGAGGACGTGGCCGAGCAGGTGGTCGGGTTGGTGATCTCCACGGTGTAAGAGCCCGCTTGGGTCGCCACGAGCGAAGCGCCGCTCGTGCCCGTCACCACCACGTTGTCGCGGCGGAAAACGTACGTGGCGCCCGTGGCCCCGCCGCCGGCGGTGAGGGTCACGGAGCCGCCCGCGCAGAAGGTGGTCGGGCCACCGGCCGTCAGGGTGGCGGTGGGCAGGGGGTTGATCTGGGCCGTTACGGTCGCGCGGGTTGCGCTCTCGCAGGTATTGGTGACGGCGCTCACGAAGTACGCGGTCGTCGCGCTCAAACTGGGCGTCGTGTAGCTGGTGTTGGCGCCCGCGATGGGGGTGCCCCCGGTAGCGGTCGTATACCAGCGGAAGGTGGTCCCCGTCGGCACGTTGGTGTATTGCAGGGTGAGCGAGCCGGGGCCGCAGCGCGCCACCGTGAAGCTGGCGGGCGCGGCCGGCAGGGCGTTTA
>JBKJUQ010000383.1:0-8450 GCA_046590685.1 Hymenobacteraceae bacterium
CGGGGGGGCGGCAACTGCGGCAAACGTTACATCGGTTATCGGCCTGAGCGTCGGGCGAGGGTAACAGTGAGGGGAGGGGAGAGCGGCACTAGCTACTCACCACCCGCCGACTCACTCATGGCCGCCTGTTGCTTGAGCGCTTGCGGGATACCCATCTTCTTCTCGCGCATCGCCGCGTAAGCGCGAAACTGTTGCTCGGTGAGGACGTCCTTCAGCAGCGACAGCCGGCTATTGCCGATGAGTTCGATCTCGGCGCGCATCCGCGCCAACTGGCGGACGTAGGTGTGCCGCGCCTCTTCCACGCGTTGCACCGACAGTAAGTTGATTTCCTGCACGCGCTTGGCTTGCACGGCGGCCAATCCCAGAGCTTGCACCATAGAAATGGTCATTTTTTGGGCCTGCTCTTCGGGCTTAATGCTGCTAGCCGGAGCCGCCGCGGCAGGCTTAGGCAGGGCGCGAGGCGGCTTAGGAGTTGGGTGAGCCGAGGCGGGCCGCGCTGACGTGGCCTTGCCGCTGGCCGGTACCGACTGCGCGTTAGTAGTAACTACAATGCTTAGGCTCCAAAACGCGCTGAGCAGAATAAGCGGAAGAATACGCACGAAAGTCAGGGGAAGGGAAAGATACCGGATGCGTGAAGTGGCGCTCGCCGGCCACGCAGGCGGCCAGGATAGGCAACTGCCGTGCCGACGCCCCTACCGGAGCTTATCCACAACCTGCATGCCCGGATAATTCATGTACCCGTACGGCTTAAAGTAGAGGCCTCTCTGTAACACCAATCTAAAGGAAAGGAGCACCAGCACCGCAAAGACCACCAACCCGCGAGCCAGCCGAGGGCGGCGGGGCAGTTCAAGGTTCATTTCGTGCATCTCAAACCGAATCCCGACCGCCATTGGAATCAGGAGCAGTAGAATAGAGAACAGGTGCGATTCCTCCAGAATCGTCATCACGTTCACCTTACTGAGGTTGATGGCGATCGTACCAATTGCCCAGGGCCCGAAAATCGTAACCCAAACCAACATGGGGCGGTTTTCGAGCCGCATCAACGTAATCGAGTCGCACGTTTTCAAGAATGGCAGGCTCATCTTATAGCCGATTACCAGACACAGATTGGCAAACAGAAAGCCCGCCGTCACGGCCGGAATATTCGTGGTGATAAATAAATACCGCGGGGAAAGCCAGAATCCGGAGCGAACAAAGTTGTCGGCCACCATCGCCCCGAAAAACTGATTGCACCCGTGCAGGACCAGCCAGGCATAGAAAAGCTTCCGCATTCCCCCCTTTTCCAGCGCATCACGCAAGCGCAGCACGAAGAAGGCCGCTAACAGCAGGCAAATGGTTTGGCCGGCAGCGAAGATGATTACCACGGCCGACCGCCGCCAATCCGGATCCTGAATCCGAAAGTTGATCTTGCTCGGGTACCAGATCGTCGGAATCGCGTACCGGTAAGAAAGCGCGATTTCCGTGATTTGCACCACCGTGTGCATCAGCAGGTAGGCCAGCACGTAGAGTGCGGCCGAGTTGAGCATAATACTGAATAGCTTCGACGCCGTGATTCGGGGTTCGGAAGATGGAAGCGCAAGCGCCATCAGAATGGAAGCGAGTGGGAGAAGTAAAGGATAACCGGGAAACGGCTAGATCAGACAGCGAAGATACAGTAGTCGCTTGAGGGATGGGAAAGATGCTCGGTACAACTTCAGCGTCTTCCTCACGTTGCAGACTCCGCAGCCACCGCCATAGGTGACTCTCTACCCCCCATTACCATGAATGGTCGCATGACTCGTGATCTGCTCGACTCCCGTCAGAAACGCCTGTACTTCTTTCAGAATCTGCTACTGGTTGCTACTGCTGACGGTTACCTAGACGAACAGGAAGGTAATTTTCTACTACAAATTGGCGAGCAGCTCGATCTTACGGCTGAGGACGTTGCGCCCTTGATCGACAATTTGAACCTGTTGAGCTTTGTGATCCCGGAAACTGGCATTGAGCGCACATTTGAACTGCAGACGCTGGTACTGCTCATGGTAGAAGACGGGCAAATCGATGAGCGCGAGTACGCGCTGTGTTTGGAGTATGCTACCCGAATCGGCTACGGCCCGGCCTTTCTCGATGATTTGATCCAAAAGTTTGGGTAGTCCTTGCTACTAGAATCAGTAGCACTATCCAGCCTCGGAATAATCATGCAAAACGGTAGCGCCCCGCCTCGCTAATTTACTGGCGGGGCGGGGCGCTACGCGTATCACTCAAAGCCAGAGAAGGCCGGCTACCCAAAGCTACCGAAGCACCACTTTACGCATTTCCGCGTGCGCGCCGCTTTCAATCTTCACGTAGTACAGCCCGGCGGATAGGTTGCTGAGATCAATTGTGCGACTGATCCGTGGCTCCGAAGCGGAGAGAGTTTCGCGGTAGACCTCGTTACCAATCACGTTGAGAACCCGTAGGCTAGCAGCCCCCTCAAACCCCGTCACTGTAACGTGCAGAATACCTGCACTTGGATTCGGGAATACAACAATCGAGCGCTCCTCTACGGCCGAGCGCTCTGCTACTGTTTGTGCTTGGGCTCCAAGGCCGACCGAAGCAGAAAGTAATAAGCCAAGTAGGAGTTTTTTCATAGGAAAAACGCATCAAGGGCGCCTTAGTTGAAGTGATGAATCCGAGGAAACAAGGCAGTAATAGCTTAACGCCAAAAACTTCCACAGGTTAGGCCTGCGAACAGATTAAGTTTGCAAATATACGACCCATTTAGCCTTATTTTGCAAAAACAGGTCGGGATTTCAAATACTTTTCTCTACTGCTTCCCGTTGCGGTCATATTGGTACCCGACATTAACCTATTTGACCCCCAGGCCGTTTCGAGGTACCTTCGCTCCGACTGACTGTGACCGACTGCCTTTCGTCAATGGCTTAAGTATATATTTTCGTCATTGACGAAACTCGCCCTGATTGCCGTCTGTCGCAGACGTGTATTTGACCGCGGGCAACGATTCCTTTCCTTTGCATCTGGTCCCGGACTTACCTTGAAATTACTGTTGCTTCGGGTCGCTTAATCTAGATCAATACCTTAATACTACCGTGATCGACTTACGTCACCGCCACGATGCGCCAGAGTTGATGGATGATCTGACCCTGGCGGGTGATGCCCTCCAGCAGAACCTCGATGAGCTTGAGACGATCAATACCTGGCTCGGGGGCTACGCACCCATCATTCGCGGCTTGGAGCTTCTGCAAACGCAAGCCGCCTGGCCACGTCACCGACCGCTACGGCTCGCCGATGTCGGCAGTGGTGGCGGCGACACGCTACGCGTGATCGCCGCTTGGGCGCGTCGCCGGAAGATTGCCGTGGAGTTGACGGGTATCGATGCCAACGCCTTCATGGTGGATTACGCCCGCCGCAAATGTGCTGCCTGGCCTGAAATCAGTTTTCAACAGCTTGATATTTTCGCTCCCGCATTCGGCCAGCAGGCCTTCGATGTCATTACGTGCAGCCTGTTCTGTCACCACTTTTCGGACGACCTGCTAGCCGTCTTGCTGCACCAGCTGGCGGGTCAAGCGCGGCTTGGTGTTGTTGTCAACGATCTGCATCGCCACTCCTTGGCCTACTACAGCATCAAGTGGCTAACGCGGCTGTTCGGCGGTTCTTTCCTCGTCCAGCACGACGCGCCGCTCTCCGTGGCCCGCGCCTTTAACCGAACCGATTTGATCGATCTATGCGCGCGGGCGACGATAAGTGTCCGACGCCTGCGTTGGCGTTGGGCCTTTCGGTGGGAGCTGGTGATAGCGGGGGAAGCTCCAGGGAATTCAGCCGCGCCGCTAGCCTGAAACGCTAATCGACGCTCGCCTATTAGGCCCACTCCTCCTGCATCGCCCTAAACGTATTGGCGTGAGCGTCAACTATATCTGCGAGGCGGGGAGAGTAGCCTCCACCCATGCAGGTCACCACCGGCAGATCTGCTTGGTGACAGGCCCGAAAGACTTCGCGGTCGCGCTCTAGACAACCAGCCGCCGAAAGCGCGAGCCGCCCCAGTTTATCCGTCGCTAGCACGTCTACGCCGGCGAGATAGAAGACGAAGTCAGGTCGTACTTCGGCGAGAATGTGTAGTAGGCTGCGCCGAAGGAGCGTTAAGTAGGTCGCATCCGTGGTGCCATCTGACAATGCGATGTCGAGATCTGAGCGCTCTTTTCGGGCTGGATAATTCGTCGCGCCGTGCATACTGAACGTAAATACCCGTGGCTCCGTCGCGAAGATGGCCGCCGTGCCATTGCCCTGATGAACGTCCAGATCGATAATAAGTATTTGGCTCGCGCGCTGGGTATCAAGCAACCATTGGGCGGCAATCGCTTGATCATTAAGTAGACAGAAGCCCTCCCCGTGGTCGGCGTAAGCATGGTGAGTGCCACCGGCAATGTTAGCTGCTGCCCCATAGGTTAAGGCAAACTCACAGCACTGCCGAGTTCCTTCAGCAATTAGAATCTCGCGCTCAATCAAGCTTAGCGACCACGGAAAGCCTGTTTTACGCACTTCAGCAGGCGTTAAGCGGCCAGCACGCAGGCGGTGCCAGTAATCCATAGTGTGCACTGCCAGTAAGGAAGTCTCCGCTAATCGATCTGGTACGAAAAAGTCGCTTTCAGCGAAAATTCCTTGGTAAACCAGTTGTTCGGGCAGCACTTCATACTTTGCCATCGGGAAGCGATGCCCGGTAGGTAAAGCGTGCACATAGGTGGGACTCCACGCCACGCGTATCATTATAATACCAATTCCAAAATTGGTGTTTTTTTCAATAAAAGTAGCTTTTTATGTACAGATTCTTAGCTTAAGCACCTATTTGGCTGCATATTTCATAAAAAATCGAACGATATCAGCCCGTGCATTGTCACACCGAATATGAGATTAATAGTAATATTTAAAAAAACAGTACCCGCCTCAGAAGAGACGGGTACTGCAGGGTAATCGGTGAAGCGTACTGGGTTCGAACCAGTGACCCCTACCCTGTCAAGGTAGTGCTCTGAACCAGCTGAGCTAACGCTCCAAATCCGGCAGCCGAGGTCGATTGCCGCTGCAAACTTACGCACGAAGGCCCAACATGCCGCCATTCGGGTTCTTGTGGTCTGCTGCTTTCGTTTGGTTTTGTCTGTCTTTTAATCTTATTTTGATATGAAAATACGCCTGTTTGCATTCTTCCTGTGCTCTGTTGGTTTCGCGAATGCGCAAAATCAGCCGGTTGATTTGTCGAATAATCCGGGGCGACACGCGCACGGCTTTTCAACTGAAAACGATGACTTGCCGGCTCGTAACCACGGTACTGGCGTGCGGGCGGGTTCGTCGTGGTCTTTGACACGAACGGCTGCTCAGAACCGGCAGCTGCCGCGCAGCTTTGAAGTTGGCGTTTTTCACCAGGTCCCACTAAGTCGAATCGTATCTCTGCAGGGGGAAGCGCTATACTATCGGGCGGCCACGCCCGCAGGTAGTAGCAGTGGACTGCGCTTACCGGCCTTGCTCGTCATCAATCCGTTCTACAACGTAAGTGTACACATAGGCCCCCAGCTGCAATTATGGACTCGGGGGACTGCAATCGATAGCAATGAAGCCGTTGAAATGCCCCTGTCAGAGTTGGTGGTGCCTGCTGCATAACCTCCCACGCGCTTAAGCGGCGGGCTGGTAGTAGGTGGCGAAGCGCGGGCCGGTTTTCTACGTGTTGGCCTTCGCTATGGATTGCCTTTTGGCAGGCTAACGGATTTACCAACTGCCGGCCGACAGGTGGGTCGCGCGTGGAAAGTCGGCCAAGTGCAAGTCTACTTAGGGACCAGCTTCTGACGAGCCGATTAGAAAAGAACACGGCGTACAAGCGAAACTTTCGGCCAAAGGGACAGTATAGCAACCTTGAACCAGCCGGTGGTGCAATATTGCGTCACCGGCTGGTGGCAGTCTTCCTTTTTCCGGTATTGTTTCTCTGATGAAAAACCTGTTTCTCTCCTCATTGCTCTTGCTGGCAGGCCCATTGGCGGCCTGGGCTCAACCTGGTCTAAGCAACAACCCTCAGTCTGGCCCACGCTTCCGCTCCAATGGAGCGGAAAATTCGGGTATTGGCCTGAAAGGTGGGGTCAACTTCAACTCCCTGCAAGGTGACGGCATCAAAAAGATGTACTCGGATGCAAATCAATTGACTCAGTACCACTTTGGTGCCTATGCCCAAATTGGTATAAGCAATCGATTTTCCATTCAACCGGAGCTACTCTACCAGCGTAAAGGATTCAAATCTAAAGGGGAGACTCAGATGAACGTAACCAATCCCGCTGATTCCCTGGTTGCGGACAAGAGTACCAAGCTGAGTTACTTGTCACTGCCTGTGTTGTTTGTATTCAATATTTTTGACAACGTAGCTATTCAAGTCGGCCCGCAGGTGAGCTATCTGCTCAACATCCACGATGGTAGTAAGACGATTGATGCCTCAACATACAAGTACAATTCCGTTGATGTGGGCGTGGTAGGAGGAATTGAAGCCAAGATCGAATTCCTGCGCGTTGGCGCCCGCTACGATTACAGTCTGACTGACCTGCGGAAAGGTGGTACTTTCGATATTAAGGTTGATAACAACCAAGTACGTCGTCAAGCGGAGGCTGACATCCGCAATGGCACAATCCAGGTCTACCTGGGCGTTGGCCTGTAGTGTTGGATTATCGCTAGGGTAAGTAGCACTCTTTAAGATCACTCCGGTTTCTCTCCAGAAACCGGAGTTTTTTTTGGATAAGCGGCTCAAATTTATTACTACCCAGCAAAGTCGAAATGTTCAGCGCTTGAGGACCAAAGAATTGAATAATTCTTTGGTCTTGCTTGAATTTTAGGAGATTATTGCTGATTTTCAACCATGTTAGTTGGACTTTTAAACTTTGTGCATTACCTTCGGTTCAGCTTTACGATTGGACGAAAGCACTGGGGCTCTGGGGAATTCGGCACGAAATTCTCCGTATGTTTAGTCTCCTCTGCTTCTTCAGCCATTGTCTGTTCTGCTTGAGTGATTGTTGGTTTCAGCTTTTACCGTCTTTCCTGAGAGCCCGATGAAAAATTTCTCCTCTTTTGCTTTTGTACTCGCGTTTGCAAGTGCACCACTGGCGGTGACGGCTCAAACGAAAGTCCCGGCTCGTACCGCAGTCGCGGTAGAAACCACTGCCACGCCAACGCAGTCTAGCTCTATCTCTACTCCCTCATCAGCTACTCCAGAAGTATCTTCTCAGGAGGTTCAAGAAGAAGAGGTGAACATGGTCCTGTTCACGGGTACCGTGAAGCAGGATAAGCTAAAGGCTTTGCCAGGCGCGACAGTGTACGTAAAATCGACCCGCCAAATGGCCGTTGCTGATGAGAACGGTGACTTCTCGTTGGAGCTTGATTTTTCGCGTGGGCCGCTGGAGCTTGAAGTGAGCTACGCAGGCTTTTCTGAGCAGAGTGTAACGATTACCGACCCTAATACCTTCCTGGTAGTCTCGATGCAGGGCAAGAAAAAGAAGTAATGTTTTGATTTTCTAGTACTTCCGCAGCTGCCATCGGGAGATCCGCGCAGCTGCTGAGTACTCGGTCTGACCGCCCGACCTTCGTGATTGAAGGTCGGGCGGTCGCGTTTAAAGACTGTCGTTGAACTCGGCAGCTTGCTTTAGCGCATAACCTCAACCCATCCTTTAAATGGGGTCGGAGCATACGTAAGGCGCAGGTAATAGTAATAGACCCCAGACGCCAGACCGCTGCCATCCCATTGGTTGAGGTATTGCCCTTCTCCAGAATCGTACACCAACTGGCCCCACCGTGTGTAGACCTGTAGCGATGCCGTTCCAGGCTCTAGACAACCCACGACGAAGGTGTCGTTGATGTTGTCGGCATTGGGAGTGAAGATATTCGGCACGAATAACTCATCCGCCGTGATCAGCAGCGATGCACTGGTTGGACAACCGTTCGTATCAACGCCGCGCACCTGTGCAGTGTATGTACCCGGATAGGAGTAAAAATGCTCCACGCGCTGAGAGAATGCGCCGGGCTGTGTAAAGCTGCCGTCGCCGAAGTCCCAAAGCGCATCCCGGAGCGGCTGGCTTAAGTGAAGGGCGGTCGTTACGCCGCCGGGTAAACAGTGACGTTCGGCCGTGAGGATGACCGAATCGGGTTGAAGCACGGTGACGGTTACTTTCAAGGTGTTGTGCCGGCTACTGCCCGGCAGGCGGCCAATAGCCGAGTAGATCGTGCTCACGCGCGGCGACGCCACCGGCTCGAGGGCCAGCGGGTTGGATAAGGCAGCGGCGGGCGACCAAGCGAATGAACCGGATGCCAGGGCCGAACCGGGAATTTGAAACTTCACCGAATCACCTCGACAGATCGTGTAGGCGAAATAATCGGTTGAATCGTTGGGCAGAATGAGAATTTGCAGGTAAACGGTATCAGCCGTGCCACAAGCGGCCAGGTCGGTTGTGATCAAC
>JBKJUQ010000518.1:0-2544 GCA_046590685.1 Hymenobacteraceae bacterium
GATTGGGATCTTTTGGGCAGATCTGCGCCCGCGGCTCGGCGGGCGACGGGGCTTGGTCGCAGCCGGTGCGGTGTATGGTACTGTGGGGCCGGTTGCCCCTTTTTGGTCCTTTTTGGCCCCTCTTGTCTCCCCCAGTCTGTCATTGCGAGGAGGCTTTGCGACGAAGCAATCCTCGTTTGCTCGGGGCGGCGGTTGAGCCACGTGGCCGAGCAAACGAGGATTGCTTCGTCGTCGCAAAGCCTCCTCCGCGCAATGACAGAACTTGGGTAATGACGGGTCGGTTGGTGGGGCGTACTTCGGTTAGCTTTGGTCCTCGGGATACAGCCGAAACAACACTTGAGTAATGATTCGCTACTCGCTCAATCTGACAGCCGCGCTTGTTTCGTGCCTTCTAGGATGGTCTACTCCCTCTTTCGCTCAGAATAGCCAATCGACGGACAGCACTTACACGTGCAATTGCGGCTATGTACATAAGAACATCGAAAGGGTAAAGGGAACAGTCGGCAAGTACCCTGCGCTGGCTTTACGTGCTGGCATAGAGGGCCGCGTTTACCTCCGATTCACAATCGATAGTTTAGGGCAGATGAAAGGCTCTGTGTTAAAAGGGCTCGGCTACGGCTGCGACGAGGAAGCACTAAAAACTCTTGATGCGGTACGCTTTACGGTTCATTGTAAGCAAGATTGGATCAGGCTGAAAGAAGGCTTTCACGGAGTAGATACAATGTCAGTTCGCTTTAAAATGCTCTGATCGTGCTCAACACCCCGCCCACCAACCCACTCGCGCGGGGCTCCAGCCCCGTGTGGGCCTATTCGCAGGCGTCTCGCCTGCCACGCGGCGGGTGCCGGCCAGAGGCCGGGCAATAGTACACACGGGGCAGAGCCCCGCGCGAGTGGGGGTATTGCTCGATGCATAAGTTTATGAAAATACATCCCCTGATCGTGTTTTTCCTTATTTCCTTAATGATCATGACTGCGGTTCGCGGGTATATTGATCATATGTCTAACCCCACTGTATTAGTGGATCTTCAAAACAGGTTAGAAACGTCAAAATATGTCGCCAAAAAAATAGGTGACGTGGAAAGCACGTATTTAACAGTGCCACGAAGCTTGGACGACAGCAGTAAGTATAATTTTAAACTCTATCTGTGCAATGCCGATAGCTGCATAGGTTATTTGGGAGTCGTGAATAAAACAGATGGTGAATCAGTGGTAGAGATTGCGGATAGCTCAAGTGTTGTCTCTATCGCAAAGTGCGATAGCATTTTCAAATAGTATTAAGTAAGCAAAAAAGCAGATTCTTGACTGCGAGGCGCGTTTATGCGTCACGCACCTTTAGCTTAGATCCAAATGGTCCTTCGTTCTTCTGCATACGCTGTTACCTGGCTACTTGCCATGGCCAGCCTGCTACTCTTCCCCAACATTGGTTGGGCGCAAGCGCCCGTTTCCGCAAAGCAGGATTCGTCAGCAGGCGTGTTTGTTACCGAGGCAATGCCGATGTACCCTGGTGGTAATGGGGAGATCTTGCGGCTATTTAAAAAGAACATCCGCTACCCGAGTGTACCTAAGAAGCAAGCTGTTCAAGGCAAAGTATTCATTCGGTTTATGGTGGACTCGATGGGTGTTGTTCGCAATCCCGAAATCGTGAAAGGTCTTGGTGGTTTCTACGATCAGGAAGCGCTGCGCTTGATGAGTTTGCTTGAGCGATTTATTCCAGCTAAGGACAACGGAAGTCCGTCAGCGAGGTACTTGATGGTGCCTATCGCTTTCACGGAACCGGAGAAGCGCAAATAAGCTAAGGCCCCCGCCGCCCCCGTGTGTACTATTGGCCGGCCTCTGGCTGGCACCCGCTGCGTGGTAGGCGAGCCGCCTGCGAATAGGCCCACACGGGGCAGAGCCCCGCGCGATTGGGGGGGCGGTATTTATCTGGCACTTACCTTTGATCTATGCAAACAACTCCTTCCCATAAAGCAAATTGGCTAACTCGGCTCCCAATTTTGGCGCTGTTCGTTAGCTGCTTGAGCGGCACGACCAGTGCCATCGCGCAGACGACGCCTGTCACGGTCGCAGATTCTGCTCGCGTCTATGAAAAAGCTGAGCAGATGCCGGAGTTTCCGGGAGGAGAAATGGAATTGAAGAAGTTCGTGGGCCGAAACCTGCGTTATACAGCGCCCGCATTACGCAAGCGTATTGAGGGTGAGGTGTACGTCAAATTTATCATTGATGAGACCGGGCGGGTCATAAACCCGGCTGTGCAAAAAGGGATTGGGTACGGTTGCGATGAAGAAGCAATTCGAGTGATAAAGACGCTTCCTCAATTCACACCTGGCAAGCAGAATGGCAAACCAGTAGCAGTTTACTATACCGTGCCGGTCAAGTTCGCGATCAAGTACAACTAGTCGCTGGTACTTCCCCCTGAACAAGTAAAGTCAGGACTTACGCACTGGTCGAAATGGGTAGTCCCTCCGGTGTATGGCTCAATTAAATTAGCGCACAGGTGGCGGCGAAGATAGGATGAATCTTGGCGCAGCGCTGGATGGGCGTTTC
>JBKJUQ010000288.1:0-12840 GCA_046590685.1 Hymenobacteraceae bacterium
GCCGTGAAAACAAAACCGCCCCGTTGGCTCCTTGCCGGCGGGGCGGTTTTTTTATCCCTTATTATTAATTATTAATTCGTAATTACTAATTAAATCCCCTCCCGCACCAGTACCTGAAACGTCTGGCGGGTACGCTGCTCCAGCACCACTTCGCGGCCGGCGGTTACGCGCTCTCGGCTGGCATCATCCGAATTCCGGACGGTGTAGAGGGTGAGGCCCGTGGCGTTGTGGCGGATGGTAAACTGCGAGGCGAGCTGGTCGCGCAGGCGGTGCAGCCGGCCTTCATCGAAGTCCGTCACGACCGAGAAGGAGAGGGCCGAGTTCTGCATCAGGTTGGCGTGCAGCCGCGCCTGGGCGAGGGCGGCGAAGATGCCGTCGAGGTGCGCTTCGGAAACGAACGTGAAATCGCGCGTCTCGAAGGAGATCAGCACCTGATTGGTCTTCCGGATGAACGCCGGCGCCAGACGCGGGTGCTGGCAGTCGTGGATGAGCGTACCGGGCGCCCCAGGGTCGACGAACGAGCGCACGCGCAGGGGGATGCGACGCGCGGCGAGCGGCTGAATCGTTTTGGGGTGAATCACGCTGGCCCCGTAGTACGCCATCTCAATCGTTTCCTGGTAGCTGATCTCGGGGTAGAGTACCGTGTCGGCGAACACTTTCGGGTCGGCGTTGAGCAGGCCGGGGACGTCTTTCCAGATCGTCATCCCCGTCGCGCCGAGGCAGTACGCGAAGATGGCGGCGGAGTAGTCCGACCCCTCGCGCCCCAGCGTGGTGGTGCGCCCATCGGGCGTAGCCCCCAGGAAGCCCTGCGTGACGAGCACCTGCCCGGCCGCGAGCGCCGGGGTGGTGGCGGCCTGCACGGCCGCTTCGGTGGCGGACCAGTCGATGCGGCCCTCGCGCCAGGTACGGTCGGTGCGCAGCAAGGGGCGCGCGTCGAGCCACTGGGCGGGCAGCCCGGCCTCGCGCAGCCAGTGCGCCAGCAGCGTGGAGCTCGCCAGCTCGCCGGCACTCACCACCTGGTCGTACTGCTCGTCGAAATCGGCCGCCGGATCGGTGGTGACCAACCGCTCGGCTACGCGCTCAAACACCTGCCCGAGCGCGACGTGGGCCGCGTGGGTGGGGGTGGGGAACAGGTCGGCGGCGATGCGCAGGTGCGCGTGCCGCACCGTCCCGAGCGCGTCACGCGCGGCGTCGGCCGAGCCGGCATAGGCGTGCCGAAACGCGTCTTCAAGGGCATTGGTTGTCTTGCCGATCGCCGAGACCACCAGCAGCAGGCCCCCGCCCGCGGCGCCTTCGGCGGGCAGGTAGGGACGCACGATATCGGTCAGGTTGCGGATGGCGGCGGCATCGCGCACGGAGGCGCCGCCGAACTTGAAAACGTGCATTTGGGAGGTGAATTACGAATTACGAATTACGAATTACGGCATTTCGGGACCGGACAAGCCCCGGAACGCGCGTTCTAACCCCTGTCCGGGACCGGACAAGCAGCGGTAGGCTCATTCCAACCCTTGTCCGGGACCGGACGAGCCCCGGAACGCGCGTTCTAACCTCTGTCCGGGACCGGACAAGCCCCGGAACGCGCATTCTAACCCCTGTCCGGGACCGGACGAGCACTTCCGTGAGCGCGGCAGTGCTCGTCCGGTCCCGGTGCTGCCTCCGTTTGCCACCCCCGCCGCCCGGCCGTACTTTTGGGCAAGGAACGAAGCGAATCCGGCCCCGCCAATTCGTAATTCGTAATTCGTAACCCGTAATTCAACTTCTCCGTGGATCACTCCAAGCTTGCGCTGCCCGTCGGCACCACCCTCGACCGCTTCATTATGCGGAAACAGGAAGATTTTCCGTACGCCACCGGGGAGCTCTCGCAGCTCCTGCGCGACATCGCGCTGGCGACCAAGATCGTCAACCGCGAAATCAACCGCTCGGGCCTGATCGACCTGACCGGCGCGATGGGCTCGCAGAACGTGCAGGGCGAGGAGCAGCAGCGCCTCGACGTGGTCGCGAACATCCGCTTTATCCGCGCCCTGCGCAACGGCGGCGAGGTCTGCACGATCATCTCCGAGGAAGAGGAAGACATGATCCAGACCGGCAACCCGATGGGCAAGTACATCGTGGCCATGGACCCGCTCGACGGCTCGTCGAACATCGACGTGAACGTGAGCATCGGGACGATCTTTTCGATCTACCGGCGCACGTCGCCGTCGGGCTCCGAGGGCACCCTGGCCGATTGCCTCCAGAATGGCGCCCACCAGGTAGCCGCCGGCTACGTGATCTACGGGTCGAGTACGATGATGGTGTACACGACGGGCGCGGGCGTCAACGGCTTCACCTACGAGAGCTCGCTCGGCGAATTCTTCCTCAGCCACCCCAACATCACCACGCCGCAGGACGGCAGCATCTACTCCTGCAACGAAGGCAACCTGCTGGAATACCCCGCCGGCGTGCGCTCCTTCATCCAGTACTGCAAGGAGAAGAAGTACTCGGCGCGCTACATCGGCTCGCTGGTGGCCGATTTTCACCGCAACCTGCTCAAGGGCGGCATTTACCTGTACCCGAGCACGGCCAAATCGCCGCAGGGCAAGCTGCGGCTGCTGTACGAGTGCAACGCCCTGGCCTTCATCGTCGAGCAGGCCGGCGGTCGCGCCACCAACGGTACCAAGCGCATTATGGAGATCGAGCCGACGGCGCTCCACCAGCGCTGCCCCCTCGTGATCGGCTCGCGCCTGATGGTCGATAAAGTCGAGGAGTTTCTGATGAAGGAGCCGGCGCTGCAAGCGGCCAGCTAAACCCCCATTTGTCTTCCTGAACGAAGCGAAGGACCTTCCCGAGCCGGCCGGATGGGCGGCGGGAAGGTCCTTTTTTCGCTCAGGAGGCCCCTTTGTTTTGTCCGATGCCTTTCTCGAAAATCTCCTTCCTGTTCGCGCTCATCACCCTGCTCGCTGCCCGGCCCGCCACGGCGCAAAGCCGCATCCGTAACGGCCTGATCTTCGGCGGCGTGGGCGCACAGATCGACGGCGACCGCATGAGCGGTTACCACAAGGCGGGCATCACGGGTGGCCTCTCGGCGACGGTGCAGGCCTCCGACCGCTGGAACGTGCGTCTGGAGGTAGCCTATATGCAGAAAGGGGCGCGTTCGCCGACGGATTCGAGCATTACCCAGTTTCCCGACCTGAGTTCCATCGCGAATCAGACCCCGGCGCAACAACAGGCGTACCTCGCGCAGTACTACCAGCAACAGCCCAAACCGTGGCTGCGCTACCGCCTCAATTACGTCCAGCTGCCGGTGCTCGTCGAGTACCGCGCCGCGGAGAAAGTGACGCTTTACGTCGGCGCCTCGGTCGATTACCTGCTGCGCGCCACCGCCGATTACGGCTACGGCTACGGCCCCCCGCTCGGCGTTCAGTTCCGCCGAACCGATCTGATGGGCCACGCCGGCGCTGAGCTACGCTTCGCCGACCGCTGGGCGGTCACGATGCGGTTTATGTACTCGCTGCGCGACATCTCCAGCACCGGCCTCGGTCCCGATCGCTACCTCTTTCTCACCACCGGTCGCCTCGGTGGCTACCGCAACAACCTGCTCAGTACCACGCTCCGCTTTTACCTGAGCGATGCGCCCAAATTCAAGGGCACCCCGCTCTTCCGCTGGAACAAGGGCGACGCCCCCTCCGCGCCTGCTGGCTCCGACTCCGACGGCGAGCCTACGAATTAAGCTGCTGCCCCCCAACGCGCAACGCCCACCCGGAACCTCTGTCCGGGTGGGCGTTGCGCGTTGCAATTGAGACCAGAGGGGCTATTGCACCACCGGCTTGCCTTCGGCAGAATCGGGTTCCTGCGGTGGCACGGCGCCGCCGGTGCTTAGCCCTTCGGTGTCGGACTCTGCGGCTTTCGGCTTCTTGGGCGCCTTTTTCTTCGTCGCCGCTGCTTCATCGCTGCCAGCCGGGTCGGCTGGCGTTTCCGCTGCCGGCTCGCTGGCGCTGGCTTCCGCCGCTTCATCGGGCAGGTGCGGACCGAGGATGTTGTACCACGTCACCAGCTTCTTGATGTCAGAAAGGTAGACGCGGTCTGCATCGTAATCCGGCACGGCCTGACGGATGAACGTTACGAGAGCCTGGGGCTCCGATTTGGCCGTCAGGTCAACGCCTGGGCCGTGCAGGCGGCGGATAGCCTGTAGCACGTCGGCCAGGCCCACGGTGCCTTCGTCGGAGGTGGTGTAGATGGAGATGTCGCCGAGCGACGACACCTGCTGCTGCGCCGGCACCAGCGTGCGCGTGCGCGCCTCATCAAGGGTTTCTACCAGAATACCGTTGCGCGCCGGGCTGACTACCCGGTACAAGCCGCTGCGGCCGCTGATGGCCACAATTTCCCGAAGATTCAGTGCCATAGGGCCGAAAGAAGGGGGAGAAGAAATGAAGCGAAAAAAAGAACCGCCGCCCCACCCTCGCATCAAAGTCGAGGGCAGCGCGGCGGTCCAAAGCTACGGCCGGGCGGTGCTAAGGCGACGTCGGCCTTATCTTTATTCAGGCAGTTACAGCTTGAACATGACGGGTAGGCTCGTCTTGATGGCGTAGCCGGGAGGCTTGAATTTCAGCATTCGTACGACCCGCAGGGCCTCCTCGCCGCAGCCGCCGCCAATGTTTTTCACGACGGAGATATTTTCCATCGAACCATCATCTTTAAGCGTGAAGCCGATGATGCACTGGCCCTGAATTCGATTTCGCTTGGCCGTTGGGGGGTATTTAATCTCCTTGGCAATGAACTCATACATCGCC
Organism: Hymenobacteraceae bacterium; assembly: GCA_046590685.1. Taxonomy (GTDB): domain Bacteria; phylum Bacteroidota; class Bacteroidia; order Cytophagales; family Hymenobacteraceae; genus JANNMJ01. The sequence continues at coordinate 4,767 of JBKJUQ010000288.1, forward strand.
TGCTGGCCGCCTTCGTAGTGGTCAGCGATGGGCAACGGCTTAGATGTGCCGACGTTCGGCATCGTGGGTGTCGCTGTAGCGGCCGAGTCAGTCGTCGTCGAAACGCCCTTGTTGGTCTGGGGCATCTGCGCGAAGGCGGGCAAGGTCAGCAGCGCGAAAGCTGCGGCACCAAGTAACGTTTTGGGGGAAGAAATCACTGAAGGAAGTAAGGTAGGGGTGAAGCGGGGCCGTAAGACGCGTACGCGCTGTCTAAACCGCCGGCGCACCGCTGGGGCAACAGTTATGCCAGCCGGGCCAGCTGCACGTGGCGGATCAGGCTGCAGAGTGGTCTGACTGCGCGGTCCAGGTCCGGTTTACCTCGGTGATAAAGTCGAGCAGCTCGTCGCGCCCCAGGCCACTTTCCGAAGAAGTCACGAAAATGCGCGGCACTTCTTCCCAGGTTTCGAGCAGTTGCGCTTTATAAGTCGTCACTAGTTCTTCGGTGCGCACGGTCGACTGTTTGTCGGCTTTCGTGAAGACGAGCACGAACGGAATTCCCTGTTCGCCGAGGTAACGCAAAAAATCTAAATCGACCTTCTGCGGAGGAATCCGCGAATCAATCAACACGAAACAGCACGCGAGTGTCTCGCGCTTGCGCAGATAGAACCGGATTAGCTGCTGCCATTTTTCGCGCTCCCGCTGGCTGACTTTGGCATAGCCGTAGCCGGGTAGATCGACCAGATACCACGTCTCATTGATGAGAAAGTGGTTGATGAGCTGGGTTTTACCCGGCGTAGACGACGTTTTGGCGAGTTTGCCGTGACCGGTCAGGCGGTTAAGTAGCGACGACTTGCCGACATTCGAGCGCCCGATAAAAGCATACTCCGGGAGGGTGGGCGGGGGGCATTGATCCAGCTGCGCACTGCTGGTGACGAAGCGAGCGTCGCGGATAATCATGGAATGAGCCTGAAGCAAGCAGGGCAAGCAAGAGCTGCTGGAGGTAAAGTCTCCACTGCCACTACTTTGGTCAAAACTACGCCGCTGGTCCGGAAAGCGCGCGCATACCGGGTAAATACGGTCGAACTCTGACCTGGCTCGTTAGGTAAAAAGGAAAAATTGCAGTTACTTTCCGCGTTTTTTCGAGTAAAGCATCCTGGAGGAGACTGCCTGCCCGGTATGGACCGCGGCGGGAGCAAGTTAATCTTGATAAAATTCTACATGCTCGCCGTTCTCCCGTCACGGATCTTCCTTTTTTTGCTGCTTTGCGTGAGCGGGCTTGGCGCGTGGGTTAGTACGCCCGCGTGTGCTCAGGATGCGGCGACGCGGCGATTGCTTAAAACGGCGGATCGTTCTGCCCGGCGTGGCCACACCGATGTGGCGGCCCAACGCTACCAACAGGCCTTACTAGCTCAGCCAAGCGACCTGGAGGCTAATTTCGGATATGGCTCGTTTTTGCTAAGCCATAAGCGCGAGCTTGAGACGGCCCGCCAGTGCCTGCGCAAGGTCTACGACCAAAACCCGAGTTACAACCCGCAACTTGCGTTCCGTCTTGGGCGGACCCTGCATCTCCTCGGGCAGTACCCGGAGGCCGTACCGCTGTTTGAAGCTGCGGTGCAGGCGCTTCGTAATACGCCCTCCGCCGACGACCTACTTGAGGAAGATGGCCCGGAATTGCGCGTGCTCGATGCCCATCATCGCTTTAGCGCTTCGGCTTTGCTCCTGCAGAGCCGTAAAGAGCTTGATGAGTGCCGCGCCGCTCTCGAACTTCGAGAGGAACGGCTGCCCCCGGCCGAAGTGACTGCTTTGGGGCCGAGCGTCAATACGGCTCTCTCCGAGTACGCCCCAGTGGTGAACGACAATGGACGGATGTTGCTCTTTTCAACCCGTCGTAATCGGGCTGACCAGCCCGCCGCGTCGGGGCGCGGGGCCATGCCCCACGAAAATATTTACTACACCCTTCGCGACGAGGACGGCGGCTGGGGCTCGCCTAAAGAGGTCGGCCGTCTCAACACCCGTTTGCACGAGGCTCCGCTCGGGTTTTCGCCGGATGGGCGGAATCTTTACCTCTACCGCGACGTGAATGGTGGTGATATTTTCGTGGCCAAACGTACCGGCGAAGGGACCTGGGCCACCCCCGCGCCACTGGGTAAACCTATCAACTCGCCGTATTACGAGCCCTCGTTCTGTCTGTCGCCCGATGGCAAGGCAGCGTTCTTCTCCTCTGACCGTCCCGATGGCTTTGGCGGCCTCGACCTCTACATCACCACGCGCCAACCCGACGGCTCTTGGAGCCCGGCGTTCAACCTCGGCGCGTCGATCAATACGGCCTACGACGAAGATTCACCCTTCCTGAGTAGTGATAACCTGACGCTTTATTTCAGCTCGCGTGGGCACAATTCAGTCGGCGGCTTCGATCTGTTTCGGTCCCAGACCGATGGACCGCTCTGGAGCGAGCCGCAAAATTTGGGACTCAATATCAACTCGCCGTTCGATGAGCTATACCTCACGCTGGGCGAAAGCGATACGGAAGGTTTCTTCGCTTCTGACCGGCCTGGGGGCGGTAATAAAGATATTTATGCCGTGCGGTTTGGCAAGTGGGTGCCGACCGATTCGCTCGCTCGCGTAGCCCCTGTGGCTTCGCTGCTCACGCCGCCGCCTACTACCGCCTTTACGCAAGTCATTAGCGATACCGGTCCTTCTTCGCTCGGCGTGATGTTCGCCCTGTCAGGCAAAATCATTGATGGCTACTCCGGCCAGCCGCTGCCCGCCGAGCTGGTCGTTATCAATCGCACCAGCCGTCAAACCGTGGCCGTGGGTCGCAGCGATGAGGCGACCGGTCGATTTCGGTTGATGCTCCCAAGCGATGGTACTCCGTACGCGCTTGAAATCCAGCGCCCGGACTACATGTTTTACACCCGCAACGTGGATGTGCCCAAGCAGCTCGCGGCCGAGGCGGATCTGAAAGACATTGCGCTTGCAAAGCTGGAAGTCGGCAAGACTTTGGTGCTGAATAATCTATATTTCGACTATGGCAAGGCAACCATCACGTCCCGCTCGCAACCGGAACTGAAGCGGCTGCTGGATTTGCTTAAAACCAATACGCAGTTGAAAGTTGAGATTGGCGGGCATACCGACAACAAAGGATCCGCCGATTTCAACCAGCACCTCTCCGAGCAGCGGGCTGCTTCCGTTACGAAGTATCTCCAACAACGGGGCATTGCCGCGAGCCGCCTGCGGGCCATCGGCTACGGCCTGCGTCAGCCCGTCGGGCCAAACGATTCAGAAGCTAATCGGCAGCGGAACCGCCGCACGGAACTGAAGGTGCTGGAAAACTAGGATGGCCCCGATAGGTCCTCTTCCTGACGGGTTACTTGTTGGCGCCAATAGTATTTTGTCCCGATTTGTTGTGATTCCGGCCAATTAGCGTCTTTTCGGGGGCGCCTATTTGCTTTATTCGGGCAGAGTGCTCTATTATTGCCCCCGACTTTGGGAATACCCCAAGGCATTCTGGTCTATTTTTGTCGAAAAAAAACCGCTACTCAGGTAACGCGGACGCGCCCCCGGCAGTAAGAAGCGTTGTTAACCACTGGCAGATGAAGCGTGCTTCATTCTATATTTGGACCGACTCGTTTTCTTATCGTCGCTTCTCGTCCGCCTTCGAACCGCTTCCCCAACCCCCCCCCAATGAATAGTAAAGTCAAACGGTTACTCAAAGCCTCGCTGGTGCTCGCGCTGGCCAGCGTGGGCGTTGCTCCGGCAGTGGCCCAAAGCACCCGTAAGGCGATGTCGACGGCCAATAAGTTTTTCGATAACGATAACTTCCGCGCGTCGATTCCTTTCTACGAGCAGGTTCTGGCCAAAGAGCCCGACAATGCGCTCGCGCTTTTTCGGGCTGGTATCAGCTACATGTCCTTCGACAAGGAGAAAGCCAGCGACTATATCTACAAGGCGCAGCGGCTGAAGCCGAAAGTCTCGAAAGACGTAGAATACTGGCTTGGTCGCGTGGATCACATCAACTACAACTTTGATGATGCTATCACGCACTACCAGTCGTACGGCACGACGCTGAAGAAAAAGAACGACCCGCGCAAGGAGGAGATCCAACTTCGGATCCAGCACTCCAAAAACGCGAAAGTCCAGTTCAATAACCCCAAGGATATCTTCGTCAAGAACCTGGGGCCGGTCATCAACACGATTGCTTCCGAGCACTCGCCGGTGATTTCGTCGGACGACAAGGTGTTGATCTACACCTCGCGCGGGGCGAACGTAGCGGGCGCCGATAGCAAGAAAAAAGGCGTGGCCAATGACGGAGAGTACTTCGAGGATATCTTCGAGTCCAAACGTCTCGGCGATGACCAGTGGGATACGCCTCGCTCGCTGAGCGGCGTACTCAACGGTAAAGGCCACGACGCCTCGATTCAGGTCTTCGATAATGATACGAAGATGCTGATGTACCGGCAGGACGAGGATGGTGACATCTTCTTCACCGACAAAACCGGTGGCGACTGGGCTGAGCCTAAGAAACTCAACAAGAATATCAACACCAAGCGCTTCCAATCCGACGCCTTCATCACCCCGGACGGCAAGACGCTGTACTTCTCGACGTCGGAATTCTCCGAAAACAACACCCTTGATCTGTACTACACCACGCGTCCCGATGGCGGCGATTGGGGTGCTCCACAGTCATTGGGTAATACGGTGAATACGGCGTACGACGATGACTCTCCGTTCATCGCGCGCGACGGCAAGACGATGTACTTCTCCTCGCGCGGCCACGACACGATGGGTGGCTACGACATCTTCAAGAGCACGTGGGATGAGGGTGCTAAGCGCTGGGGCAAGCCGGTAAACATGGGCTACCCGGTTAATACGCCGGATGATGACACGTACTACCGCCTCTCGCCGGATGGTTCGTACGCATACCTCTCCTCGTACCGCATCGGTGGTTATGGTGAGAAGGATATCTACACGATCAACTACATTAAGAACGCGACGATCAAGGGTCGGGTGTTCGCGCTGATCGATTCGGCGGCAGTCCCCGGCGCTGAGCTGGTGTTCAACTCGCAGTCGGCTGATAAAAAAGCGATCTCGTTCCGCGACGTGACCAAGCCTGACTCCGGCACTTACTCGGTAAACGTGCTTTCGGGCCGCGCTTACCAGGTAAACATCTCGAAGGACGGCAAGCTCATAACCACGGAGACCTTCGAGGTGCCGATGGTGACGCAGGATTCGGCCGCGCCGATCGTGAAGGACTTCTACGTAGCGTACGTGGACTCTGCCGCGCTTAAAGCCAAAGCCTTGGCTAATGCCGACAAGACGTTCAAGAATATCTACTACACGACCGACCAGTACGACCTGCGCCCTGAGTCGATCACGGAGCTGGATAAGATCATCAAGGTGCTGAAGGCGAACCCCGGCGTGAACCTCTCGATCGAAGGCCACACCGACAAGCGCAACTCCGATAGCTACAACATGTCGCTCGGCAAGAACCGCTCGGTTGCTGCTTACAAGTATCTCACCGACAATGGCATCGCTGCCAAGCGTCTCGTGACGATCTCGTATGGCGAGCGTCGTCCGGCGGCTCCGAACGACACGGAAGAGAACATGCAGCTCAACCGCCGCGACGAATTCCGCGTGATCCTCAAGAAAGGCCAGACCCTGAAGGATCTGAACCTCGATCAGGCGACCAGCAAGGGCGGTAACGCCGGCTCGGATGGCGCTAGCCAGCGCATTGCGCCAGGTCAGAAAGGCCGCCAGAAGAAGCGCTAGTCGCTAACGGTAGCTGAATTACATAAAAAACCGGTCAGGCAGTACGCCTGGCCGGTTTTTTGGCGTTAAGCAATGTGTGGCTTTCCCGAGTGAGTAACTTCCGGCCGGCCGGGCCGGTTAGGATACGCGCGCGCCGGAGCAATTTTGCGCCGGGGATTGCCGTTAGGGACTGCGCGCCGCGCGAGTCCGCCCGTTTTTTCGTTTTTCTATGTCCGTCGTTCCGTACCGCGATCAACCCGACTCGAAGAAGTCGCAGGTAGCGCAGATGTTCAACAGCATCGCGCACCGCTACGATTTCCTCAATCATTTCCTTTCGGCCGGAGTCGATCATTACTGGCGTCGTCGGGCGATCGACGAGCTGGTCGCGGCGAAACCCCGGCGCATCCTCGACGTGGCGACGGGGACGGCCGATCTGGCTATCGCTGCGCTGCGGGTTGATCCGGAGCAGGTGATCGGCATCGACATCTCGGAAGGCATGCTCAGCGTGGGCCGGCAAAAGCTCACGGAGCGTCATCTCTCCGATCGCATCACACTCCTGCAAGGCGACTCCGAGGCCTTGCAGTTTGCCGACAATTCGTTCGACGCTATTATGGCCGCGTACGGCGTGCGCAACTTTGAGCACCTCGACCGCGGTTTGGCCGAGATGTTCCGGGTGCTGGAACCGGGAGGGAAGCTCGTGATTCTGGAGTTCTCCAAGCCGCGGGCTTTTCCGCTCAAGCAGCTCTACAATGGCTATTTTCAGCACGTACTGCCCCGTTTCGGCAAGATGATCTCGAAGGATTCGTCGGCGTACACGTATTTGCCGGCGTCAGTGCAGGCCTTTCCGGACGGAGAAGACTTTTTGGAACACCTACGGCGGGCTGGCTTTCAGGCGCCGCGTTGGCAGCCGCTCACCTTCGGCATCAGCTCGCTCTATACCGCTACTAAATGAAGATAGCCATCCGGCGCCGGGGGCGCCTGCTGCTAAGCGCGGTTTGTCTGCTGACGGGCGCGTTACTGCCCGGCAAGGCGCTAGCCCAAAGCGAGGCTTCGACGGGCCGCAAAAACATCGTCACCAACAACCTATCGGACTACGATACCCGCTGGTTTCACCCGGGGTTCTTCGTGGCGGCCAATGCTTCCCGGTATCTGCCGGAGTACACGACCGCCAGCGTAGCGATTGCGCGAAACGTGCGCTACCTGACGCGCGTGCGCCCCGGTTTCACGGTTGGGTTTATCGGGGACATTCGAGTGCACGAGTACCTCACGCTGCGATTTGTGCCCGGGGTGGGGTTTTACACGCGCGAGGTCAAGCGGGAGGTGACCGGGGCCAGTTCCGGAGGGTTGCGCGATACCACCCAACAGGTGGGGAACACGGCCCTGGAGCTGCCGTTGCTGCTCAAGTTTCACGGGAAGCGTCGCGGCAACACACGACTCTACCTGGTGGGTGGCATCAAGTCGAGCACCGATGTCGGCAATAAAAAGAAAGACCGGTTACCGAATCAGCTCCGGGCCAACTCGTCGGACCTGAGTATTGAGTACGGAGTCGGCGCCGACTTATTCTACCCGATTTTCAAGTTCGGTCCTGAGCTGCGCATCTCGCACGGCTTGCGCAACCTGAACCCCGAAGACGCCAAAAATCCCTTTAATCAGGCGCTGGGGCACTTTACAAGCCACACGATCACGTTGTTTTTTAATTTCGAATGATCCCGTCGGCTCTCTCATTTCCCGCTCCGCTGCCGGGGGCGGGTCGTACGGCGCTTGTTACGGGCGCTACGTCCGGCATTGGCCGCGCCACCGCCCGCGAGCTGGCCCGTCTGGGCTTCCGCTTGATTTTGTGCGGACGGCGGCAGGAGCGCCTCACGGCATTGCTCGCGGAGCTGCCGGCCGGCACGACGCACCCGCTGACCTTCGACGTGCGTGACCAGCCCGCCGTGGCCGCCGCGCTCGCCACGCTTCCGGCCGACTGGCGGCGCGTCGACTTGCTCGTGAACAACGCGGGCAACGCGCACGGGCTCGCTTCCATCGAAACCGGTGAGGTGGCCGACTGGGACGCGATGCTCGACAGCAACGTGAAGGGCCTGCTCTACGTGACCCGCGCCGTGCTGTCGCTGATGCCCACCGATGCGGGCGCCCTCATCATCAACCTGAGTTCCATCGCCGGGCGCCAGGCATACGCCAACGGCTCCGTATACTGCGCGTCGAAAGCTGCCGTGGATTTGCTGACCGAAGGTATGCGCATCGATCTGGTTGGGCGCGGCATTCGGGTGGCGCAGGTGAGCCCGGGAGCGGTGCAGACCGAGTTCGCGGCCGTTCGCTTCAAGGGCGACGAGGCGCGCGTGGCGAG
>JBKJUQ010000381.1:0-3238 GCA_046590685.1 Hymenobacteraceae bacterium
TGTTACACGCCAATCGCTGACCCCGCCCCGTTCGCGGAGGCGCACCACCGGCTGTGCGTTTTGCTGGACCTACGCGGCCGCATCATCGTGGCGGCGGAAGGCTTAAATGGCACGGTATCGGGCACTCCGAGCGCCTGCGACGCTTATATCGCCGCCGTCCACGCGGACTCTTGCTTCGCGGCCTGCGAGTTCAAGGCGGAAGATGTACCCGCCCACACCTTCGCGAAGCTGCACGTGCGGGTCAAGCAGGAGATCGTGCATGCCGGGTTGCCGGCCGTAAAGCCGTGGGTGCGCACCGCGCCTTACGTCGAGCCAGCTGACTTTCAGAAGCTGAAGAATGCCGACGACGTGGTGTTGCTCGACGTCCGCTCCACCTACGAGCACGGCGTCGGGCGCTTCAAAAATGCGCTCACGCTTCCCATCGAGAACTTTCGCGAACTACCCGCGCACGCCGAGGAGTTGGCGACCCTGCGCGAGCAGACGCGCGGCAAGCGCGTAATTACCTACTGTACGGGCGGCGTGAAGTGCGAGAAAGCCAGCGCGTGGCTGCTGGAACAGGGCTTCGAGAACGTCTACCAGCTTCACGGCGGCATCATCAAGTATGGGCTTGAAACCGGTGGCGAAGACTTTGACGGCAAGTGCTACGTATTCGATAACCGGCTCGCCGTCGACGTTAACCGCGTGAATCCGACGGTGGTGGGGAGCTGTCACGTGTGCGCCGCGCCTTCCGACCGTCTCATCAACTGCGCGAACGCCGCGTGTAACGCGCACTTGATCGTGTGCGAAGCGTGCAGCGATACACTCGAAGGCGCTTGCTCCGAAACCTGTCGTACCGCCGCCGAAAAACGCCCCTACGACGGCACCGGATTTTATCCCAAAAACACGCAAGACTATAACCCCGCGCTGGCCCTGATGCGCTACAAGTGAATTGCAAATTGCTAATTAAGAATTGCGAGTAGATACAGTCGCGGTTCGTAATTCGTAATTCGTAATTCGTAATTCAAAACAATGATCGCCGAATCCGAGCTAATTATTAACCCTGACGGGTCCATCTATCACCTTGCCCTGCGGCCCGAGGAGCTGGCGGAAACCATCATCACGGTCGGCGACCCCGACCGGGTGGCGCGCGTGAGTCAGCATTTTGATACGGTAGAAATTGTGCGGCAAAAGCGCGAGTTCGTAACCCACACCGGGACGCTGCGCGGCCGCCGAATCACGGTGCTTTCTACGGGCATCGGTACCGACAATATCGACATCGTCTTCAACGAGCTGGACGCGCTCGTGAACGTCGATTTCGCAACCCGCACGGTGCGCCCTGAGCACCGGACGCTACGGGTCGTGCGCATCGGCACGAGCGGTGCCCTGCAACCCGACCTGCCCGTGGGGACGCTACTGGCCACGCGCCACGCGGTGGGCCTCGATACGCTGATGCAGTTTTATCCGCTGCTGATGACGGGCGAAGAAAACCTCGTGGTAGACGCCACGCAGGCGGCGTTAAACCTTGAGTTTCGGCCGTATTGCGTAGCGGGCGCGGCCAGTCTGCGCGAGCTGATCGTGGGCACCGATGGCGCCGTGGCGGAAGGCAACACCCTTACGTGCCCCGGTTTCTACGGGCCGCAGGGGCGCACTATTCGGCAGCACGGCCGCGACGGGGAGTTGGTGCGGCGCTTCACCGATTTCCGCCTCGGGGATTTCCGGTTTACCAACTTTGAGATGGAAACCGCCGGACTTTACGCCCTTGGTCGCCTGCTCGGCCACGAAGTGCTCAGCCTGAGCGCGCTCGTGGCCAACCGCGCCACCGGCCATTTTCACCCCAACCCGGACGCGCCCGTTGACGCGCTCATTGAGCGGACGTTGAGAGCAATTTGTGATTGAGCGATGAATTCAGTTTCGATTGAGTGATTTTCGATTTGTGAATGAATAAGTGGGGAAGCCACAATCACAAATCGAAAATCACTCAATCAAAAACAGGTTTAAATAAACTCGATCCCCGTGATGGCGCGCACGGGCAGGGAGGCGCCGGCCTTGAGGGTAATGTAGCGATCATCACTCGCCCAGATAGTAGTATCTACGCGGTGGCCGTTGCCGTCGGCGGTGAGGAAGTGAATCAGCACCTTGCCGTGGTAGGCGTTGCCGAGGGTGCAGGCGCGCTCGATGTTGCGCATGCGGAGCCGCCGGTCGTCGGGGTGGCTCAGTACGTCGATGGGGGAGAAGCGCAGCGCGCCGACGTTTTCCTTCTGAACCAGGTCTTCCTCGGTCGCGACGAGGACGGATGCGAAATTGAACATACGAAACGTGGGCGACAGCCCGAAAAGAACAGAGGTGGAAGCTTCGACCAGGAAGCCTGAGGCGAAACTAGCACAAATCAGAACGATTAAGTGCGTTTTTTTCGGAAAATACCGCTTATTCTCGCAAAAGCTTTATAAGATATTACGCAGCCCTAGAATTGTGCTATTCTGCGGACGGCTCGGCGAGCGTCGCCAGGAATTGAAGCGTGTCGACGCCGTCGGCGTAGTCCCAGACGTGGGGCTGCTGGGCTTGGCCAAACGGCACCGAGCCTGCCAGCCAGCCCCCCGCCGATAGCACGACCTGCGTCTTGGCGGCCTGCTCGGCGAGGCGGGCGTCGAGCTCGGTCTTGCCGTCGTAGAATTGATAGTGCAGCACCGAGATCGGCGAGACCGGCTGCGGGTCTTCGCGCACGAGCAGGAAGCCGGCGTCGAGGTGCGGGGCGAGGTTGACGAGCAGCAGCGACCGCTGGTAGTCGTAGTTGTTGTGGTACTTATTGTGGCTGAGCACCGACTGCCACGGCTGGAGGGCGTCGAGCAGCGGCCGGAAGTCGTAGCCGGGCGGCACGAGCAGGTTGGCCACGTTGCGGCAGCCGAGGCCGTAGTACCGGAAGATGTCCTCGCCGAGGACGGCGAGCTCGGCCGCCGACTCGTAGCCGGTGAGCACGGCGCGGGCCGTGCGGTTGCGGCGGATCAGGTGGGGCTTGCGAGCGAAGTAGTAATCGAAGTACCGCGCCGAGTTGTCGGAACCGGTCGCAATCACGGCGTCGGCTTCCTTGATCAGCTCCACGAACTCGATGCGGTCGGTGAAGGCCGGTTCGATCCGGAGTAATTCGCCCACCAGCCAACGCGGCAGCACCGGGTCGGTGGAGGCGAGCTTGGCGAGCAGCGTGTGTCCGCCCAGGAGCACGCACAAAATATCGTGAAAGCCCACCAGTGGGATATTGCCCGCC
>JBKJUQ010000448.1:0-10414 GCA_046590685.1 Hymenobacteraceae bacterium
GTACAAGTTCACGCGGTAAACGCGCTCGCTCATTACGGCAACGACCGGCTGGGTGCTCCCCCAGCCGGTCGTTGCCATAATGAGCGATCAGAGGATTTTTACTCGCTGAACAAGCCCGCCTGCTGGCCGGGCGGCACCCTGCCGAGATGACGGTAGGCCAGCTCAGTAGCTTCGCGACCGCGCGACGTACGCATCAAGTAGCCTTCCTGAATCAGGAACGGCTCGTAGACCTCCTCAATGGTTTCGGCTTCCTCGCCACAGGCCGTGGCGATGGTGGTGATGCCCACCGGACCACCCTTGAATTTGTCGATGATGGTGGAAAGGATGCGATTGTCCATATCATCGAGGCCGTTTTGATCGACGTCGAGCGCGTTAAGGCCGAATTTAGCAATCGCTACGTCGATAGTCCCGTCACCCTTCACCTGCGCAAAGTCCCGCGTACGACGCAGCAGGTTATTGGCGATGCGCGGCGTGCCGCGCGAGCGGCGGGCGATCTCCCACGCCGCTTCTTCGTGAATTGGGGTGCCCAAAATAGCCGCTGACCGCTCTACAATAGATTTGAGGAGCTTTGCATCGTAGTATTCCAGCCGGCACGTGATGCTGAAACGGGCCCGCAACGGCGCCGTGAGCATCCCCGAGCGGGTAGTGGCGCCGATAAGGGTGAACGGATTGAGGCCAATCTGCACCGAGCGGGCCGCCGGACCCGAGTCGAGCATAATGTCGATTTTGTAGTCCTCCATAGCCGAGTAGAGATACTCTTCGACGATCGGATTCAGGCGGTGAATCTCGTCGATGAAGAGCACGTCGTTCGGCTCCAGGTTAGTCAGGAGGCCGGCAAGATCCGACGGCTTGTCGAGCACCGGCCCGCTCGTCATCTTGATCCCCGCGGCCAGCTCCGTGGCGATGATGTGCGAGAGTGTGGTCTTGCCCAAGCCGGGCGGGCCGTGGAGCAGCACGTGGTCAAGAGCTTCGCCGCGCCGCCGCGCCGCCGTAACGAACACCTGCAGGTTCTCAACGATTTTATCCTGGCCGGCAAAATCGGCAAAGGAAAGCGGCCGTAGGGCCTTGTCAATCTCCTTATCGGAGTCGGTCATCTGGGTAGCAGACCCAGTCAGAAAAGCTTCACGCATCAGGACGGAAACAGCAGAAAATGAAAGTTGCGGGCGGGGTTTCCGCCGTCGGTGGGTAACGGTTTTTGCCCCGAAAAACTCCCCGTTGGGTCAAAGAAAATACCTTTTCCCGGGGTACGGCATCCGGCTGCTCCCGGCGGCGGCGTACCTTCGGTTGCCGGGCTTAAGAAGGTGCCACTACTGGTCCGCTTTTCGGCCTCTTACTGCTACTGATGTCGCACGTTACTCCTTGCCTGCGCTCCTGGCTGCCCGCGGCCGCCATCGCGCTCCTGCTGAGCTATCATCCTGCCTACGCGCAGTCGGCGGCTCGGCTTCCACGTTCACCACAACCTACCGCTGGTGATCTGACCTTCAAGGTGATGCCGCTGGCGCTGGCCGACCCCTGGACGCCCACCTTCCGGGCCGGCGCGGAGTATCGGGTTAGTGCAGCCTGGGGCGTGGAAGCAAGTTACGGCCTCCAGATGCGTAATCTGGGTTGGGGCGGCGGTGGGGCCGCGCGCCTCAACGACCGCTACCACAAGCTGCACCTTGAGGCGCGCCACTACCTCGGGGGGTCGCCGTTTTATGTGGCAGCGGCTGGGTTTCGCGTCAACCAGCAATTCGACCGGGGCGCGGGCCAGCTCTACCAAGCGGGTCAGCTGATGGGTTATTCCAGCGCCCGCGTGCGCCGCGCCGTCACGGGGGGGCTGCTCAAGGCGGGTGTTGTGCTCCCGCTGGATGCACACTGGCGGCTCGACGTGGCGCTGGGTGCGGGTATGCGTTACGGACAGGTTCGGTATGACGCGCGTGAGCTGCAGCCCCTCGATCCGGCGGGTTATCTGGATTACCAACCCGAGTGTGGTTTTGCCATCGACTGGAGCCCGACTACCGAACCAGGTACCTTCCGCCGTCCCACGGTGGCCATCGACATCAAGCTCGGCTACACGCTTACGCACTGATTCTGTTGATTCTGTTTAACCGATGGCGTATTCGTATTGCATAAATTCGGCGGTAGGGCCCTTGTATCTGGTCGCTGACGAGGAGCATCTACGGGAAGTGCGGTTTGCTTCCGACGCCTCCACCATTGACTTGGAAGCCCCTACGCCGCTGCTCGCCGAAGTCGCCCGGCAGCTTACCGATTATTTTGCCGGCGCCCGGCGCCACTTTGAGCTACCCCTGAACCCGAGCGGCACCCCGTTTCAGCAGCGCGTCTGGGCCGAGCTGCGGGCCATTCCGTACGGGGTCACGACCACCTACTCAGCGATTGCCCGCCGGCTCGGCGACGCGCTGGCGGTGCGGGCCGTTGGGCGCGCTAATGCCACCAACCCCCTCGCTCTGGTGGTGCCGTGCCATCGGGTCATCGGCACGGGCGGCAAACTCACGGGATTTGCCGGCGGTTTGGCCACTAAGCAATGGTTGCTGCGGCACGAAGCCCGGGCGACCACGCCCGGCGGCCTTTTCGGCGACGGTACCGCCGACTACCTGACTGATTGAAGCGTACCCTGATTTAGCGGTACGTTTGCGCGGCGGGCCTATTGATTCGGCCTTCCTTCCTTCCATTACGCTTCTTCTCGTTCGCTGATGACCACACGTGAGTTTCTGAAAACCGGCGCCGTCGCGGGGCTGGCTGGCTTCCTGCCAGGGGTCGGGGTTGCCTCGCCCCTATTCACCCCCACCGCCCCAGCTAAAGACGGCCCTCTGGGCAAAACGAAGGTGGTCGATGAGAAAGAGCAGTATATTCTGCCGCCGCTCCCCTACCCGGCCAATGCGTTGGAGCCGCACATCGACGAAGCGACGATGAAGCTTCACCACGATGCCCACCACGCCGCCTACGTCAAAGGCCTTAACAAGGCCCTCGACGAGCTAAAGGCTGCCCGCGAGAAAAAAGACTTCAGTCTCGTGGCACACTGGGAGCGCGAAGCTGCCTTTCACGGCTCGGGACACCTGCTGCACACCCTATTCTGGGATGGCATGGCACCGCCGAAGAATGAGCGAAAGCTGAGCGAGAAGCTCAGCCAGTACCTCGCCAAGAGCTTCGGGTCGTACGACGATTTCAAGGCGCATTTCGTGGCTTCCACGGCGGCGGTCGAGGGTTCGGGCTGGGGGATTCTCGCCTATGAGCCCGCCGCCGACCGCCTCGTCATTCTGCAAGCCGAAAAGCACCAGAATCTGGCGCTTTGGACCACCACGCCCCTGCTCGTGTGCGACGTCTGGGAGCACGCTTACTACCTCAAATATCAGAACAAGCGCAAGGACTACGTAGAAGCATTTTTCAACGTCATCAACTGGCCCGAAGTCAGCGCGCGGCTGGAGCGGGCGATTGGGTAAGCCGACCACTCGCACGAAGTGCCTTCTACCGAAACCGCCCACCCGAATTGCTTCGGGTGGGCGGTTTCAGGTTATCGGACAAAACCCTTACTTCTTCAGCAGGTAGCGCGTCATGTAGATGCCGCCGCCTTTCGTATCGGCAGGGCTTTGCACCCCCGCGGTGGTGAACTCCAGATGCCAGCCTTCGTTTTCGAGCTGGGTGAGGCGGGTCATAATCTGGGCCTCATTCTTCTGAATGTTGGTAAAATTGATGCCGGTCATCGAGTAGAAGTTCTCCATCTCCTCCAGCTTCTGGGTACCATCGGGGTTGGTGGTAATGATGCGCGAGCGGCCGAGCCCGCCGGGGATGATGCTCTCGATAGTCGTGACCTGCATAAACTGCGTGGCTTGCGGCGCGGCAGTTCGAAAAGCGGAGGTGAGGCCAAAAGTGGCGGCGGCCGTTAGGGCCACAAACGAGAGAGTGAGCGACTTGCGCATGGGCGAAGAGGAGAGAAAGTGAAAAAAGAAAAACTGAATTCGGCCCCGAAACTACTGCCCGGCCAGCTACAACCCGCCGGTCAGCCACCCGTTGTGCACGTATCCGCGCCTCTCGGCGCCGTTATCTGTTCTGCTCCCGCTATGTTTCCTCCTTCCGACGACCTATCCTCGACGCCCGATCCGGCTGACGAAGCGGCCTTCGAGGCCCATTTGCAGCACATGATTGCCGGGCTGCCGGTGCCGCTGCTCAATAACCTGCACATCCTGCTTACGGGATGTGTGCAGGCCACGCTGGCGCTGTGGCGCGAGCCTGGCGTCGATCCAACGGCAATCGCCGAGGCCGAATCGCTCAGCGGTCTGACGGAGGCCCGGGTCCGACAAATCAGTCAGATTCAGGACACCTCGGCCGTGGGGCGGCTCCTGCTCACGGCGCCGGTGCGGTTGCACGCGCTCACCGCGCTCGGCCTGGCCCTGCTCGATACGCCCCTGCTCGACCGGTTTACGCGGTTTATGGAGCGCCCGGACGGCGATTTCGCGCCTGATACCTGGGGCAAGATTCGGGAAGCCGCGCGCGACATCGGCACCAAGCTAATGACGCAGTTCGAGGACCGCACCGACGGCGCGCTCTACGACGTGGAAGACCTGCTGGCCGAACGCGCCGGCGACCTCGACGAAGCACCGCGCTACACCGGCGACCTCCTGCGCCTGCGGCGCCTGCAACTGGAGGGCTTCGTCGCGCGCTCGCTGGCCGATTATGAGGCTCCGGACGCGGCGGCGGTGTTTGTAGCGGCCAAAGCCAGCGCCGAAATCCCCGACGCCCCGGAAGCGGCCGAGGAAGCTTTTCAGGAGCCCTTACTGTCCATCAGCTTTCTCGAATCGCAGCTGGCCATGCTCCAGCTGGCCCTGCGGCTACCGTTGGCGCTGCGGCTGCTGCCCGACCACCGCTTTGGCGAGGCCGCGCGCGCGCTGCACTGGCTGCGGCAGCCGGCGGCGCTAGAGGCCCTGCTCGGGCGGTTTGAGGCGCTGCCCGCGGAAGTGATCATCGCGCTGTCCGCCGCTGATCTGCTGCGGCTCTATCAGGGCGCACAGTTCACCGCGCTTGCCCTGGTGGGCGATGTGATGCAAGATCTGGACGAATTTCTGGCTCGTCCTCCCGTCGGGACGGCCGTTGCCGCGCCGACGCAGCTGAGCACGTTTTTCGACGCCCCCCCCGACGAAGAAGGCGACTCGCCGCGGCGCGCCATCTTCGGTATGGTCGAAGGCTTCGTGGAGATGGTGCGCGAAGTCATCGGCCGCGACCTGCCCGCTGACGCAACCGCCGAGCGCGCCGCGTTAAAAGCGGCGCAGGCCGAGATCGACGAGCTGAGTAACCTCGTGTAATGAATGGACCGATGCGCTCGCTACTCGCGCACGAGCTGCCGGACAACAGTAGCCGCCGTGGTTGGTACGTGCACCACGTAAAGGCCGGCCGGCAGCACCCGCGTATCGAGGCGGTAACGCATCACTCCACCGTCTTTCACCCCGGCTGACAGGGCTCTGCGCCATACGCACCGGCCAGTTGCATCATAGATAGAGACCGGCGCAGTGGGCGGCAAGCTGCCCATTTCTAACGTAACGAACCCGTCGGTGGTGGGTGTCGGATAGAGCTTAACGCTCGCGGCCGCCAGCGCGCCGGGCGTACTGGTCACCGTAATAAGTCTCGGGACGGAAGAAGCCGACGGGCAGCCCACCAACGTGTGGATGACGGTATAAAAGCCGTTTTGGGCGGCGCTGGTCACGTCGTACGACGCCGCGGTAGCGCCCGGTAGCAGCAGGCCATCCCGGTACCACTGGTTGTAGTAGGGCGACGAGCTGGTCAGACGCACCACCCCTCCCGGTAGCGGTTGCACCGTCACCGTGGGTTGGGCCGGGGCCGTAACCCGCACGCGTTGGTAAACAGTGGATGCGCATGGGCTACCGGGGGTACCGCTGGTGTACGTGACCATATGTGCCCGGATACCCAAAGCCATCGGATCGAAGACCGTAGCCGGATTGCCATTGATGGTGAAGGTACCCGGAGTGGGCTGCCCGTTGACCGTGCCGACGAGCGGAAAGGCTGCCACATTGGTACAATACACGTCGCGCAGGTCGGGCATCGCCACAGCGGGCTGCGCCTCAATCACGAGCGGGACGCGGCTATTCGCGGTGACACCCGCGCAGGCGCTCGTCACGCTATAGGTTACCGTATAGGTGCCCGGAGTGGCGCTGGCCAGGTCGACGGCGCCGGTCGTGGGGTTGATTTGCAAACCACCCGATGCGCTGAAGGTGCCACCCGGCATCCCGTTGATAGTCGGCGTAGCCGTGCCCGTCAGGCAGTAAGCGGGGGCGGAGTAGGCGAATGAGGCCGAAGGCGGCGGACTCAGGCCAACGATGCCCGCGCCCGCGCCGGTGCAGCCATTGCCCGACACCGTTACCTGGTAAATACCGGCGGCGGCGGCCGTAGCCGCCGGAATGACCGGCGCGGGGTCGGTAGACGTGAACCCATTCGGCCCCAACCACTCATAGGTGGCATTGGCCGGAGCACCGACCGCCCGCAGTGTCAGGGGCTGACCCAGGCAGATGGGCGCATCGCTCGTGACAACAGGCGGCGCCAACACGCACCGAATCTGAACAAAATAATCTTCTGTCTCGCCGGAAAACCGGGGGGTGCACGCGTCGGTGGGCGCGATGGAGTACGCGATAATGCCACTGCGGATGCGCAGCAGCGTGCGCCCAACCGCGGCGTCCCACGGCACTTCAAACTCGACCGTGGAAGACTGATTAACGCGTCCGCGAACGCGGACCCGGATAAATTCGCGGGCTTCGAGCTGCCCATTCCCGTTGGTATCGAGCCAGGCAGCGATGGTGCCCACGCTGTTGGTGGCCACCTCGAGGAGGTAATGTCGCCCCGCCAGGAGCGTGGCCGTGGTGGCACCGCTGTCGGGCCAGCTCACGTACGCGGCCGGCTCCACGTTCCCGTTATTGGGGTTGTTGAGCGTCGTACCGAAAATGGAGACGGAATTTATATACTCCGAAAACGACGAGCAGTAATTGAGCTGCAGATTTTCGGTACAGTACTGCGCCCTGGCCGGCGCGAGCGTTAGCAAAGTGGCTACCAGCCCGATACCCAACGCCCTCCCACCGCACTGCCGCCAAAGTAGAGATAGACCCATTAACCGACCAGAAGGAATGTGGAGGAATGTGGAGAGATGGTCGTCCAAAGCCTGATGGTGCAGGTTCGGAACAGAATCAGCCCCTAAAGATAATTCGCGCGCTCCTTCCCTAACCGGATGGCGGACTCAAACCTTGCCGAAAACCGGCTGGGGAGGTGTCGGTTACGGGAATCCTGCTCAGGCAGTTACCTCCCACCAGCGCGTAATCAGTCCGCCGGGTGGCACCTCCACGGGCAGCCCCGGTACCGGGAGCAGCAACGGAATCTGCGGCGGACCGGCCAGGCGCAACACCTCTTCCACGGGTTCGCGCCAGGCGTGAAACGCCAGGTTGAACAAGCCCCAGTGAATCGGCAGCAGTACCCCGCCGCCGAGTAGCTGATGGGTGCGGACGGCGTTGGCCGGCCCCATGTGGATGTAGGGCCACTGCGCGCCGTACGCGCCGATTTCGAGCATCGTCAGATCAAACGGTCCGTAGGTGGTGCCAATCTCGCGGAACAGCGCGTCGCACGGCCCCGAATCGGCCCCATAGTACACCCGATGCGTGGGCCCGAGCAGCGCGAACGACGCCCACAGAGTCTGATTCGGCAAGTTGACGCGCCCCGAGCCGTGGCGCGCCGGCAGGGTCACGAGCCGCAGCGCGCCGATCGCCGCTTCATCCATCCAATCGAGCTCGTGAATGCGGGCGGCGGGCACGCCCCAATCGAGCAGGTGGGCGCCCACGCCGAGCGGGCAATAGAACGGCACGTCCAACGGCGCCAGCGCGCGGATGGTCGGCGCGTCGAGGTGGTCGTAGTGGTCGTGCGAGATCAGGATGGCGTCGAGAGCGGGCAAGTCGGTGAGCGCCAGGGTGGGGGCGAAAAATCGCTTCGGGCCGAGGCGCGAGGTGACCGACGCGCGCTCGCCCCACACCGGGTCGAGCAGCAGCCGGACGCCATCGATTTCGAGCAAGCTCGCCGAATGCCCGAACCACGTGACCCGCAGCCCCGTGACGGACGGGGTGGCGTAGTGCGTCGGATCGGTGTGAAACGGGCCGATGGGCGTGGCGGGGGTGCGCTCCTGGTCGCCGCCGGCCCACTCGCGCAGCATCCGCCAGGTGGTGCCGGGCAACACGGTATCGGTCGGGACCGGATTAAGAAACTTTCGCCCGTCGCGCACCACTTTCCGCAGCAGCGAACCGGCGGGTGCCGCACCCGGCGCGGCTTCGCTGAATAGATTGTCGCTCAGCAGCCACGCGGCCGCGCCAGCCGCGCCGGCAGTTTTCAGAAAGGTCTTACGAGTCATACAGTTAAGGATACTTAGGCAGGGGCCGAACCCCTGCTCCGACGGATAGACGACGGAATGCGCCCAATATTGCGGCGGCAACGCCCCTACTTCCGGTTGTTTTGCGGTGCGCGGCGCTGGTCAACCTCCACGATTCCTAACCTGTTCTCCCCTATGATCGCTCTGCCCGACTCTGCAATCCCCGCGCTCCCCGATCCAGCTTCCCCGAGCATTCCCGCGGCCCCGGCAGCCGCGCCGCTCGCCGGATACGACATCAACGAACTCAGCGATGATGACTATAATCCGGCCGACCCCAACGACCCCGCCGAGATAGCGGCGCTCGCCGAGCTGGCCGAGCTGCAAGCCTCCTCCTACCGCAGCCTCGGGCCGGTGCTCGCCATCACCGTCACGGCGTGCGAGCTGCTGTGGCAGATGGCGGCCAAGCAACCGGTAGTGGCCGAGCTGCGGCGGCGCACGGGCCTTAATCCGCGCACCCTGGCGGCGCTCAAGGCGGTGGCGACGGCCGAAGAGTTCGCCAACCTCTGGACCGATCGCCTGCCCGACTACTACTACGCGCTGCTCGTCGGGCGGCTGATCCTCGAAAGCCCGCTGCGTCCGATGCTGCGCGCCATGCTCAACCCGAGCGCGGGCGAGGACGCCACCCTCGACAAGATGCTGGTCAGCGTCGCCGATATCGTCAAGGACCTCGCCCCCATGACCGAGCGCTGGCTGGTCGGGCAGTTCAATGCCGGGCCGAAGGACCCCCTCCCCACCGACCCCGCCGCCCGCGCCCAGCTGGTGGGCTGGGAGACGCGTCGCGCCGATCTGGAGGCCTATTTCGCGTCTGTCGCTGACGAGTTCGAGCACGTCAGCAACCAGTACCTCCGGCTCCAACGAGCCGCCGCGGCCCCGCCGCCGCCGCGCGGGCCGTTCCTGCGGCGCACCTTCACCGATGCCGAGCTGGCGGCGCTGCGCCTGCTGCTCACCTACGTGCCCACGCTCACCACGCTGCTGCCGGGCCAGCCGTTCGCGAAGGCAATGCACGCGCTGAGCGCCCTCCAGCCGCCGGCCCGCGTCGAGGAGCTGCTCCAGCGCCTGCGCGCCATCAAGCCCGGCCAGCCGCTGCACTTCGCCCTGCCCGACTGCCTCACCCTGCTCCAAACCCTGCAAGCGGGCGCCCTGCTGCTGTTGCGCGCGTCGGGCGGCGAGCTGGTGCGCACCCTGCGCCACCACACCATCGACCCCAACGACCCCGACGAAGACCTGCGCATCGACCGCGGCCGGCTCCTGTTCCTGCTCACCGACGACACCACCCGCACCCAGTTCCGCGCCGTGTTCAAGCCGCTGCTCCAGCACTTCTCCGCCGCCGTCGATCGCCTCTACCCCTACGCCCCCGAGCTGACGAAGGCCCGCGCCGAGCTGGCCGACCTGGCGGCGGTGCGGTAAGGGGATCCGGTAGGGGCAGCAGACGACTCAGTAGTTGGATCTGTTGACTCGCTGGTTTAGTCTGTTTATTTGGCTGTTGGATCTAATAATTGCAAGTTAAAATCTGACGATAGATGAAGGCGTCCGGTAAAATGCAGATGGCGTCTGACAAAACACATCTGCAGTCTGACGAAACGCATCTGCAGTCTGACGAAATGCATATGCAGTCTAACGATACGCATGTGCAGTCTGACGAAATGCATGTGCAGTCTGACGATACGCATGTGCAGTCTAACGATACGCATATACAGTTTTACAATAAACAATTTACGTCTGACGAAACAAGATTCCGGTCAATAGATCGGTAACCAGCATCCGGCAACTGCAAGCCGACGGCTTACTTTATGACTGACACCGCCGACCCTTCTTCCTCGCTCGCTGCGGCCGACGAGGCTATCGTAGCGGCGTTCGCGCGGCGGTTGGCCGAGCGCGACAACCCGCCGCCGGATCCGCACCGGTTTGAGCGACCGCAGGTGGAAAACCGGCTGGGCAGGGCGGCGATGCAGCGGTTGGGGGGCTCGCGGGGGCCGCGCCTGCGAGCGTTAGGGCGGATACTGTACGCGC
>JBKJUQ010000209.1:0-1925 GCA_046590685.1 Hymenobacteraceae bacterium
ATCAGGTATACGTTGCCCTCTTTGTCCACGGCCGTACGCCCGGCGCCACCGGCTCCGGGCGAAATAGCCCAGTCCCACACCGGTGCCTGCCCCCTTGCTCCACCCGCCCACAAGGCCAGCACCAGCAGCCCAAAGGCTCGCCATCCGAAACCGTTTCGCACCGCCGTACGCATAAGATGAAAGGAGAATGAGGTCGGAAGGTAGCGCTCACTCCCCGTTTGCCTCGCCCCGCGCCGCTCGTTACCTTTGCCCGCACCCGCTGGTACCCCCACAGTCCCCACTTAACGACGAGTTTTCGATGGCATTTGATCTGGAGATGATCCGCACCGGCTACGGCCGGATGGGCGAGCGCCTGACCGCCGCCCGCGCCGTAGTTGGCCGGCCGCTGACGCTGACCGAGAAAATCCTGTACGCGCACCTCTACGCCGATGCCGGCGGGCTGGGCTCCAACGGCGCGAGCGCCGTGCCCACCCGCGCCTTCGAGCGCGGCAAGACGTACGTCGATTTCGCCCCCGACCGCGTGGCGATGCAGGACGCCACCGCCCAGATGGCGCTGCTCCAGTTTATGAGCGCCGGCCGCCCCACCGTGGCCGTGCCGAGCACCGTGCACTGCGACCACCTGATTCAGGCCAAGATTGGCGCCGACCAGGATCTGGCCATCGCCAACTCCGAGAACAAGGAGGTCTACGACTTTCTGGCGTCCGTCTCGAACAAGTACGGGATTGGCTTCTGGAAGCCCGGCGCGGGGATCATTCACCAGGTGGTGCTCGAAAACTACGCGTTTCCGGGGGGGATGATGATCGGGACCGACTCGCACACCCCCAACGCGGGCGGTTTGGGGATGATCGCGATCGGCGTGGGCGGCGCGGATGCCGTCGACGTGATGGCCGGGATGGCGTGGGAGCTCAAGTTTCCGAAGCTCATCGGCGTGCGTCTCACGGGCAAGCTCAGCGGCTGGGCGTCGGCGAAGGACGTGATCCTGAAAGTCGCGGGTATCCTGACGGTAAAGGGCGGCACCGGCGCGATCGTCGAGTACTTCGGCGACGGCGCCGAGAGCCTGAGCTGCACCGGCAAGGGCACGATCTGTAATATGGGTGCCGAGATCGGCGCCACCACCTCCGTCTTCGCCTACGACGAGAAGATGGCCGACTACCTGCGGTCCACCAACCGCGCCGACGTGGTGGAGCTGGCGAACGGCGTGCGCGAGCACCTGCGCGCCGACCCCGAAGTGTACGCCGACCCGGCTACGTACTTCGATCAGCTCATCGATATCGACCTCTCCACGCTGGAGCCGCACGTCAACGGGCCGTTCACGCCGGATGCGGCGTGGCCGATCTCCGAGTTCGCCGCCGCCGTGCGGCAGCACGGCTGGCCCGCCAAGCTCGAAGTGGGCCTGATCGGCTCGTGCACCAACTCTTCCTACGAGGATATGACCCGCGCGGCGTCCATCGCGCGCCAGGCAGCCGATAAGAATCTGACCGTGGCGGCCGAATACACCATCACGCCCGGCTCGGAGATGGTGCGCTACACCACCCAGCGCGATGGCCTGTTAGACACTTTCGCCAGCATCGGCGGGGTAGTGCTCGCCAACGCCTGCGGGCCGTGCATCGGCCAGTGGGCCCGTCACACCGACGACCCGAACCGCGCGAACTCGATCATCACGAGCTTCAACCGCAACTTCGCCAAGCGCAACGACGGCAACCCGAACACCCACGCCTTCGTGGCCAGCCCGGAGATCGTCACCGCTTTCGCCATTGCCGGTGACCTGACTTTCAATCCCATGACAGGCAAACTGGTCAATCGCAACGGCGAAACCGTCCAGCTGGATCCGCCGAAAGGCATCGAGACGCCGCCGAAAGGCTACGACGTGGAAGACGCCGGTTACATCGCCCCGGCCAAAGGCCGCATCAAGGTGGCGGTGGACA
>JBKJUQ010000265.1:0-2651 GCA_046590685.1 Hymenobacteraceae bacterium
CGCGGCCAACAACGTCTTCACCGCACAATTGTCCAACGCGAGCGGCTCGTTTGCTACGCCGATCTGGCCGGAGCCCGTGCCGGGGCCGTTCACCGTCCCGATCGTGATCGGCGAAGCAAACGAGCCGCTCGCGTTGGACAATTGTGCGGTGAAGACGTTGTTGGCCGCGAAGGTGCCGGTCGTGGTGAAGTCCACGAAAATCGGCGAGCCCGCGCAGTACGTGCCCGAAGCCGGGCCAGTGGTGGTGATGCTGGCGGTTGGTGCCGCCGGGTTCACCGTTACGCTCACCGTGCGCGTCACCGAGCACGAGCCGCGGCTCACGACCACCTGATAGGTGCCCGAGTTAGCTGTGGTCGCGGCCGGAATCGTCGGGTTTCGTAGGCTGCTGCTGAACGTCCCGCCGCCGCTGATCTTGCTCCACGCGTAGGTGTTGAGCGACGCCGCCGCTACACCCGTCACGTCGAAGGTCAGCGTAGCTCCCGCCGTGATGGGCGAGTTGCTGGTCGCCGTCGTCCCGCCGAGCTGAATAATAGTCAGATCCTGCCCGTTGATGGAGCCGATCGTGGCCGGCGAAGAGCCGATCACCCGAACGCGGCTACGGAGCGAGTAGGGGGCACCGGCCGGAACCGTCCCGCTGATCGTCCCGCCGGTGGTCTGCGCCAGCGTACTAATGGTGCCCAGCACGGTGCCGAGCGAGTCGACGAGCTGCGCCGTGAAGACGTTGCCCGCGTTGAACGCGCCGCCGCTTACCGTAAACGGAACGCTGATGGCAGCGCCCGCGCAGTACGTCGTCGGCGAGATCGTGCCAGTCGTGATGATCGACGCGCTCGGGTTGATCTCTACACTGACCGTTTTGGTTGTCGAGCAGCCGTTGCGGCTGATGACTACCTGATAGGTGCCCGAGTTGGCGACCTGCGCGTTCGCTACGCTCGCGTTGGCGGTGGTGGCGTTTAGGATCGTGCCGGGGCCGGTCCAGGCGTAGGTTGAGCCGATGGGCGCACCCGTCACGCTCAGCGTGAGGGTGCTGCCCGCCGCCACCGGCGCATTGGAGCTCGCCACCGCGCTCACCACGTCGGTGAGCGTGAGGTTCGTGCCGTTGTTCGAGCCGGTCACGCTGGGGTCATCCGCATCGACCCGTACCCGGAAGGGACCCGTGCCCACGCCCGCCGGCCACGTGCCTGAAATCGAGCGGTTGAAGATCGAGCCACCCTGATTGAGGGTGCCGATCGTGCCGAGCACCACACCGGTCGTGGGGTGCACGAGGCGCGCGGCGAACGTGTTGCCCGCCACGAAAGGCGCGGGCGACGCGTAGGAGCCAGTTGAACGGAAGTTGATCGTCACCGCATCCCCGGCGCAGAACGCCGTGCCAGCGAGCGCGTCGGTGTAGATGGCCGTCGTGAACTGCACGTCTACCGTCTTTGTCACTGAGCAGCCGTTTTTGCTGATCAGTACCTCGTAGGTGCCGATGTCGCCGGGCTGCGCGTTCGTAACGCTCGCGTTGGCCGTGTTGGCGTTGAGGATCGTGCCGGCGCCGGGTGCCGTCCAGGCGTAGGTGCTGCCCGCGGGGGCACCCGTGACCGTCAGCGTGATGGTGCCGCCGAGGGCGACCGGCGAATTCGACGAGGCCACCGCGACGGTGACGTTCGTGAGGGTCAGATCGGTGCCGTTGGTAGTGCCGGCCACGGCGGGTTGGTTCGAGTCAACCCGCACCCGATAAGTACCCGCTGGAGCACTCGCGGGCCACGTGCCGCTGATGCTACGGTTCGTGGTCGCGCCACCCTGGCTGAGGGTCCCGATGGTAGCAATGACGGCGCTGGTCGTCGGGTTGATGAGCGACGCCGTAAAGACGTTGCCCGCCAGATAAGTCCCAACCGTGACGAAGTTGATCGTCACGGGCTCACCCGCGCAGAACGCCGTGCCCACGAGGGGGCTGGTCGTGATCGAGTGCGTCACCAGCGGTGGGTCCACCGTTACGCTCACCGTACGCGTCACGGAGCACGAGCCGCGCGAGATGACAACCTGGTAAGTACCCGAGTTGGCTACGGTCGCGGCGGGAATCGTTGGGTTCCGCAGCGAGGAGCTGAACGTGCCGCCGCCGCTGATCTTGCTCCACGCGTAGGTGTTGAGCAAGGCGGCCGGGACGGTCACGTCGAGCTGCACGGTGCCACCCGTCGCCACCGGCGAGTTGCTGGTCGCCGTCGCGTCGCTCAGGTTGATGATGGTCAAATCCTGCGCGTTCGGGCTACCGGTCGTGCTCGGGTTGCTCGTCACGACGCGGATGCGGTCGGTGAGCGAGTACGGCGCCGTCGTCGGGATGGTCCCGCTGATGGTGCCGCTGGTAGTGCCGGTCAACGTCCCGATGGTGCCGATGACCGTGCCGAGCGAATCCACGAGCTGCGCCGTGAAGACATTGCCGGCGTTGTAGGCGCCGCCCGTTACGGTGAACGGTACACTGATGGCGCCGCCCGTGCAGTAGGTGGTGGGCGCGATGACGCCCGTGGCTACCGCTAGCTGGTAGGTGTAGCTGGTGGCCGAGGTGGCCGTGCCGTTCGGGGTCGTTACCGTAATCAACCCGGTGGAGCCGGCGGGCGGGGCGTTTACCGTGATGCTGGTGGCCGCGCCGTTTCCTACCAAACCCGGCGCGGCGGGGC
>JBKJUQ010000444.1:0-3493 GCA_046590685.1 Hymenobacteraceae bacterium
TGCGCGCCGCCACCGACTGCCACGCCGCCGGCACCACCTTCCTCGCCGACCCCGCCTGCGCGAAGGAAGGCCTCAGCCAGGCTCGCCTCGACGCCATTCCGGTGGCCCGGCAGGCACTGGTGCAGAAGCTGAAAGACCAGGCCGACGCCGTGATGAACCGCTCGCTCGCCGCCCAGGCGCGCGTCCGCCAGCACAACGTGGTGTACGACGAGTACGCCGTGCTCAACCAGAAAGGCCAGCGCCGCTTCCAGGCCGACCCGGCCCGCTACGACGACTACGTCGGGCGCCCCGACGCCACGCCCACCCTGCCCGCCGCGCCGACTACCTGAGCCGGCGCCCCCGGCTGCTTGCTTTTTTTCGGGCGACTCCCCGGGCGACTAGGCCGGGGAGTCGCCGTTTCCCTTCCCTTTCCCCCCTCTCTCCCTTACGATATGCGTTCTTTACTCACTTCCCGCGCTGGCGGGGCTGCGCGGCCCGGCTGGCGGCTGCTGCCCCTGGCCGGTGCCCTGGTGGCCCTGCTGCTGGCCCCCACCCCCATCCAGGCCCAAACCCCTACCTGGCAGGCGGCCCTCGCGCCCGATCAGCTGCGGGCCGGCACGTCCATCACCAGGGCTACGGCCACCGATGCGGCGGGCAACGTCTACGTGACGGGCCAGTTTGATGGGCAGGTGGCCTTCGGCAGCACGGTGCTCACCAGCGCCGGCGGCCAGGATATGTTCGTGGCTCGCTACACGCCGGGCACCGGCACCTGGGCCTGGGCGACCAGCGGCGGCGGTACCAGCAACGACATCGGCTACGGCATTGCCACCGCCGGCACCCAGGTGTACGTGACGGGCCAATTCGTGAGCGGCACCAGCGCCAGCATTGCCGGGCAGGCCCTGGCCGGCACCGGCACCGGCAACAGCGACGTGTTTGTGGCCGCCTACACCACGGCCGGGGCTAACGACTGGGCTACCAGCGGCGGTGGCACCAGCACCGACATCGGCAGAGGCATTGCCACCGACGGCACCCGCGTGTACGTGACGGGGCAATTCGGCAGCGGCACCAGCGCCAGCATTGCCGGGCAGGCCCTGACCGGGGCGGGCGACACCGATGTGTTTGTGGCGGCCTACACCACGGCCGGGGCCAACGCCTGGGCCACCAGCGGCGGCGGCACCGGCGGCGACACCGGCTACGGCATTGCCACGGCCAGCGGCCGGGTGTATGCGGGGCTGGGCACGGGGGGAACCGCTACGTTTGGCGGCTTTGGGCCGCTGCCAGCGGGTGCGGCGGGGCTGGCCACGCTCACCACGGCCGGCGTGTGGCAGGGGGCGGTGAGCCCGCGGGTGGGTGGCACGTCCCGCGTCAATGGCACGGCCACCGATGCGGCGGGCAACGTCTACGTGACGGGCCAGTTTAGCGGCCAGGTAGCCTTTGGCAGCACGGTGCTCACCAGCGCCGGCAACAACGATGTGTTCGTGGCCCGCTACACCCCCGGCACCGGCACCTGGGCCTGGGCCAGCAGCGGCGGCGGCACCGGCTTCGACCAAGGCACCGGCATTGCCACCGACGGCACCCGCGTGTACGTGACGGGCTCCTTCATCAGCGGCACCGGCGCCAGCTTTGCCGGGCAGGCCCTGGCTGGGGCGGGCGGCAATGAGATGTTTGTGGCCGCCTACACCGTAGCCGGGGCCAATGCCTGGGCCACCAGCGGCGGCGGCTCCGACCTCGACTACGGTGCCGGCATTGCCACCGACGGTACCCGCGTGTACGTGACGGGGCTATTCCGCAGCGGCACCGGCGCCAACATTGCCGGGCAGGCCCTGGCCGGCACCGGCACGTTCACCGATGATGTGTTTGTGGCCGCCTACACCACGGCCGGGGCCGATGCCTGGGTCACCAGCGGCGGCGGCACCGGCTTCGACTTCGGCAACGGCATTGCCACCCACGGCAGCCGGGTGTATGCTGCAGGGTTTGCTACCCCGCCGGCCACCTTTGGCAGCCTTACCCTGGCGGGCACCGCCACGCAGGTGGCGTTTCTGGGCGTGCTGGCGCCGCCCGCGCCGGTACTCACCAGCCTGAACCCCACCAGCGGCCCGGTGGGCGCCAGCGTGACCATTACGGGCACCGACCTGAGCAGCGCCACCGGCGTGAGCTTCAACGGCACGGCCGCCACCATTGGCACCAACACGGCCACCACCATCACGGTGAACGTACCGGTAGGCGCCACCAGCGGCCCCGTGACCGTGACCACCGCCAACGGCACCTCCAACGGGCTGGCGTTTACAGTCATCACCAACCAGGCGCCCACGGCCCTGGGCCTTTCGCCGCAGAGCGTGGCCGAGAACACGGCCGCCGGCACCGCCATCGGCAACTTCTCCACCACCGACCCCGACGCGGGCGACACCCACACCTACACCCTGGTACCCGGCGCGGGCGACACCGACAACGGCGCGTTCAGCATCAACGGCAGCGGCCAGCTCGTCATCACGGCCGCACCCGACTTCGAGGCGCAGCCCAGCTACGACATTCGGGTGCAAAGCACCGATGGGGGCGGCCTGAGCTTCGAGCAGACCTTCACCATCACCGTCAATGACGTAGTCGAGGACCTGGTCATCACCTCGTCCGAGGCGATTCCGGCGGGCACCTACCGCAACATCACCATCACCGGCACCGGCGATGGCTTCCTCACCGGCGATATCGTCGTGACGGGCGCTATGGTGGTGCAGGCTAACGGGCAGTTCAGCAGCAGCCCGGACACGCCGGGCGCCCCCACCGGCGAGTGCTACGTGGTGAGCGGCCGACGCCATTCTCGTCATCTGCTCGCCTGACGGCATCAGCGCCAGCGGCGCCACGGGCGACGTGCAGGTTACGGGCGGGCGCACCTTTTCGTCGTCGGGCCTCTACCTGTACAGTGGCCTGACGGCGCAGGTCACGGGGTCGGGGCTGCCCAGCCGGGTGCTGGCGATGTACAACTTCGGCGCCGACGCGCTGACCCTGAGCCAGCCGGTGGAAGTGCGGCTGCTGGCCGCAGCGTTCTCTGATATCGTGCTCAACAACCAGAAGTTCACGCTGCTCTCCGACGCCGACACCACTGCCACGGCCGCGAGCTTCGCGGGCTTTGGCCAGTTCATCGGCGCGGCCACGGTGCAGCAGTATATCACGCCCAACCCCGGCGCGGCCGTGGGCTACCGCTTCCTGAGCGCGCCCGTGACCAACACGACGGTAGCCGACCTGGCGGTGCCCGGCGTGTTCACGCCCATCGTCAACGGCGCCTTCAACGTAGCCAACTCCACCGCCGTGAAGCCCTACCCCAACGTGTTCGGGTTCGACGAGACGCGCGGCGGGCCCACGGCGCCGTTCACCCGGGGCTACTTCTCGCCCACGCCCGCCGGGGCGCCGCTGTCGAAGGCGCTCACGGCCCCGCTGGTGAGCGGCCGGGGCTACTCGGTGGCGATGCGCGCGACCACGATTGATTTCGTCGGCTCGCTCACCACCGGCGACGTTACGGTGC